>NC_022657.1:7800476-8115595 GCF_000494755.1 Amorphoplanes friuliensis DSM 7358
AGTTGTCGGTGTAGAAGGTGCTCTGGATCATGCCCCATTTTTCGAAATTGCCCGGCCAGTCCAGCTCGCGGGTCATCAGACCGATCGCGTACGCCTTGCCGTCGTTCGCCGCCCGCCAGCGGGTCATCGCGTGCATCTGCTCGCCGGCGCGGCCGTCGTACGTGTACTCCCAGTCGGCCGCCCGGGCCAGGCCGGGCACCCGGTCGATCCGCAACTGGTCGTACCCCTGCAGCTCACCGGCGGCACGCAGCCGGCTGACCTCCTTGCGGCAGGCCTGCACCGGGTCGCCCTGAGGGCTGCGGGCCGGGTCGATGCTGAGGATCCGGATGTTGCTCGGGTCACGGAAACAGATCGTGGTGCCGATGGTCTCGTAGGTCCAGCCGTCCGGAACAGCGATGTGGAAACCGGACGGATCGGCGTAATAGGACCAGCCCTCGAAGAGCGCCCATCCGCCGCGGAGCTTCTCCGCGCCGGGCACCGGTGTGAGCGGAAGGCCCGGGCGGGCAGGGCTCTCGCAGTTGACCGGGCTGAACCCGCCCATGCTGCCGCCGCTTCCCGAGGACGTCACGACGCCCGGTGTGGGACCCAGGGCAACTCCGGGCTGTGCCTGCGCCTTGTCCTGGTCACCGCGCAACGCCAGACCGGCGGCGACACCACCACCGGCCAGCAGGATCAACGCGACAAAACCGGCGACAATCAGGCGGCGGCGCGAGCGCTTCCTCCTCGGCGGCGCCGACACCAGGGGCGCGCTCGGATGCGTCTCCTTCGGCTCCTCGGTGGGCGGCGCGGGCGGATAGACCACACCCGGCAGGGCCGCGGCCAGCGCCGCTCCCATCCCACCCCCGCCGGCCTCGGCCTTGGCCTCGACCGGCTCGTCCTCCGGCGCCCTGCGCTGAGACGGTACGACCGCACGGGCCTTGGGCAGCACCAGCCCCGCCTCCGCCACGACCGTGCGCAGCTGCTCCTCGACCTGGTCAGCCGTCAGTCGTTCGGTGGGCTGCCGGCGCAACAGCCCCATCAGCACAGGCGCGAGCGGACCGGCCTTCACGGGCTGGTCCGGCTCGTCCGTGGCCAGCGCCATCAGCGTCGCCATGGCGCTGTCCCGCGCGAACGGCGAACGGCCCTCGACCGCGGCGTACAGGGTGGCGCCGAAGGACCACAGGTCGGACTCCACCGTGGACGCACCGTCGCGGGCGCGCTCGGGTGAGACGTACTGCGGGGAGCCGACCACCAGGCCGGGACCGGTCACCGAGCCGTCGTCGACAAATGTGGCCAGACCGAAGTCGGTGAGCACCACCCGGCCGTCATGACCGATAAGTACGTTGTGGGGCTTGACGTCACGGTGCAGCACACCCGCCCGGTGCGCGGCGGTGATCGCCTCCAGCACGTCGAGGCCGATCCGGGCCGCGGCACCCGGCTCGAACGGGCCGTCCTCACCGATGACCTGGTGCAACGAGCGCGAGGGCACGTACTCCATGACGATCCACGGAAGGTCCTCGGCGTGCACGACGTCGTAGATGCGGACCACGTGCGGATGGTTGAGACGGGCGGCGCTGCGGGCCTCGCGCAGGGTGCGCGTGCGCAGCCGGGCCTTCTCCTCGTCGGTCATCCACTCCGGCGGGACGAACTCCTTGACCGCGACGTCACGGTCGAGCATCTCGTCACGGGAGAGCCAGACCCGGCCCATGCCTCCGGAGCCGACCGGCTCGAGGAGACGATACCGACCGGCGATGAGCATGCGCCTGACCGCCATCAGCCTCCACCCGTCGCTTTCCTGACCAGGATAGTCATCGCCGGCGGACCGGGGGAACGCCGATCACCCGGCCACCGCGTAGACCACGAGGTTGTCCTTGTACGACCGCAGGCTCTGATCAAAAACCCCGCCGCACGTGATCAGTCGCAGCTGGCGGTCGGGAGTGGGGCCGTAGACCTTGCCGGTGGGGAACGCTTTTTTCGGGTACCAGGCCGTCGAGGTCACCGTGAACGTCACCGTCCGGGCGCCCCGGGTCACCTCGATCTTGTCGCCGGCCTCGATCTCGCGGAGGCGGTAGAAGACGGCGGGCCCCTGCTTCGAATCGACGTGACCAGCCAGAACGGCCGGTCCGATGTCGCCGGGTGCGGTGCCGTCCGCGTACCAGCCGGCCTGGTTGTTGGTCTTGGGCGGTTGCAACTCGCCGTCGGTACCGAGGTGCAGGGTCTCCAGGCTCGTATCGACACCGATCGCTTTGACCTGGAGCCGGGTCGGTGGGCCGCCGAGCTCCGGTGCAGCCGTGTGGAACGGGTTGGGCAGACCTTCCATGTCCTCCGACGGCTGGACGGCGGCCGGGCTCGCGGACCCGCTCCAGCGACCGAGATCACCCGAACCCCGCGGCTCGCGGACCATCAGATAACCCGTGGCCACCACGAACGCCACCAGCAGTGACACCACGATCGGCAGAGCGGCACGTAGCGCCTTGCGGCGCGTTCCGGTCTCGGGCTCGGGGACATCGTCGGGCACGGCTGCCGGATCCTTCTCAGCCGTGCCCTCAGAGGCATAAACCGTCATTTGGTACGCCGTCAGGAGACGCGGGGGCGGCGCCTGATCGCGACGAGCACCCCACCGGTCAGCACGGCGGCGAGACCCGCGAGGCCCAGCGCCATCGGCAGCTGGGAGTGCGGCTGGCTGCCACCCACACCGGTGGCCACGCCGCCCTGCGGCACGGTGCCCTGACGTGCGGCATCGATGTGCAGCTCCGGCTTGAGACCGCCGTTCTTGTCGTCGAGAACCAGCAGCGAGTAGACGTTCCCGGCACCGAGCGTGCACGGCAGGTCACTGGTCTGACCGCCGCCGCTCGGCTTCACCCGGACGGTCCACTTGCCCGGGTTGACCTCGCGGTACGTCGTGGTCGTCGCGAACTGGACGCCGTCGGCGATCGACTTGCCGTTCGCGCCGCCGACGTCGAGCACGGGCGCCTTCACCGACGCCTGGATGATGCGGATCTTGGAGTCGCCGGCATCGGGCAGCTTGAGGTCGTCCTTGAGGACACGCAGCCCGAGATCGGCATAACGACCGACACCCGCAACCGTGTACGCCGCACCCTTGTCGACCGTGACCTGAGTGGTCAGCACGGGCGGAGTGCTCGCGGCGGCACCGGTCTTGCGCATCGCCACCGAGTAGGTCCCGGTGGGTAGACGGAGATAGTCGGACAGAGCGCCATAGGCGACGCCGTCAAACTTCTGGTCCTTCATGGCGCCCGAGTCGGACTTCAGGTAAACGTCGACGGCGGGCGTATCCGGCGAAAGGTGTGCGAGACGGACGTAGCCGTCACCGGCCGCCTGAGCCGGTGTCGCGGAGAGGACGACGGTGGCGAGTGCAGCCACGGCTGCCGCAGCGCTACCGAGGCGCCGTACGGGGGAAACGCGATCGGACACGGTGCCTCCTGTTCGTGGGGCCTCTACGGCATCGTCGGTGGCGGCCATCGATGCGTACTCTGTGCGTTCATCAATGTGCCGCACGTCACCAGACCGCACCATGGTCCTTCCGGTCAAGCGAAAGCGCTGGGTGAGTGCCCATCCTGTGCTCCAACGTCTGATTGATGCCCATCCAGATGGTGGGTCTTACCGGTGGTTCGGAGCCATCACTCGGATGGATGTTTCCGAAGGCCACGAGTTTCTGTCGGACCCCGGGGGCACCATGGACTCGTGTCAGACGTGCTGGAGCAGTTCGGCCTCGCCACCCGGGAGTGGTTCAAGGCCGCGTTCGCCGCGCCCACCGCCGCCCAGGCCGGTGCGTGGCGATCCATCGGTGCCGGGCGCAACGCGCTCGTCGTGGCGCCGACCGGTTCCGGCAAGACGCTCGCGGCGTTCCTCTGGTCGCTCGACCGGCTGGCCCACGAGCCCGTGCCCGAGGACGCCAAGCAGAGGTGCCGTGTCCTTTACATCAGCCCCCTCAAGGCGCTGGCCGTCGACGTCGAGCGCAACCTGCGGGCGCCGCTGACCGGCATCCGGCAGGCGTCCGGACGGCTCGGCCTGCCGCCGCCGGACATCACCGTGGGCATGCGGACCGGCGACACCCCGGCGGACGAGCGCCGGGCGTTCGCACGGACACCCCCGGACATCCTCATCACCACACCCGAGTCACTGTTCCTCTTGCTCACCTCGGCAGCGCGGGAATCGTTGCGTGGTGTCGAGACGGTGATCATCGACGAGGTGCACGCCGTCGCGGCCACCAAGCGCGGCGCCCACCTGGCGCTCTCGCTCGAACGCCTCGACGCCCTGCTCGGCCGGCCGGCGCAGCGTGTCGGGCTCTCCGCGACCGTGCGGCCGATCGACGAGACCGCGCGGTTCCTCGGCGGGGCGGGCGACGTCGAGATCGTGCAGCCGCGCAGCTCCAAGACGATCGAGGTCTCGGTCCAGGTCCCGGTCGAGGACATGACCCGCCTCGACGAGACGCCCGAGGTCGACCCGGACGAGCCACCGAGCCCCGGCGGCCGGCAGCACACGCCGTCGATCTGGCCCGCGGTCGAGGAGCGTGTGCTCGACCTGATCCGGCAGCACCGCTCGACCATCGTCTTCACCAACTCGCGGCGGGGCGCGGAGCGGCTCTGCGCCCGGATCAACGAGCTGGCCGCCGAGACGGCCGAGGCGCAGCAGCAGCCCGACCGCGTCCCGGCCGCCATGATGGCCCAGTCACCCATAGCAACCGGAGCGTCACCGGTAGTCGCTCGCGCGCACCACGGCAGTGTGTCGCGCGAGGAGCGCAAGCAGATCGAGGAGGCGCTCAAGTCCGGGCAGCTGCCCGCGGTGGTCGCCACCTCCAGCCTCGAGCTCGGCATCGACATGGGCGCGGTCGACCTCGTCGTGCAGATCGAGGCACCGCCGTCGGTGTCGGCCGGGCTCCAGCGCATCGGCCGCGCCGGCCACCAGGTCGGTGCGGTCTCCCGGGGCGTCGTCTTCCCGAAACACCGCGGCGACCTCGTCTCCTGCGCGGTCGTCGCCGAGCGGATGAGCGAGGGAGCGATCGAGGAGCTGCGTTACCCCCGCAACCCTCTCGACGTGCTCGCCCAGCAGATCGTGGCCATGGTCGCGCTCGACGCCTGGCAGCTCGACGAGCTGGCCGTGCTCGTGCGCCGCGCCGCCCCCTACGCCGAGCTGCCCGACTCGGCCCTGCACGCCGTGCTCGACATGCTCTCGGGGCGCTATCCGTCGACCGCCTTCGCCGAGCTGCGGCCCCGGCTGGTCTGGGACAGGACGACCGACGAGCTGACCGGCAGGCCCGGCGCCCAGCGTCTCGCCGTCACCAGCGGTGGCACGATCCCCGACCGCGGCATGTTCGGCGTCTTCCTCGCCGGCTCCGAGCGCGCCTCCCGCGTGGGTGAGCTCGACGAGGAAATGGTCTACGAGTCCCGGGTCGGCGACGTCTTCCTGCTGGGCTCGACGTCCTGGCGGATCGAGGACATCACCCCCGACCGGGTGCTGGTCTCCCCCGCGCCGGGCGCACCGGCCAAGATGCCGTTCTGGAAGGGCGACGCCCTGGGCCGCCCGGTCGAGCTGGGCCGCGCGATCGGCGCCCGCCTGCGCACCCTGACCCGGGCCGGTGACGAGACGGCGATCGAGTCGCTGCGCGCCTCCGGGCTGGACGAGTGGGCCGCCGACAACCTGGTGGCCTACCTGCGCGAGCAGCGGGAGTCGACCCGCAATCTCCCCGACGACCGCACCATCGTGGTCGAACGCTTCCGCGACGAGCTCGGCGATTGGCGCATGACCGTGCACTGCGTCCTCGGCGCCCGGGTCAACGCACCCTGGGCCCTGGCGATCGCCCGCCGGCTCTCCGAGCGGTACGGCGTCGACGGTCAGGTCATGCCCTCCGACGACGGCATCGTCGTGCGGCTTCCGGACACCGCCGAGGAGCCGCCGGGGGCCGAGCTGGTCGCGTTCGACCCCGAGGAGATCTCCCAGATCGTCGAGGAGTCGGTGGGCACCTCGGCGCTGTTCGCGTCCCGCTTCCGCGAGTGCGCGGCCCGGTCCCTGCTCCTGCCCCGCCGCGACCCGCGCCGGCGGCAGCCGCTCTGGCAGCAGCGGCAGCGGTCCGCGCAGCTGCTCGACGTGGCCCGCGAATTCGCCGACTTCCCGGTGACCCTCGAAGCCGCCCGCGAGTGCCTGCAGGACGTCTTCGACGTGCCCGGCCTCGTCGGCCTGATGCGCGAGATCGCCGGTCGCAAGGTGCGCCTGATCGAGGCCGAGACACCACGTCCGTCACCGTTCGCGCGGTCGCTGCTCTTCGGGTACGTCGGTGCGTTCCTCTACGAGGGTGACGCGCCGCTGGCCGAGCGCCGGGCGGCCGCGCTGGCCCTGGACTCGACCCTGCTGGGCGAGCTGCTCGGCCGCGTCGACCTGCGCGAGCTGCTCGACCCCACGGTGGTCACCGAGACCGAGAGCCAGCTGCAGTGGCTGACCACCACCCGCAGCCCGCGCGACGCCGAGGACGTGGCCGAGCTGCTGCGACTGCTCGGCGACCTGTCCCCCGCCGAGCTCACCGCCCGCGGCGTCGACCTCGCCTGGCTGGAATCCCTGACCCGGCGCGCACTGCAGGTCCGGATCGCCGGCGAGGAACGCTGGATCGGCGTCGAGGACGCCGGCCGCTACCGCGACGCGCTCGGTGTCGCCCTGCCCGTCGGTGTCGCCGAGGCCTATCTGGAGCCGGTCACCGACCCGCTCGGTGACCTCGTCGCCCGGTACGCCCGCACCCACGGCCCGTTCGCCGCGGCGACCTGCGCGGCCCGCTTCGGGCTCGGGGTGTTTGTCGTCGAACAGGCCCTCAAGCGGCTCAGCGCGACCGGCCGGGTGGTGTCCGGCGAGTTCTCCCCCGGCGGCGCCGGCACCGAGTGGTGCGACGCCGAAGTGCTGCGCATGCTGCGGCGCCGCTCGCTGGCCGCGCTGCGCCGCGAGATCGAGCCGGTGGCCCCGCGCGTGCTGGCGGCGTTCCTGCCCCGGTGGCATCAGATCGGCGGCAACGCCCGCGGGGTCGACGCCGTCGCCGCGTCGATCGAGCAGCTGCAGGGCATCGCGGTGCCGGCGTCGGCCTGGGAACGCCTGGTCCTGCCCGCGCGGATCGCCGACTTCACACCACCGCAGCTCGACGAGCTCTGCGCGAGCGGCGAGGTGCTGTGGGCCGGTTCCGGCTCCATCCCCGGCGGCGACGGCTGGGTCACCTTGGCTTACGCCGACAGCGCCCCGCTGCTGCTCCCGCCGCCCGACGACGAGGTGGCCCTGACGCCGCTGCACCAGTCGGTGCTCGATGCGCTGAGCGACGGGCAGGCACTGTTCTTCCGCAACCTGTCCGACAAGGTCGGCTCGACCGACGACCCCGGGCTCGCCGCGGCGATCTGGGACCTGGTCTGGGCCGGGCAGCTCACCAACGACACGTTCGCCCCGCTGCGTGCGCTCCTCGGCCACAGCGGCGCCCATCGGGCAAAGGCCGCCCCGGCCCGCACCCGGTACCGCCGCCCCGGACGCCCGCAGATGCCCAGCCGCACCGGCCCACCCGCGATGGCCGGTCGCTGGTCCCGGCTCCCGGAACGCGATCTCGACCCGACCCGCCGCGCAGCCGCCCTGGCCGACCTCCTGCTCGAACGCCACGGCGTCGTGACCCGCGGCGCGGTGATGGCCGAGGGCGTGACCGGCGGATTTGCCGCGGTCTACCCGGTGCTCGGCGCACTCGAAGAACGCGGCGCCGCCCGCCGCGGCTACTTCGTGGAAGGCCTCGGAGCGGCCCAGTTTGCGGTCCCGGGCGCGGTGGACCGCCTCCGGGCGCTGGCCGAACCCGCCGAGCTGGCCAAACGCACCGGGGCGACAGCGGTCGTGCTGGCAGCGACCGACCCGGCCAATCCCTACGGCGCGGCCCTGCCGTGGCCAGACCGTGTGGTCGACAGCGGCAACGGCGAAACAGCCCCGGCAACAGGCCACCGCGCCGGCCGCAAAGCCGGCGCCCTGGTCGTCATGGTCGGCGGCGACGTTGTCCTCTACGTCGAACGCGGCGGGCGCACGCTGCTGTCCTTCGTGGACGACCCCGAGGCGCTGATTGCGGCCGGGCAGGCATTGGCGGGATCGGTGCGATCGGGGGCGCTCGGCCCGATGTCGGTCGAACGGGCCGACGGCGAATCGGTGCACTCCTCGCCGCTGCGCGACGCGCTGACCTCGGCCGGATTCCGGGCCACACCCCGAGGCCTCCGCCTGCGCGGCTGAACCGCCGCCTGGGGCGAGCGCGGCAGCCGCCCGTCCCGCCCAGGGACGATCGCGGGCCGTCGGACTTGCCGGAAGCGAGTGGCGCGATAGTGATGGGCCGCGGGTGTGGGCGGTCGGCGGGGTCCTAGGATCCGCCGATGGGGTCTCGGACGAACGTTGCTATCCGGCAGGGTGGCAGCTGGCAGCACTGCGGGTCGAACGGCATGGGTTACAGCCTCGATGCCTGGCTGGCGCTCGGGCCCGATCCCGCCCTCGCCGTCCTCCGGTCCTTCCCGGTGTGGGAGCCGGACGAGTGGCAACTGGAGTCCTCGTGCGAGGCGGGAGCGCTCCTCGATCTCGACACCCGCGAGCTGCTGTTCTACCTCGATCTGGACTACGAGCGCCGGGCCGCGCTGCTGGACGGGTACGGGGCGACCTGGCCCGGGTGGCAGATTCGCTGGGCCTACAACGGGATCTCCGATGTGACCGACGCGCTGGGCCTGCCTTCGACGGTGCTGGAACATGAACCCTGGGACAGCACCGACCTGTACCGCTGGGGCCGGGCGGCCGCCGACGAGGAGCCGATCGTGCGCTATCTGGTCACGGTTGGCGAGGTTGCGTACGCGTTGGATCCTTACGCCGGGCAGCCGTGGCAGGTCGGGCCGGCGTTGCTCGAGCAGCTGACGGACGGGCATCGGGTGACGGGCTGGCCGGAGGTGCCGCGGGGTGGTCTGCATCTGGACCCGGGCAGCCGGACCGCCGGGATCTGGTGCATCGAGCCTGTTCTCGGGGTGGCCGAGCGTTTTGCCGGGCGGTGGCCCGGCTGGACCCTGCAGTGGTGGGAGGACCGGTACGACGAGCAGGAACGCCGGGCCGGTGGCACCTTTGTTCCCCCCGAGCTCGGCGCCGGACGGTTCGAGCTGGCGGAGCGGGTGCAGGACCACTGGGTCTACGCCACCGCGGAGATGAGCGGGCACTGGCCCGAGTTCAGGAACGACTACGGCACGCGGGACGCCGGGCTGACCGTCGACGAGCTTCAGCGGGGCTGTGACCTGCTGAGCGGGCCGGAGGGTGACCGGGTGGACGTCGGTGCTGAGGCGGCGAAGCTCAGGCGGTGGCGGTAGGACGGCGCAGGACGAAGATCCAGTCGAGGCCGTCCTCGCCCTGGTCGTCGAGGTCTTCAGCCCGGATCAGGCCGGCTCGCAGGGCGACACGCTGGGACGCGACGTTGTCGGGGCGGACCCGGGCGACGACCGTCCACTCCGGCAGGTGTTCGGTGGCCCACGCCACCACCGCACCGGCCGCTTCCGTGGCTACGCCGGCTCCCCAGGCCTGAGGGTCCAGGCGGTAGAAGAGGTTGAGGACCTCGACCTCGCGGAAGCGAACCACCTTCACGCCCGCGAAGCCGAGGGTTCTGCCCGACTCGCGGTCCCGGACCACCCAGTACCCGAAGCCGTGGCGGCGCCAGTGTTCGTCCCAGCGGCCGAAGAGGACTTCGGCGTCCGCCTCGGTGGCCAGCAGGTCCGACGGGTTGTGCAGGCAGGCCTGCCGGTCACTGTGGATCGCGAAGATCGTTTTCAGGTCGGTGGGACCGGGCCGGCGCAAAGCCAGTCGTGCGGTGACAATCTCCACGCAACAGACTTTACGAGACGACCCGGGACAGGGCGGCGGGTGGTCAGCCCAGCTGGGGTGCCACCGCCGTCGCGACCAGCTCCAGGTGGTTGAGGTCGCTCAGGTCCAGCTGCTGGAGGTACATGCGGGTGGCGCCCGCTTCGGCGTACCGGCCCAGGATCTCGACGGCCTGGTCGGGGGTGCCGACGATGCCGCCGTTGCCGCGCATCTCCTCGACGTCCCGGCCGATCGCGTCGGCGCGGCGCTTGACCTCGGCGTCGTCGCGGCCGACACAGAGCACCGCCGCCGCGGAGAGCGCCGGGGGCTGTTCGCGGCCGATCGCGGTGCTCGCTGCGCGTACCCGGTCGAACATGGCCGGGATGTCCTCGAGCTTGGCGAACGGGGCGTTGAACTCGTCCGCGAAGCGGGCGGCCAGGGCCGGGGTGCGCTTCTTGCCGGCACCGCCGACGATGATCGGCGGGCGCGGGGACTGCGTGGGCTTGGGCAGCGCCGGAGAGTTGATCACCTGGTAGTGCTTGCCCGCGAAGTCGTACGCCTGACCGGCCGGCGTGGTCCACAGACCCTCGATGATCTGCAGCTGCTCCTCGAGGCGGTCGAAACGCTCGCCGAGCGGCGGGAACGGGATCCCGTAGGCCTCGTGTTCGCGTTCGAACCAGCCGCCGCCCAGGCCCAGCTCGACCCGGCCGTTGCTCATCGCGTCGACCTGGGCCACGGAGATGGCCAGCGGCCCCGGGAGGCGGAAGGTCGCCGAGGTGACCAGCGTGCCGAGGCGGATCGTCGACGTCTGCACGGCCAGTGCCGCGAGGGTCAGCCAGGCGTCGGTGGGACCGGGCAGGCCGTCCCCGCCCATCGCGACGTAGTGGTCGGAGCGGAAGAAGCCGTCGTAGCCGGTTTCCTCGGCGAGCTGGGCCACCCGCCGCAGGTCGTCGTAGCTGGCACCCTGCTGGGGTTCGGTGAAGATGACAAGACGCATGATCCAACCCTGCCAGACGGACGGCGACGCGCCCGGGCACCTGCCGGACACAGAGTGTGCCGGGGCAGTAACGTGAACCACCATGGGCGGCTATGGATGGATCAGCCTCACCACCGACTACGGCACGTTCGACGGTTTTGCCGCCGCGTGTCACGGTGCGATCGCGCGCATTGCTCCCGATGTGCGAGTCATCGACATCACACACCATGTGCCGCCCGCCGACGTGGCGCGGGGCGCGGCGGTGCTCGCGCAGACCGCGCCGCACCTGCCGGCGGCCGTGCACGTCGGGGTGGTCGACCCGGGTGTCGGCTCGGACCGCCGTGGCATCGCGATCGGCACGCCCGGTGGTGTGCTCATCGGGCCCGACAACGGCCTGCTGGTCTGGGCCGCCGAAGCGCTCGGCGGCATCGACACGGTGGTCGAGCTGACCAACAAGGACTGGCTGCTCGGTGACGTCTCGCGGACCTTCCACGGCCGCGACGTCTTCTCACCGGCGGCGGCCCGGATCGCCCTCGGTGCACCCCTGAGCGAGGCCGGACCAGCCGTCGACCCGGCGACCGTGGTGCGGCTCCCCGACCCGGTCGTGGCGGTCGGCGACGGCTGGATCGAGGCCGAGGTCATCACCGTCGACCGGTTCGGCAACGTCCAGCTCGCCGCCGGTGGCGCGATGCTCTCCGGCCTCGGCCCCGAGCTGGTGGTCGGCGGGGTCAAGGCCCGACGCGCCCAGACCTTCGCGGATGCCCAGCCCGGCGAGCTCATCGTGTACGAGGACTCGGCGCGCCGTGTCGCCATCGCGGTCAACGGCGGACGTGCCGTGGTTGTCCTCTCGGTCCGTCCCGGAGACATCGTCCGCCTGGCCGAACGCTGATCGAGCGGTCAGACGCGGTGGTGGACCCACACGTTCGGCTCGACGTAGACGGCGTGGTTCTGGGTGACGTCGCAGTGCACCGCGCCCAGGGCGTAGGGCACCGTCACGTCACCTGACTTGTCGAAGGGCAGGCCGGTCCACTCACGCCACTGGGCGAGGGTGCCCATCATCACCATGCTCGAGTGGGCCACGTTGACGATGCGGGCACCCGCGCGGACGTGGACCCGGAGCCACGGGTCGACCGGGAGGCCGTCGGGGCGCTGCTCGTACGCGTACCGGTCGATGGGCTGACCGTGGGCGCCGGTCGGCCGGACGGGCGCGACCAGGTCCTGGAAACCGCGGGCGGCGACGTTGGCGCGCATCGCCGCGAGCATGCGACCGGAGAGGCCCTGACCGCGCAGGTCCGGCCGCACCGTGATCTCCAGGGCGGAGACGAAGGTCGGTGCGACGCCGCGCATCCGGTCGTGGGCAGCCCGCCGGACGGCCCAGTCCCAGCCGTCCTCCGGCAGGCCGTCGTCGATGGCGCCCGAGAAGCTCACCGGCACCGAGTGCGCCTTGGCGACGGCCCGTCCCGTCTCCTTGTCCACGGCCAGCAGCTGATATTCGGGGTACTGCGTGGTCTCGTAGCCGTAGAAGAAGGCGCCGTTGTTGTCCTTGGTCATGAACGCCGGCCAGAAACCGTCCAGCTCGGACCAGAGGCCGGTCCGGTCGGGGCGTTCCGCGGCGGTGGCGATGTCGAGCTCCATCGCCTGACGATAGGCCTCAACCGCGACGAATTTTGTCCCGGGATCTGGCGTAGACGCCCGCGCCGAACAGCCGCCACAGCAGACGCGCCGGGGCCGGGAGCTGGGCCAGGAACATCGCGCGTTCCTTCGGGTTCGCCTCCTCGAGGATCGCGCCGACAAAGACCAGGGCCAGCTTGTTCTTCGGGATCGCCTCGCGGCCACGCTCGTTGAGGGCCTGCCATTCGGCCGGGGTGACGTGCTCGGAGACCAGCGGCAGGAGTTCGCGTTCCTCGTCGCCGAGGTGCTCGTCGAGGGCCACCGACGCCTGGGCGAGCACGTCGGCGAGCTGGTCACGGACGTCCGCCGCGGCCTCGGCCCGCCACCGCGCGGTCAGGTCGTCGATGCTGCCGAGCAGGCCACCGAGCCGTTCGTGCTGGGCCTCCATGCGGTGCACGAGGTCCGCGCGCAAGCCGACACGGTCCAGCATGACCGGCCACAGCAGCTCGTCCTCGGCCTCGTGGTGGTGGTGCAGGGCGCCCGCGACGTTGGCCAGGTGCGAGCCGATGACCTCCGCGCGGGTGGTGTCGCCGGGCGGGGCGGCGCGGATCAGAGCGGGCAAGATGCGGAACTCGCGGCGGAAGACCCGGTGCACCAGCACCATCTCCCAGGTGTCGACGCGAGCGGCCGAGGAAATTGTCATGCCGGCAGGGTGCCGGGGTCGGCTTGCAGACTGCCTGCAACCGGCCTGCGTTTGTACACTCCCCCCGTGTTGACCTGCCACGTTCTCGGGCCGACCGAGATCGGCGCGGGTCGCGAGCGCGTCGACCTGGGCGGTCCCATGCCCCGCCGCCTGATCACCGCGCTGGTCGCGGCGGACGGGCGGCCGGTCAGCGAGGACACCCTGACGCTGGCGGTCTGGGGTGACGACCCGCCGGCAAGTCCCGCGGTGTCCCTGCAGGCCTACGTGTCGCGGCTGCGGCGGGCCCTCGGGCAGCACCGGGACGCGTTGGAGCGGGTCGGCGACGGCTACCGGCTGGCCGGTGCCGGCACGGACGTCGCGGACTTCGAGGCGGGTGTCGCGCGGGGTCGCGACCTGCTCGGTGAGCAGCGGCCGGCCGAGGCCGTCCGCGCCTTCGACGCGGCGCTCCGGCTGTGGCGCGGGGAGGCCTTCGCCGATCTCGGCGCGTCCGCGGAGATCGAGACCGACCGGGTCCGGCTGGCGGAGCTGCGCCTGGTGGCGGTCGAGGAGAGGCTCGCGGCCCTCCTGGCCGTGGGCGACGCACCCGGTGCGGTGGCCGGGCTGACCCCGGCGGTACGCGAGGAGCCGTACCGTGAACGCCGCTGGGAACTGCTCATCCTCGGCCTGTACCGCAGCGCAAGGCAGGCCGAGGCGTTGTCGGCGTTGCGCCGCGTCCGCTCCCTGCTGGCCGACGACCTGGGTGTGGACCCGGGCCCGGCCCTCCAGTCGCTGGAGCGCCGCCTGCTGTCCCAGGACCCGATGCTGCTGTTGCCACCTCCGCCGTCGCCGCCGTCGCCGTTGCCGCCCACGTCGTCGGAGGTGACACGTCCGCTGTCCACCTTCGTGGGACGCACAGCCGAGCTCGGCACCCTCACCGCCACTATGCGCACCGCCCGGCTGATGACCCTGGTCGGCCCGGGCGGTGCCGGCAAGACCAGGCTCGCGGTCGAGTACGCCGCCACGAGCACCGGGAGCGACGGCCCCTGGCTGGCCCGTCTCGCCGACGTGACGGACCCGGCCCTGCTGCTGTCGGCGGTCGCCACCGCCCTGGGCATCCGCGAGACCCCCGCAACCGACGACCGGACGGGTGCCACCGACGGTCTTGCGAGCACGGACCTGGCAGGGTCCGGGTCTCCGGTCACGAGCGCCAGCGAGTGGAGGCCCGGGCCCGGTGTCGGCGGGAGCGGCGGTCTGTACTCCGACGGACGCACGACAAGAGCCTTTGAAGGAAGCGCGACCGGAAAAGCCCTGGTCTCCGCGCTGACGGGCCGCGAGGCGCTCCTCATTCTGGACAACTGCGAGCATCTGGTCGGTGCGGCCGCCGACCTGGTCGTGGGTCTGCTGGCGCGCTGCCCGCGCTTGCGCATCGTGGCGACCAGCCGCGAGCCGCTCGGGGTGGACGGTGAGCGGCTGCTGCCCGTGACTCCGCTGCCGTCCGGCGCCGCAGTCGCGCTGCTGGTGGATCGGATCGGTGCGATCCGGCCGGGCTGGCAGCCGGATCCCGAAGATCTTGCTGAGCTGGCGCGACTGGCCGAGGCGCTGGACGGGATTCCGCTCGCGCTGGAGCTGGCGGCGGCGCGGGCCCGGGTCCTCGGCCTCGGTGAGCTGGTCGCGCTGCTCGGCGAGCGGTTCCCCGAGCTGGGCCGGGTGCCACGGGGTGCGCTGACGCCGCACGCCACGCTCGAGGCGACCGTGGCGTGGAGTGTGGATCTGCTGTCCGTGGCCGACCGGGCGCTGCTGCTGCGGTTGTGGCCGTTCGAGGGTGGTTTCACGCTGGAGGCCGCGGCGGCCGTCGGCTCGGACCTGGAGGCCCTGTCTGCGCTGGTCACGCGGTCGGTTGTGGCCGCGGACACGACGGTCGCACCAACCCGCTACCGGCTGCTGGAGATCATCCGGGCGTTCTGCCGGGAGCGCGACCCCGACCCGGCGGCGAGCCGGGCCGCCCACGCGGCGTGGGTCCGCGCCCTGGTCGATCGGTCGTCGAAGGAGTTGCGCGGGGAGCGGTCGGCGCGGGCGATCCGGGTGCTCAACCGCGAGCTGCCCAATCTGCGGGCCGCCCTGGCCCACGATCTGGTGGCGGATCCGGCCGCGGCACTGCGGACGGCCGGACGGCTGGAGTGGTTCTGGTTCCGGGGCGGGCACGTGTCCGAGGGGCTGCGGCTGCTCACGGCCGCGCTGGCGGGCGCGCCCGCGGCGGACGACGTGACGCGGGCCCAGGCCTGGGCGTCGTGCGGGATCCTGCACTACATCGCGGGCAACCTGGACCGGGCCGCCGAGTGTCTGCGCCAGGCCAAGGACCTCCTCGCCGAGCCGCCGGACCGCGACGGGTGGCGGCTGCTCGGACAGGTCCTCTACTACGAGGGCCTGCTGTGGAGCCTCTGGGGCGATTTTGACCGGTCCCGCCTGCGGGCCACCGAGTCGATCGCGGTGAGCCGGCGGATCGGTGAGGAGTGGATCGAGCCGGCCGGAGCGATGACCCTGGGTACGGCCCTGGTCGGACTGGGTCAGGTGGAGGAAGGCCGGACCGTGCTGGCGGACGCGGCGGCCCACGCCGGACGGCTCGGACAGAACTGGATCGCCGGCATGAGCGAACTGCTCCTGGCCCGTTCGTGGTTGCAGGTCGCGGACCCTTCCCCCGCGGCCGCGCTGGACGCCCTGCGGGGAGCCGTGGACCGCTTCCGTGAGGAGGACGACATCGGGGATGTGCTCGCGTGCCTGCACAGCGGCGCGTACGCCCTGGTGCTGAGCGGCCGCCTCGCCGAGGGTGCGACGCTCCTCGCCTCCGTACGCCGGCACGGGCGCCGCCGCGGGATGAGCCTGGAGGCGAGCGATCCGGCCACCAGCGCCGCGCTCGCCGGTGCGGGTGTGCCCGAGGCAGCCGGCACGCTCGACGAGGCCGCGATGATTGCGCTGCTCCAGTCCGGGCAGGATGAGGAGCATGCCCGAAGGTGACACCGTCTGGAACACCGCCCGCGTGCTGGAACGCGCCATTCAGGGTGAGGTGCTCACCGGCTCCGACTTCCGCGTGCCGCAGCTCGCGGCCAAGGACCTGACCGGCTGGACGGTGGCCGAGTCGGCCAGCCGCGGCAAACACCTGCTGCTGCGGCTCACCCGTGACGGCGACCAGCCGCTGACGCTGCACTCGCACCTGCGCATGGACGGCGCCTGGCGGGCGTACGCGCCGGGGGAACGCTGGGCCGGGCGACCCGCCCACCTGATCCGGGTCGTGCTGAAGACCGCGCGGTCGGTGGCGGTCGGATATCACCTGCACGAGCTGGCGCTGGTGCCCACCGCGGACGAGGACTCCCTCGTCGGCCACCTCGGGCCCGACCTGCTCGGCGCGGACTGGGACCCCGACGAGGCCGTCCGGCGGATCGCCGCCTCGCCCGACGTCCCGATCGCCGAAGCGCTGCTCGACCAGCGCAACCTCGCCGGGGTCGGGAACCTCTACAAGGCCGAGACGCTGTTCCTGCGCGGGCTGTGGCCATGGACGCCGGTGTCGGCCGTCCGCAACCTCGAAGGCGCGGTCAAGCTCGCCCAGAAACTGGTGGCGTCCAACCGCGGACGGTGGACGCAGACCACCACCGGATCACTGCGGCGCGGGCAGACGAGTTACGTCTACGGCCGGCGGGCCCAGCCGTGCCGGCGCTGCGGCTCGGCCATCCAGAAGGAGGACCAGGAAGAGCGGATCACCTACTGGTGTCCGCGCTGCCAGCCGAAACCGTCCTAGGCGGCTGGTGTGCTGGGCCGCCGGAGCTCCGACAGGCCCTCGGCGACACCCCGCAGGCGGTCGGTCGCCTCGATCAGACCGGTCAGCGCCGGATGCTGGTCCGTCGCCGGGTGGCCCTCCTCCGCGACATAACTCGCCGCGGCGGCCACCAGCCGCTCGTAAGCGGTCACACCGTCGGTGAACTGGCTCGCGAGACTCTCGTGGGCGTGCTCGATGCCGGGGCGCTGATCAGGCGGGCTGAGCGGGATCGCCCGCTCGACACTTGCCACCCGCTGGCCCAGGTCACGCAGCCACTGCTCGGCCACGGCCGCCTCGAGCATCGCCGCCTCACCCGCACCGGTCAGCCGGCCGGCCAGACCCACGAGCGTCGCCGACGCACGGTCCAGCCTGTCCCAGGCCAGAGCAACAGCCGAACCCCGCAGCGCGTAGCGGTTCTTCTGCCGGCGGACCTCCTGGAGGACCTGACGGCCGGCCGGGAACCGCTCGACGGCGGCCACCAGTCGCTGCCCGGGAATCGCCGGCTCCGGGGCCGGCGGCGCCGGAAGCGCCGCCAACTCCCGGTGATCACTCCAGCGCCACCAGGCCAGCGCCACGGACACACCCGCCGACGCCGCCCAGGCCGCGTCGGCCAGACCGATCCCCGCGTACGGGGTGAGGACGGCAGCGGCCGCGGTCAGGCCACCTCCGAGGACGCTCCACCGGCGCGCCGAACCGCGCAGCCGCTTGAGCCGCCGGAAGTACCTGGTCCGCTCGTCCACCGTCCACTCCTCCCGTGAACGCGGCGCGTCAGCCTGCGGCCGACGTGTCTCCGCGCTTGGCATTCATGCTGGCCCGGATCTCGTCGAGCCGTGCCACGCTGGCCGGGTCGGCTGCCGGAGCCGCCGCCTTGCCCTGCTCGACCGCCGGCTGGGCCGCCTGGCCACCGAGCTGATCGCCGGCCATGCTCGCCCGGATCTGCTCGAGACGGGACGAACCGGCCATGTCGAGGCTCGACTTCTGCACCTCGAGCATGCGGCCCTCGACGGAGTTCGACGCCAGCTCGGCGCGCCCCATCGCGTTCGCGTACCGCTGCTCGATCTTGTCGCGCACCTCGTCCAGCGACGGGGTGTTACCCGGCGCGGAGAGCGACGACATCGACTCCAGCGACTTGGCGACCGTCTCCTGCATCTTGGCCTGCTCGAGCTGGCTCAGCAGGCGGGAACGCTCGGCGATGCGCTGCTGGAGCACCATCGCGTTGTTCTCCACCGCCTTGCGGGCCTGGCCGGCCGCCGAGAGCGCCTGGTCGTGCAGCGTCTTCAGGTCTTCCATCGACTGCTCGCCGGAGACCAGCTGGGTGGCGAGCGTCTGAGCCGTCGACTCGTACTTCTGCGCCTCGGACTCGTCACCACCCGAGCGTGCCCGGTCGGCCAGCACGAGGGCCTGGCGAGCCATGCCCTGGAGCTTCTCGACCTCGGACATCTGCCGGGACAGCTTCATCTCGAGCTGCCGCTGGTTGCCGATCACGGCGGCGGCCTGCTGCACGAGCGCCTGATGCTGACGCTGCGCATCCTCGATGGCCTGCTGGATCTGCACCTTGGGATCGGCGTACTCATCGATCTTCGCGCCGAAGAGCGCCATCATGTAACGCCAGCCCTTGACGAACGGGTTCGCCATATCCGCGGTATCCCCTCAATGTCGCTCAGTCGGACGCGCCACCGACGCGGGACCGAGGGGTCTTCACGATGGCGCGGAGTCCATCGTGTCAGCTCCATGCCACCGGCGTCACGTGACCTCGGGGGGATCTCAGGGTCTTGCGAGGGTTCCCCCGACATCGAGGCTACGCGCCGATACGCGTTCCGGCGACGCCGGAACGCGAGCGGACGGTGAGAAGGATCAGGCGGCGTAGACGATGTCGCGCTCGCGCTTGCGAGTCGCGTGCAGGGTCGCCTTGAGCGGCGATTCCTGGCGCACCGAGACCGAGACGGACCCGTCGGATGTGACCTGGCGTACGGCAGGAGCGTCGCTGCTCTTGACGTTCTTGGCCGGAGCGGGCTTGACCGCGCCCGCACCACTGCTCTCGATCGGGGCGGGCTCCAGCGGAACGAGCACACCCTCCATGCCGTCCATGCCCTCGGCGAGCGCGAGCGTGCCGCTCACTTCACCCAGGACCTCGGACAGCCGGGCACCCAGGGCCTCGCAGATCGCGGACAGCAGCTCGCTGGATGCTTCCTTCTGGCCACGTTCGATTTCGGAGAGATACCCGAGGCTGACGTTGGCGGCGGTCGACACCTCACGCAGCGTGCGGTGCTGACCCTGCCGGCGCGCCCGAAGTGCGTCACCGATAACCCGGCGTAGCAGGACCATGGCACCTCCTCCTGCGGCGGGGCCACCGGCAACCGCCGGAGGCTTCCCGCAACCGTACCCGCTGCGGGCGACGCCGACATCCCGCCCCGCCGAAATCCGGGGCGGGCGGGAACGGGCGTCTGCCCGCGGGGCTGCTGATACGGGCGTGGGCCCTCGCGAGCCCAGTCACCCGCATGAGTCAACGTGGCAGGTCAGCCGGGGATTCCCGCGCCCGCTCCGCGCTGCTCAGCGCAGTTCGGTCGCCAGGAGCTCGAGCACCGCGGACACCGTGGCGGTCCGGATCGCGTCTCGCGAACCGGACAACCGGAGCTCACGGACGGCTGTCCGGCCCGGGCCCGCGGCGGCGATGTAGACCAGCCCGACCGGTTTGCCGTCCTGCGGGTCCGGCCCGGCGACGCCTGTCGTGGCGAGACCCCAGTCAGCACCACAGCGTGACCGGGCACCTTCCGCGAGGGCCAGCGCAACATCGGGATCGACCGCTCCCCGGTCGGCCAGCAGCGCCTCGTCGACCCCGGCGAGCGAGTGCTTGAGGTCGGTGGCATACACGACCAGACCACCCCGGAAGGTGGCGCTGACGCCGGGGACCTCGACGATCGTGGCCGCGAGCAGTCCGCCGGTCAGCGACTCGGCGACGGCGAGGGTCTGCCGGCGCTCGATCAGCGCTCTGGTGGCCTCGGCGGCGATCATGAGGCGCGGCGGCGCAGACGCAGGGCCTGGAACACGTAGTCGACGCCCGTCACCACCGTCACGATCAGGGCGGCGATCATCAGCAGGGTGCCGATCAGGTCGAACGGCTCCGGGACGGGCCACAGGAACCACGCGATCGCGGCGATCTGCAGGGCGGTCTTCAGCTTGCCGCCCCGGCTGGCCGGGATGACGCCGTAGCGGATGACCCAGAACCGCAGCGCCGTCACGCCCCACTCGCGGACGAGGATCAACCCCGTCACCCACCACGACAACCTGTCGTACGCCGACAGGAGCACCAGCGCGCTTCCGGTCAGCGCCTTGTCCGCGATCGGGTCGGCGACCTTGCCGAACGAGGTGACCAGCTCGTAGCGCCGGGCGATCCACCCGTCGGCGAAGTCGGTGGCCGAGGCAAAACAGAAGGTCAGGCAGGCCGCCATCCGCCAGCCGGACTCGGCCATGCCCGAGACGACGACAAACGCGACGAACACGGGGACGAGCACGATCCGGGCAGCCGTCAGGACGTTGGCCGGGTTGTAGAGCGAGACCGGCCGCGGCGCGGCCACCGGAACCGGCTCGTCGGTCACGACGCGGCCGTCGCTGCCACTGCCGGCGGAGCGGCGGAGATCATCCCGACCGGCACGGCGACCAGGTCGACACCCTCGGTGGCGGTGACCCGCGCCCGGACGAAGTCGCCGGGCCGCAGCGCCGCGAGATCAACACCCTCGTCACCCGCGACCAGCATGGTCGAACCGTCGACCTCGGGCGCCTGGTGCTCGGACCGGCCCTCGACCTCACCGTCGGCGATGCTGTCGACCAGCACCTCGACGATCGACCCGAGCCGGTCCTCGGCCCGCTGGGCGCACAACTCGTCGGCCAGGTCGCTGATCCGCGAGAAGCGGCGCTTGATGGTGTCCTCGTGGACCTTGCCGTCCAGGCCGACCGCCTCGGTGCCGTCCTCGTCGCTGTAGTCGAAGACCCCGATCGCGTCGAGCCGGGCCTCGCTCAGGAAACGCACCAGCTCGTCGACGTCCTCGCGGGTCTCCCCCGGGAAGCCCACGATGAAGTTGCTCCGCGCACCGGCCTCGGGGGCGAGCTTGCGGGCGGTGGCGAGCAGCTCCAGGAACCGCTCGGTCGACCCGAAACGGCGCATCCGGCGCAGCACCGGCTCGCTGGAGTGCTGGAACGAGAGGTCGTAGTAGGCGGCGACACCGGGCGTGGTGGCGATCACCTCGACCAGACCGGGCCGCGTCTCGGCGGGCTGCAGATAGCTTGCCCGCACCCGCACGATGCCGTCGACCGCGGCGAGCTGCGGCAGCAACTTTTCCAGGGCCCGCGGGTCGCCGAGGTCCTTGCCGTACGAGGTGCTGTTCTCACTGACGAGGACCAGCTCCCGGACGCCGGACCGGGCCAGCCACTCGGCCTCGGCCAGCAGCTCCTGCGGATCCCGGGACACGAACGCGCCGCGGAACGCCGGAATGGCGCAGAACGAGCAGCGCCGGTCACACCCACTGGCCAGCTTGAGACTGGCAACGGGACCGTTGTCGAGCCGCCGACGAAGCACCTTGCGCAGGTGAGCGGGCGTGTGCTCGTCAACGGTGGCGTGACCCGGCACGACCACCTTGGCAGCCTGACGCGCGACGGGAGTCAGCGGCAGCAGCTCACGTCTGTCCCGCGGGGTGTGCGCGTCGAACCGCTCCCCCGCCAGCACGCCGTCGAGCCGGGCCGCGATGTCGGTGTAGTCGTCGAACCCGAGCACGGCCTGCGCCTCGGGCAGACTCTCGGCGAGCTCTTTGCCGTACCGCTCGGCCATGCACCCGGCCGCAACGACCTTGGCCCCGGTGTCGGCGGCGGCGAGCAACGTCTCGATGGAGTCCTGCTTGGCCTTCTCGACGAACCCGCAGGTGTTGACGAGCACCACATCGGCGCCGTCGGCATCCGTGCTGACCTGCCAGCCACCGGCGTCGAGACGGGCGGCCAACTCCTCGGAGTCGACCTCGTTACGGGCGCAGCCGAGGGTCAGGAGCGCAACACGGCGGGGGGAAGGGGTAGCGGACACTCCGCCAAGGTTACCGGGAGGGCGTTCGGTGGTCGTCCTCCGCACGGATGCCTGTGGACAACGTCCGCCACCGCGTGTTCATCCGGGGCCGGTACCTTCCGCGCCCATGCGCCGTGCGAGGACCGAACTTCTGCTGCTGGGCGCCCTCGCCCTGCTCGCCGTGGTGGTCCGCTGGGTGAGCCGCGACGAGATCACCGCAGACATGCGAATCTTCCTGCAGTGGTACCGATGGCTCGACGAGGCGGGCGGTTTCCCGGGCCTGGACAGGGAGATCGGCAACTACAACGCGCCGTTCCTCTACCTGCTGGCGACCCTGACGTACCTTCCCGGACCGGCCATCCTCAAGATCAAGGCAGCCTGGACCGTCTTCGACGTGCTGCTGGTGTACTTCGGCTACCGCATCGTCGCCCTCCGCTACACCGGCTGGCGCGTACCGGCCCTGGCCGCGTCGGTGCTGGCCTTCCTGCCGACCGTGGTGGTCAACAGCTCGTTCTGGGGGCAGTGCGATGCGATGTGGGCGTCGTTCTGCCTGGGTGGTCTTTACTTTCTCTTGCGCGGGCGGCAGTGGCATGCCGTGGCCCTGCTCACCGTGGCGATCGCCGTCAAACCGCAGGCCGTCTTCATCTTCCCGACGCTGGTCCTCCTGCTGCTGGCCGGACGCCAGCGGTGGCGAACACTGCTGGCCGCGCCCGCGATCTACATCACACTCGATCTGCCCGCGATGCTGCTGGGCCGTGACCCGATCGAACTGCTCACGCTCTACAGCCCGGCCCGGCAAACCTTGCACGTCCCGGACCTGACCTCCAAAGCCCCGACCTTGTACGCCTTCCTGCCGGTCACCACGCGGCTCGACACACTCCGAACTCTGGGGTACGTCTTCGCTGCCGTCCTGGTGCTCGGCGTGATCTACACGCTGATCGCGAGCCGCGCCAAGCTGGACGCTGACCGGCTGGTGACTGCGGCCGCACTGTTCTCGATCCTCGTGCCGTTCGTCCTGCCGGGCATGCACGACCGCTACTTCTTCCTGGCCGACGCGCTGACGGTGATCCTCACGTTCTACCGGCCCCGCCTCTGGCTGGTACCGCTGCTGGTGCAGGTGGGGTCGCTGTTGTCCTACCCGCGATTTCTGTTTCAGGGGGCTGAGCACGGCTCGTTTGTTCCTCTGCCGGTGCTGGCCGCGCTGATGCTGACGGCTTTGTTGATCACTGCTCATGCCCTCGTGCAGGATCTCCGCCCGGGGCTTTCGCACGCCACTGGGTTGAATCAGGCCGCCGAACCGCTTGTTCGACGACGAGGCGCCGCCGACCACGATCCAGGTTCCTCGGCGTGGGAGCGCCGGTCTTCCATGAAGCGTGAAGCCGCAGGTGATCCCATCCGCGACCGCAGGGACCGCGAGTACGCCGACCAACGCCCACCACGGCCAAACCGACGCACGACAATGCCGCGTCCCTTGTCGGCCGACAAGGCCCAACTTCAAGCAAGTAGGGCCATCCGGAGCGCGAGAAGACCCCGACTTCCTTGAGGTTGGGGTCGATCTTGAAGATCACTTCTCCGGCCAACGTCCACCCGCCGGCGACTCGCAGCGGCCGTCGAGGCCCAACTTCACGGAAATAGGGCCATCCGAGCGCGAGTGGCCGCCGTCCGCGCCGCAAACCGCACGCCCGGCTGGGACACCGAGCTCGCCGCAGCCGCGAGAAGAGCCCAACTTCCCTGAAGTTGGGGGCGTCGGCTGCGGTGGCGCCCCCAGCCTGTGGGCGGCCTCCTCGACCTGCAGGGTGGCGTCGTGTTCGATCTGCGGATACGCCCGCAGATCGCTCCTCCCGCCCAAAGCCCACCACCGCTACCTCGACGCGCAACAAATCCCGCAGCAGCGGGAACGACCCCAACTTCCAGGAAACAGGGCCGTCGGGCAGCCGCCGATGCCCCAACCTCAAGGAAGTAGGGGCATGAGGCAGCCGCTGATGCCCAACCTCAGGGAAGTAGGGCCATCAGGCAGCCGCTAACGCCCCAACTTCAAGGAAGTGGGCGCACGAGGGAGCCGCTAACGCCCTAACTTCACGGAAGTAGGGGCCTCAGGCAGCCGCTGATGCCCAACTTCACGGAAGTAGGGCCATCAAGCAGCCACTAACGCCCCAACCTCAAGGAAGTGGGCGCACGAGGGAGCCGCTAACGCCCCAACTTCACGGAAGTAGGGGCCTCAGGCAGCCGCTGATGCCCCAACCTCACGGAAGTAGGGCCATCAGGCAGCCACTAACGCCCCAACCTCAAGGAAGTGGGCGCACGAGGGAGCCGCTAACGCCCCAACTTCACGGAAGTAAGGGCATCAGGCGGCCACTGACGCCTCAACCTCAAGGAAGTAGGGCCATCGAGCGTGAGGAGACCCCGACTTCTTTGAAGTTGGGTCGATCTTGCGGACGCGCCAGCAAGATCACTCCCTCGGCGACAACCTGACGCTTCGGAAAGCCACGACCCGCAGTGGCCGGAAGCCCGGAACCTCCACGGCCATAGCGAGCGGTAAGCCCAACTTCACGGAAATAGGGCCACCACGCAGCCAGCAAAGCCCAACTTCACGCAACCAGAGCCGCCACGCAGCCAGCAAAGCCCAACTTCACGCAACCAGAGCCGCCACGCAGCCGACAAAGCCCAACTTCACGGAAACAAGGCCATCGCGCAGCCGATAAGGCCCAACATCCAGGAAGTAGGGCCTTCCGAACGCGAGGAAACCCCGACTTCCTTGAAGTTGGGTCGATTTGGCAGACGAAGCCTGCGTGTCACGAGTCGACCCGGGTCAGTCGACGCGGAGGGTGGCCAAGGCTTCTTCGAGCTCGTCCGGCTTGATCAGGACGTCTCTCGCCTTGGAGCCCTCGGACGGTCCGACAATGCCGCGGCTTTCCATCAGGTCCATCAGGCGGCCGGCCTTCGCGAAGCCAACCCGAAGCTTCCGCTGCAGCATCGAGGTCGAGCCGAACTGGCTGGTGACCACAAGTTCAATGGCTTGGATCAGCACCTCAAGGTCGTCGCCGACCTCTTCGTCGATCTGCTTTTTCTTGTTCTCGGGCGGGGTCGTCAGATCCTGGCGGAATTCAGGTTCGCGCTGGTCCTTGCAGAATTTGACGACGTCCTGGATTTCTTTTTCGTCGACCCAGGCGCCTTGGAAGCGGGCGGGTTTGGACGCGCCCATCGGGAGGAAGAGGCCGTCGCCGCGGCCCAGGAGCTTTTCCGCGCCGGGCTGGTCGAGGATGACGCGGGAGTCGGCGAGGGACGAGGTGGCGAAGGCCAGGCGGGACGGGACGTTGGCCTTGATGAGGCCGGTCACGACGTCGACCGAGGGGCGCTGGGTGGCCAGGACCAGGTGGATGCCGGCGGCGCGGGCCAGCTGGGTGATCCGGACGACGGAGTCTTCGACGTCGCGGGGGGCGACCATCATCAGGTCGGCGAGCTCGTCGACGATCACCAGGAGGTACGGGTAGGGCTTGATGACCCGGTCGACGCCGGGCGGGGCGACGATTTCGCCGCTGCGGACCTTGCGGTTGAAGTCGTCGATGTGGCGGACGCCGTTGGCTGCCAGGTCGTCGTAGCGCATGTCCATCTCGCGGACGACCCATTCGAGGGCGTCCGCCGCCTTCTTGGCGTTGGTGACGATGGGGGTGACCAGGTGTGGGATGCCCTCGTAGGCGGTCATCTCGACCCGTTTCGGGTCGACGAGCAGCAGCCGGACCTCGTCCGGGGTGGCGCGGGTGAGGATCGACACGAGCAGGGAGTTGAGGCAGGAGCTCTTGCCCGCGCCGGTCGCGCCCGCGATCAGGATGTGGGGCATCTTTGCGAGGTTGGCGACGACGAAGCGGCCTTCGATGTCCTTGCCCAGGGCGACCAGCATCGGGTGGTGGTCGGCGGTGGCGGCGTGGGAGCGGAGCACGTCACCCAGTGACACGTTCTCCGGGTCGGTGTTGGGGATCTCCACGCCGACCGCGCTCTTGCCCGGGATGGGGCTGAGGATGCGCACGTCGGGGGACTTCACGGCGTACGCGATGTTGCGGGAGAGCTGGGTGATGCGCTCGACCTTGACGCCGGGGCCGACCTCGACCTCGTAGCGGGTGACCGTCGGGCCGCGGGTGAAGCCGGTGACGGCCGCGTCGAGGTTGAACTGGTCGAAGACGCCGGTCAGGGCCGTCATGATCTCGTCGTTGGCCTTGCTGCGGGACTTCGGTGCCGCGCCCTTGCCGAGGAGGTTCGGCGGGGGCAGGCGGTAGTCGCCCTCGACGGCGGAGATGTCCAGCTGCTCGGCGCGGGTCGGGAGCGGTGAGTGCTCCGGGGGGTCCTGGGCCTTGCGGCTGGCCGGGACCTTCTTGGCGCGGGGCAGCATGACCGTGTCGTGGACGATCGGGTCCTCGTCGTCGGTCTCCGGCTCGGGGGCCAGGCCGATGTCGGCGAGTGAACCCTGACGGCGGCGCGAGGGCGCACGACGTTTCGGCTCCTCCGGGTCGTCGTCCAGGTCGGGCAGGTCGGGGTCGGGCAGCGGCGCGCGGGCCGACGAACGGCCGAGGAGCACGTCGGCGAGCAGCATGACTCGCTCGGGGATCTTGTTGATCGGCGTGGCGGTGATGACCAGCAGACCAAAGATCAACAGCAGGACCAGCAACGGTACGGCGACCCAGCCGGTCACGGCGCGCTCGAGCAGCGAGCCGACGCCGTACCCGATGAGTCCGCCGGAGCTGTTCATCTCGACGTCGCCGGACGGGCGCTGGGCCACGTGCAGCAGGCTGGCGGTCGACACGACCAGGGCCGTCCAGCCGACCACCGAGCGGCCACGGTGTTCCGGATCGGCGGGCTTGCGCATGAACCGGACCGCGCCGTAGAGCAGCAGCAGCGGGAGCAGCGTGCCCAGGCCGCCGAAGAAGAGCCGGACGGCGTCGGCGAGGCGAGCACCGACGGGACCGGCCGAGCCGGCCCAGACAGCAACGCCGACTAGGATGGCCAGACCGAGCATGAGCAGGCCCGCGCCGTCGCGGCGGTGCTCCGGATCGATCTCCTTGGCCGTCGCCGCCTGCTTGCCGACACCGCGGGCGACCCAGCCGACGCTGTGCGCGACACCCATCCACAGGGCGCCGGCGCCACGGCCTAGACCGGTCGCGACAACCGAGCCGACACCGGGGCGGGCGCGGGTCGCGCTCTTGGCCCGGGTACGCGCAGCCGGCCGTGCTGCGGCCTTGCGGGCGGGCTGACGTGCCGCCGGTTGCCGGGCACGCGTCGTCGCGGCACCGCGCGTGCTGGACGCGGCGCGGCCCCGGCTCGCCGGAGGAGTTCGGCCCGCCATGCCCAATACCGTAACCGCGCCACGCCCGCGAGGACGCGCGCCGCACCGTGACCAGGTTTCGCTTTTCAACCTGATTAGGATCCTCAGCATGTCCGTTCTGCCGCAACCGCTCAGCCACGAGATGATCGTGGATGCGCTGAACGCCCGCGAGTTCGCCCACTTCGTCGACGACGACGGAGACATCGGCGGGAACTGGCAGGGTTGCCTGATCTACTTCTTCCGGCTGGGCAAGGAGCAGGAGGTGCTCCAGGTCCGCTCGCTGACCCGGACGGTCTTCAGCACGGACGACGTCCCCCGCCTGTACGCGTTCTGCAACGCCTGGAACCACGACCGGCTCTGGCCCAAGGCGTACGTGCACACGGCCGACGACGGCACGGTGCGGGTCGTGGGTGAGGTTGTCGGCGACTGGGAACGTGGTGTCACGCCGGAGCAGCTCGACCAGGTCATGATCTGCGGGATCGCGACGGGCTGCGAGCTAGCCGACGCGGTCGCCGAGCTCTGAGCGGGAGCGCGAGCGAGAACGCGAGCGCACCACCAGGCCCGCCCACGACGTCAGGATGACCACGGCGACCACGATCCGGGCCACCCACTCGTAGCCGTGGGGGTAGAACACGCCCGCGACGTGGGTGTCGAGGAAGCCACCGTTCAGGGCGGGCAGCCCGGCGCCTTCCCGGCCACGGTCCTCGAGCCAGGTCAGTGGGCAGGACAGCCCGGCCACGACGATGACGAGCAGCCAGGTCGCGCTGAGCACTTGCAGCCAGAGCAGCTTCGGCCAGCGCCACGCCAGGAAGCCGCCGAAGATGCCGAAGGCCAGGAACGCAAAGTGCGCGCCCACGGCAGCGGCGATCAGGATTCGGTAGCCCACGGGCTCAACGGTAAACGCAGCGCTGCCCGCGCGGGACGGAGGATGACCCGCGCGGGCAGCACGTCTTGGGGTGGTGCGGTTGGTCAGTTGCGGTGGTGACCGCGACGGTGGTGACCGCCGCGCTGCTGACCGGCGTCGTCGTCCTCGGCGGGCGGCGGCGTGGCCTCCTCGTCGGCCGGCGGTGTGGTGGCCTCGGCCGGCGGCGTCGAGGCCTCCGCGCCACCACCCGAGCCGGAGCCCGTGGTGAGCAGCGTGAGGTTGTTGACCTCGAGGATCTCGGTGATCGGCTGGAAGAACGTCTCGCCGCCGACCGTGCAGTCGCCGGAGCCGCCGGAGGTCACGCCCTGGGCCTGGTCACCCGAGAGCCACGGGCCACCGGAGTCACCACCCTCGGCGCAGACATCCGTACGGGTGAGGCCGGTGACCGCACCTTCGGGGTAGTTCACGGTCTGGTTCTTGGCCAGGATCGTGCCGCAGAACGTGCCGGTGGTGGAGCCGGACCGGCACACCGCGGCACCGACGGGCGCCTCGGTGCTGCCGCCGACCGGCAGCGCGTTGCCGTCGAAGTCGTTGACGAACGGCTGCAGCGTCACGCCGGCGTTGGTCTCCACGACACCCATGTCGGCGGTGCCGGGGAAGACCGAGGCGACAACTTCACCCTGGTCCAGATTTTCCCGGTCGGTGGTCGGTGTGCCCTCGGCGCCGCAGTGGCCGGCGGTGACGAACCCGCCCTCGACCGCAAAGCCGATGGAGCAGCGCGCCTGACCGCCGCCGATGTTGACGAAGTACGGCTCGGCGCCGATGACGTCCGCGAACGTCCGCGGGGCCTTCTTGGTGACTACGACCTTCACGGCCGCCGCGGGGAGGCCGGCGTCCTCGGCCAGCTCCCGCGCGTGGTCGGTGTCGCCCGGGAGCGCCTGCACGACGACCTTGTTGGCCGCGACGTCGACGTACCAGCCGGGGAGGTCACGGTCGGCCTTGGTGGCCTCGGCGTCCAGCGCCTTCTTCGCGCCGTCCAGCTCGGTCACGCTGCGCTCGACCAGCTTCGGCACGGCACCCGCTGCGCGGACCTGACCGGCCAGTCCGGCGTCGGTGATCCCGATGTTCAGCGTGGTGCCGTCCTTGCCGAGCCAGGAACCCGCGTACGAGTCACCGGAGGCGCTGCGCAGCTGAGCGGCGACACCGCTGGCCCACGCGGCTCGCTTCACGCGGGCCTCGGCCTGGTCCGTGCTGACGCCGAGGTCCCGCTTCATCGCGGCGAGCAGCTGAGGTGCCACTGCGCCGGTCGCCTGCGGCGCGGAGCGGCGAGACGGGCTCGTGCCCGCCATCGACGGCAGGGTGAACGCCACCGCCGCTCCCGCTGCCGTCACTGTCGCCGCGATCGCGACGACCGTTCTGCGCTGCATTCGTAACTCCCCTCGCATCGAGTGCCGTGGGGGCGGCACCGTGCCCTCAGATACGCAGGGAGGTCGCGGCCGGATCAAAAAATCCGGTATTCACAGAAAACTATGTCTGTCGATCACACCTCGACGACGGTCGGGACGATCATCGGGCGACGCCTGTACGCGTCGTTCACCCACCGTCCGACCGTGCGCCGGACGACCTGTTGCAGCTGGTGGGTGTCGGTGATGCCGTCCTCGGCCGAGCGGTGCAGCGCGGCGGTCAGCAGCGGGATCACGGGGTTGAACGCGTCCGGGTCCTCGGAGAAGCCCTTCGCGGAGATGCTGGGCTCGCCGACGACCTTCCCGGTGACCGAGTCGATCACCACGGTGGCGGAGATGAAACCGCCGTCGCCCAGGATCCGCCGCTCGGTCAGCAGCGACTCGCTGACGTCACCCACGGCGAGGCCGTCGACGTAGACGTAGCGGTTCTTGACGCGGCCCACGTGCCGGGCGTGTCCCTCGACGAGGTCGACGACGTCGCCGTCCTCGCAGAGCACCACGCGGTCGGGTGCGACGCCGGACTCGATGCCGAGCTGGGCGTGGGCGCGCAGGTGCCGCCACTCGCCGTGGACGGGCATCAGGTTGCTCGGGCGGACGACGTTGAGCAGGTAGAGCAGCTCACCGGCCGGGGCGTGCCCGGAGACGTGCACCTTGGCGGTGTCCTTGTGCACGACCGTGGCGCCGGCCCGGGCGAGCTGGTTGATCACCCGGTAGACCGAGGTCTCGTTGCCGGGCACCAGCGAGCTGGCCAGCACGACCGTGTCGCCGGACTCGATCGTGATGTGCCGGTGGTCGCCGGTCGACATGCGGCCCAGCGCGCTCATCGGCTCGCCCTGGGACCCCGTCGACATGAAGACGATCTCGTCGTGGGGCATCGAGGCGGCCTCGTCCAGGCTGACCAGCAGGCCGTCCGGGATACGCAGCAGACCCAGGTCACGGGCGATGCCCATGTTGCGGACCATCGAGCGGCCGATCAGGGCGACCTTGCGCTCGTACTCGTACGCCGCGTCCATCACCTGCTGCACGCGGTGCACGTGCGAGGCGAAGCTGGCCACGATGATCCGGCCGCGCGCCTTGGCGAAGAGGGCACCGAGGACCGGGCCGATGTCGCGTTCGGGGGTGACGAAGCCGGGGACCTCGGCGTTGGTGGAGTCCGAGAGCAGCAGGTCGACACCCTCGGCCCCGAGCCGGGCAAAACCGGCCAGGTCGGTGATCCGGCCGTCCAGCGGCACCTGGTCCATCTTGAAGTCGCCGGTGTGCAGCACCAGGCCGGCGGGGGTCCGCACGGCCACGGCGAGCGCGTCGGGGATCGAGTGGTTGACCGCGAAGAACTCGCACTCGAACGGCCCCAGCCGCTCGGTCTGCCCCTCACGCACCGTCAGGGTGTACGGGTCGAGCCGCCGCTCGGCCAGCTTGGCCTCGACCAGCGCGAGGGTGAACTCGGAGCCGACCAGCGGAATGTCCGGCTTGAGCGCCAAGAGGTACGGCACGGCGCCGATGTGGTCCTCGTGACCGTGGGTCAGCACGATCGCCTGCACGTCCTCGAGCCGATCACGGATCGGGTCGAAGTCGGGCAGGATCAGGTCGACGCCGGGTTGCTCGACGTCCGGGAACAGCACCCCGCAGTCGACGACGAGCAGCTTGCCGTCGTACTCGTAGACAGTCATGTTGCGGCCGATGGCACCCAGGCCACCGAGCGGGATGACGCGCAGGGCGCCCTCCGGCAGCGGCGGTGGTGGTTCCAGCTCGACGTGTGCCTGGCTCAAATGCTAGGCCTCTCTAATTGGTGCCGAGGGGCTGTCCCGCCGCGGCGGCGTCCTCGAGCAGTTGGTTCGTTTCGGCCTCGGTGGCGTCGACCAGCGGTGAACGCACGGGTCCGGCGGGCAGCCCGAGGGCGCGCAGTCCGGCCTTGACGAGGATGGTGCCCTGGGTCCGGAAGATGCCGGTGAACAGCGGCAGCAGCTCGCGGTGCAGCGTGAGAGCGCCGGCGACGTCGCCGCGCTCGTACGCCTCGATCATGGCCTTGGTGCGGGGGCCGATGAAGTGGGTCGAGGTGCCGACCACACCGACCGCGCCGATCGACAGCAGCGGCAGGATGGCGGCGTCCTCGCCGGAGTAGTACGCAAGATCGGTGCGGCGCAGCACGTCGGCGCTCCCGGCGATGTCGCCCTTGGCGTCCTTGACGGCCACGATGCCGGGGTGCTCGGCCAGGCGGACCAGCGTCTCGGTGGCGATGGGCACACCGGCGCGGTGCGGGATGTCGTAGAGCATGACCGGCAGCCCGACGGAGTCGGCGACAGTCGTGAAGTGCCTGATCAGGCCGGCCTGCGGCGGCTTGTTGTAATACGGCGTCACGACCAGCAGCCCGTGCGCGCCCGCCTTCTCCGCGGCGCGCGACAGCTCGACGGTGTGGGCGGTGTTGTTGGTGCCGACTCCAGCGACGATCCGGGCGCGGTCACCCACGGCCTCGACGACGACCCGCAGCAGGGTCTCCTTCTCGGCGTCGGTGGTGGTCGGGGACTCACCACCCGTCCCGCTGATCACCAGGCCGTCGTGACCCTGCTCGTCCACCAGCCACGTGGCCAGCTTCGCCGCGCCGTCGACATCGAGGGAGCCGTCCGCTGTGAACGGGGTCACCATGGCCGAGAGCAGCCGGCCGAAGGGCCGCGGGTGGTCGTGCGTCATACCGACAACTTATCGGACGGCCGGAGAGGTTTCCCCGTCGCCGGTGTGCCCGGGCTCCCGGCCTCAGACGTAGAACGACGTGAAGGGTGCCCAGGGGAGGTTGCGCAGGACGCTGAAGATGCCCCAGGCGGCGATGAAGACGCCGATCACTCCCGGGCTGAGGTTCAGCTGCGGGATCTTCCAGCCGAAGAGCCGGCGCCCGGCCCAGGCGACGTACATGTAGAGCAGGAACGGGACCACGAAGACGAACAGCGCGTGGTGGCGCGCGGCGGCCGGGATGTCGCCGTGGAGGAGGTACCAGGCGGCGCGGGTGCCGCCGCAGCCCGGGCAGATGAAGCCGGTGGCGTACTTGAGCAGGCAGGTGGGCGCCGCGCCCGCGTTGGCCTCGGTCGGACTGGTCGCGTAGGTGTAGCCGACCGCACCGGCCATGCAGACGAGCATCGCGGCGGGGGCGACCCAGACCGGCGAATCGCGCCACTTGCGCTGGATGAAGCGGGTCACACGGTCCTGCTGCGGCTCCTGGTAACCCGGGTACTGCGGAGGAACAGGCGGGGGGCCCGTGACCGTGCTGCTCATGGGCGCCACGCTACACCTGGGGAGGCAACCTTCAGCGCGGCCGTGAGGGGCCCCGCCAGGTCACCTCGCTGCGGTGCGGCGACCTCCGTCAGGCCCAGCCAGCCGGCCAGCCGGTGCAGTTCGGCCGCCAGGGCGGTGGCCGTCTCCTCCTGGTCAGCGGCGGGCTCGAGCCAGGCCGCCGGGATCTGGAGCACGCCGGTCTTGCGGTCGGCCTTGAGGTCGACCCGGGCGGCAAAACTGTCACCGAGCAGGAACGGCAGCACGTAGTACCCGTAGAGCCGCTGGGCGGCCGGGACGTAGATCTCGATGCGGTAGTTCATGTCGAAGAGCCGCTCGGTGCGGGCACGCTCCCAGATCAGCGGGTCGAACGGGCTGATCAGCGTGGCCGCGCGCACCTTCCTGGGCAGTTTGGCCTCGTGGTGCAGATAGGTGGGCCCCTTCCAGCCGGGCACGGTCACCGGGAGCAGCACCCTGTCCTCGACCAGCTCGGCCACAGCCTGCTTGAAGCCGAGGACCGGCAGCCGGAAGTAGTCGCGGAGCTCCGGCTCGGCGGCCACACCGAGCGACCGGGCCGCCAGCTCGACCAGGGCCCGGAACGAGTCCTGCGGTGACGGTGTCGGGATGTCGAGCACCTGCCCCGGGATGACCCGCTCGGTCAGGTCGTAGCGCCGGGCGAACGACGTCGTGCGGTCGGAGGCCGAGACCTGACCCGTGTAGAACAGCCACTCGAGAGCCTGCTTGACGAGCGACCAGTTCCACCCCCAGTTGTCCTTGGAGCGCGGCACGTCGTGCTCGATCTGGGCCGCCGTGATCGGGCCCCGGTCGCGGACCTCACCGAGCACCCGGGCGACCAGCTCGGGCTGCTGCTGGGCGACACGCACCATGCTGCCCCAGGCGTAGTCGGCGGCATTGTCCATGCGCCAGCGGAACAGCGGGTGGAGGTCGACCGTGATCAGCGACGCCTCGTGACCCCAGTATTCGAACAGCTCGCGGGGGCCCCGGTAGGCCGCGCGGTCCAGCAGCTCCGGCGCATAGGGGCCGAGCCGGCTGTAGAGCGGCATGAAGTGGGCCCGCTGGAGGACGTTGACCGAGTCCATCTGGATCAGGTGCAGGCGGCGCAGCACCCGGCGCAGATGACGCATGTCGGTGGACCCGCCGGGGACGGGATCGGTGAAACCCTGCGCGGCGAGGGTGATGCGCCGGGCCTGCGCGACGGAGAGAGTGTCGGGTACGGGCACAGAACAGGACGCTAGACGAGGGGTGTGACAAAGTGCGCCCATGGTCGACATCCGTCCGCTGACCGACGCCGACATCGACGGTGTGGCAGTGGTGCACGTCCGCAGCTGGCAGGTCGCCTACGCCGGGATCGTCCCCGCCGAGCACCTGGACCGGATGGACCCGGCCGTCAACGCCGAACGCCGCCGCACGCGCGCCGAGATCCCCGGTTCGAGGACGCTCGTGGCCGACGACAACGGCACCGTGGTGGGTTTTGTGTCGTTCGGGCCGTACCGCGTCGATCAGGGTGACGGGGTCAACCCGGCGCTGGGCGAGCTCTACGCGATCTACGTCCACCCGGACCGGTGGCATGCCGGGATCGGCCGCCGGCTGCTGCGGGCCGCCCGCGCGGAGCTGACCGCGGCGGGTTACCCGGTGATGCGGCTCTGGGTCCTCGAGGACAACCACCGGTCCCGCCGCTTCTACAGCCGGGCCGGTCTTGCACCCGACGGTGAGCGCAGCATCTACACGCCGCGGGGCACCACGGTGGAGCTGCCCGAGATCCGCTACTCGGCCCGTCTGTAGGCTGCCGGGCATGGCACTCGGCTTCGTCCGTCCGGCCCGTCCCGAGGACGCCGGCGAGATCGCACGCATTCAGCTGTCGACCTGGCGGACCGCCTACCGGCGGATGTTCCCGGCGCACGTGCTGGCCAACATCGACGAGGCCTACCTGGCCCGGGGCTGGTCCGAGGCGATCACCTCCCCGCCCTCACCGCGGCACCGGGTGCTCATCGCCGTCGAGCAGAGCGAGTCCGCGTCGCCGGTGGTCGGCTTCGTGGCCGCCGGACCGGCCGACGAGCAGGCCCTGGCGCCCGAGGAGCCGGCACTGCCCGACGACATCGCCGCGATCACCGACCTGCTGGTCGAGCCGCGCTGGGGGCGCCGCGGGCACGGCAGCCGCCTGCTCGCCGCGACCGTCGACCTGTGGCGCGAGGACGCGTTCAAGGGTGCGGTGGCCTGGTCCTACGACGCCGACGACGCGATGAAGAAGTTCCTCGTCTCGACCGGCTGGGAGCCCGACGGCGCCGCCCGCGCCCTGGACGTCGACGACATGCTGGTCCCCCAGCTGCGCCTCCACGTGCAGCTTTAGCCCTTGTCGGCGCCCTCCGTAGCGCCGCGGACGAAGTAGCGCTGGAAGACCACGAAGATGATCGCCACCGGGATGGTGGCGAGCAGGGCCGCGCCGAGCTTCAGCGGATACTGGTTGCCGGCGCCGAGCGAGCCACTGACCAGGTCGGCCAGGCCGCGCGGGAGCGTGAACAGCGACGGGTCCTGCACGGCGACGACGGTGTGCGGGAACTCGTTCCACGACCCCTGGAACGCCAGGATGGTCAGCGTGATGAGCGCCGGGCGGGCCGACGGCAGCACCACCGACCAGAAGGTCCGGAAGACACCGGCGCCGTCGATCCGGGCGGCCTCCTCGATGCTGACCGGCACCGAGTCGAAGAACTGTTTCATGATGAAAACGCCGGCCGCGTCCACCATGATCGGCACGATCAGCCCGGCGTAGCTGTTGTACATGCCCAGCTGGTTGAGCACGAGGAACTTCGGGATCAGCAGGACCACGGGCGGCACGGCCATCAGCGCGATGACCCCGGCGAAGAGCACCTTGCGACCGCGGAACTGCAGCCGGGACAGCGCGTACCCGGCCATCGAGTTGAACAGGACCCGGGTCAGCGTGACGACCACGGTCACCAGGACCGAGTTGCCCAGCCAGGTCGGGAAGCCGGTGCCGTCGAAGATCCGGGCCACCGAGTCGGTCGTGAACGGGTGCGCGAGCGGCGACAGGGGGTTCGCCGCCGCGTCGGCCTCGGTCTTGAACGAGTTCCCGATCTGGATCACGAACGGGTAGAGGAAGAGCAGCGAGAAGAAGACCAGGATCGTGTACCCGGCGAAGCGGGTGGTGAGCGTACGCATCATTTCTCCCTCAGCGCGCGCCGCTGCAGCAGGGTGAACACCACGATGATCAGGAACAGCACGAACGAGATCGCCGCGCCGGAGCCGTAGTCGAAGTCCCGGAACGCGGTCCGGTAGGACAGGTACGCGGGTGTCAGCGTCGTCTTGGCCGGATCACCCTGACTCATCACGTAGATCTGGTCGAAGACCTGCCACGTGCCGATCAGTCCCAGTGTCAGCACCAGGAAGAGGGTCGGCCGCAGCTGCGGCAGCGTGATGTGGCGCAGGCGCTGCCAGCGGCTCGCGCCGTCGATCAGCCCGGCCTCGTCGAGCTGGACCGGGAGGTTCTGCAGCGCCGCCAGGAACATCAGCATGAACGTGCCCGAGGTGGTCCAGACGACCAGCGCGATGATGGCGCACATCGCGACGCTGGGCCCGGAGGTCCAGTCCCACCAGGTCAGGCCGAGGACGCCGTGCCCGGTCAGCGCGGCGGGCGGCGCGGTCGAGTCGAGCAGGCCGACGCCGTCGAGTGCCAGGTGCAGGACACCGCGCGGATCGGAGAACCACTGGGGGCCGTTGATGCCGAGGAAGCTCAGGATCTGGTTCACCGCGCCGGTGTTCGCGAACATGAAGAGGAAGACCACGCTGACGGCGACCGAGCTGGTCACCGACGGGAAGTAGAACGCGGTCCGGAAGAACGCCTTCCGCTTGTTGACCACGAGGGCCAGCCCCAGCGCCAGCACGGTCTGCAGCGGCACGACGGCCAGCACGTAGTAGGCGTTGTTGCGCAGGCTGGTCATGAAGTTCTGCCGGGCCAGCCCGTCCTCGCTGAACAGGCCGGTGTAGTTGTCCAGACCGGCGAGGGGCACTCCCGACCGGAACGGGCTGCCCTGCCCGTTCCAGTCGGTGAAGCTGACCCAGAGCGCCATCAGGATCGGCACCAGCATGAACACTCCGAGGACGAGCACCACGGGTGCGACGAAGAGCCAGCCGGCCACCCGCTCGTTGCCGCGGATGCCGCCCCGCTTACCGGCGACGGAGGACAACGTCAGCCGCCGAGAGCCGTCTGGGCGTTCTTCTGGAAGCGCTGCAGGACCTCCTGCGGCTTGGCCGTCGCCAGCCCCTGCAGACCCGTGTCGAAGTCGGCCAGGACGCTGTCCATCTTGGGCGCGTTGACCGGGCCGTGGCCGTACGCGGCACCGGCGACGAACGGCGCGTCGGCCGGGAACTCGCTGGTGTACTGCGTCTGCGCCGACTGACGCGAGGGCATCACGCCGAAGGCTTTGGCGTACGAGAGCTGCTGTTCGGTGGTGGTCATCGCCTCGACGAACTTGATCGCCTGGTCCTTGAACTTGCTCTTGGCGGCGATGCCCCAGCACTGGGTGAACGACAGGGTGCCCTTGCCCTTGGGACCGGCCGGCAGCTCCTTGACGGTGTATTTGACGTCGGGGAAGTCGGCGGACAACGCCCCCTTGATCCAGTTGCCCTCGACGGTCATCGCGGCCTTGCCCTTGCCGAAGGCCTCACCGGCCCAGCCGGCGTCGAGCGCGCTCGGATATTTGGCCAGACCGTCCTTGAGCAGGCCCTGGACGTAGGTCAGCGCGGCGACGTTCTCCGGGGTGTCCGCGGTGGCCTGCTTGCCGTCGTCGCTGACCAGCCAGCCGCCGGACTGCACCAGGAATGCGCCGATCCGGTCGCGGGTGTCTCCGAGCGCGAGCGGGACGACGTTCTTGGCCTCGAGTTTCTGCGCGGCCGCGGTCAGCTGCTCCCACGTCGTGGGGATGTCGGCGTCGGTGAGTCCCGCCTTCGACCACAGGTCCGTGTTGATGATCAGGGCCAGCGTCGAGGAGTCCTTCGGTACGCAGTAGAGCTTGTCCTGGTAGGTGAACGCTTGCCGCAGATTGGGGTAGAAGTCGTCGACGTTCGAGATCTTGTCCGCGTACGGCTCGAGTGCCCCCACGCTGGCGTAGTCGGCGAACCGGGCCGCGTCGACGTAGAACACGTCGGGCGGGGTGCTGCCGGCCAGTGCCTGACCGAGCTGCTGGACGATGTCCTGCGCCGGCGTGACCGTGGCCTTGTTGCCACTGGCGGCGGCCCACTTGGCGGTCGCGTCGTTGACGGCCTTGGTCTCCGCGTCGCCGGACGACGCAATCATGATCTTCAGGTCGGCGGGACCGCTGCTCTGCTGTGTGGTGCTGCCGCCGTTGTCGTCGAAGCCGCTGCCACAGGCCGTGGTGGTCAGGAGGAGGGCGGCCGCGACCGCCGTGACAAGTCTGCTGCGTCTCATGGGGGACTCCTAGGGTGCTGTCTGGCGCAGGACGAGGGAGGGCTGGAGCAGGAGTTGCCGGGTCTCGGCCGAGCGGTCGAGGACACCCGCGAGCAGGTCGATGCAGCGCGCGGCTGCTTCGGTGAGGGGCTGGCTGACACTGGTGAGGCCGACCGCCTGGGCGACGGCGGTGTCGTCGAAACCGATCACCGCGCACCGGTGATCGAGCTCGCGGGCGGCGCGCAGGGCACCGAGCGCGAGGGAGTCGGAGGCGCAGACCAGGGCGTCCACGGACGGCAGCAGGTCGCGGGCGGCGTCGGCGCCCGGGTCGATGCCGTCGGCGACCGCCCGGTCGAGCCCGGCGCTGGGCAGGCCCGCCGAGCTCAGTGCGGTGGCCCAGCCGTCGCGCCGGGCGTCACCGACACCGGAACCGGCGGGCCAGCCCAGAAATCCGATCCGCCGGTGCCCCGAGCCGAGCAGGTGCCGGGTGGCCGCCTCGGTGCCGGCGGCGTTGTCGACGTCCACCCAGGAGTGGGTGTCGGGTGCACCCCAGGGCCGGCCGAAGGTCACGAACGGCACCTGACGCTCGGCCAGCCAGGACGTCCGCACATCGCCGTGGTGGGTGCTGGTCAGCACAAACGCGTCCAGGTCGTACGCGGTGAGCAGGTCCTCGTAGGTCGCGATCTCGCCGTCGTCGTCGGTCGCGGTGTAGAGCATCACCCGGTAGCCCGCCGGCGCGGCCGCGTCGGTGAGCCCGTGCAGGAACCGGTCCAGCACCGAGCCGTTGATGCCGTCGCGGGCCGGTTCGATCCGCACGGCGATCAGCCGCGACCGGCCGGTCCGCATCTGCCGGGCCGCCTGGCTGACCCGGTAGCCGAGCGCCGTGATCGCCTCGCGCACCCGCTCGCGGGTCTCCTCGCGCACCACCTCGGGGGTGTTCAGCACGTTGGAGACCGTCTGCCGGGAGACCCCGGCACGGTCGGCAACGGTGGCGATCGTGACCTTTGGCAACTTCGACCCCTTGTCCTCTTGAACGATCCAATTCGCATCCGGCATCATTGGATCGATCAAGTTTCTGGAATGTTTCGCACTTTGCTCCACGACCCGGCTACCTGTCAAGACCGCTGAGGGGATCCCATGAACCGTCTTCAGCCGCTGCTGCACGACCTCGTCGCGACCGTTGCCGCGCCCACGTCGGCGCTGGCCGGACCCGACGGCCAGGTCCGCACGGCCGGGGTCCAGGGTGTCTTCCACGCCGACGCGCGGGTGCTCTCCGAGGCGGTGCTGCGTCTGGACGACCGCGAGACCGAGCCGATCGGTCACGCGGACGCCGGCGCCGGGACCACCCACTTCGTCTCGCTCGCCCGCTGGCTCGGTGATCCCGGCCCCGACCCGACCGTGCGGGTCCAGCGGACGCGGATCATCACGCCCGGTCTGCTCGAGGAGCGGATCACGATCGCCTCCGGGGCCGCGGGGCAGGTCAGCACCACGGTCACCGTCGATCTTGCCGTCGACCTCGCCCCCATCGAGGTCGTCAAGTCGGGCAGCCGGGGCACGCCGATCGCCGCCCATCGCTCCGCGGACGGCACCCTGACCTGGGAACGCGACGGGATCACGGTCACGGTCACCGCCCCGGAGGCCGAGACCGACAACCACGGGCGGCTGACCTGGGCGGTCACCCTCGGCCCGGGCGCCGATCAGACCCTGACCTTCTCGGTACGCGTGAACGACCCGTCCGCGGTGGTGCACGCCCCGGCCACCGCCCGCACCTGGAGTCCCGCCGAGGTGCGGTCCGGTGACCAGCGGCTGGGGCGGCTGGTCGCCCGCTCGCTGGACGACCTGCACGCCCTGCGGCTGGCCGACGGCGACGACGTCTACCTCGGAGCCGGGGTCCCGTGGTTCCTGACGCTGTTCGGCCGCGACAGCATCTGGGCGGCCCGCATGCTGCTGCCGCTCGGCACGGACGTGGCCGCCGGCACGCTGCGGGTCCTCGCCCGCCGCCAGGGCACGAGGACGGATCCGAACTCCGGCGAGGCTCCCGGCAAGATCCTGCACGAGCTGCGCCGCCAGGAGTTCGTTCTCGAGAGCAGCGGGCTGCACCTGCCCGCGGCCTACTACGGCACGATCGACGCCACGCCGCTGTGGATCAGCCTGCTGCACGACGCCTGGCGCTGGGGTCTGCCCGAGGCCGGGGCCGGTGAGCTGCTGCCGCACCTGCAGGCCGCCCTGAGCTGGCTGGACGGCCCCGCCGACCCGGACGGTGACGGCTTCCTCGAATATCTCGACACCACCGGGCGCGGCCTGGCCAACCAGGGCTGGAAGGATTCCGGCGACGCGGTCCGGTTCCACGACGGCCGCCTCGCCGAGCCACCGATCGCCCTCGCCGAGGTCCAGGGGTACGCCTACCGTGCGGCCCTGGACGGCGCCGCCCTGCTCGACGCGTTCGGTCAGCCGGGCGCCGACAGGCGGCGGGACTACGCCGGCACGCTGGCCGAGCGGTTCCGCGCGAAGTTCTGGGTCGACGGCGGCTACCCCGCGCTGGCCCTGGACCGCAACAAGCGCCCGGTCGATTCCCTGACCAGCAACATCGGTCACCTGCTCGGCACCGGCCTGCTGACCGAGGCCGAGGAGCGAGCCGTCGCCACCGCGCTCGGCGGCGACACCATGTCCGGTGGCTACGGGCTCCGCACGATGTCCGCCGGTGACGCCGGGTTCACGCCGCTGTCCTACCACTGCGGATCGGTGTGGACGCACGACACCGCGATCGTCGCCGCCGGACTGGCCCGCGCCGGGTTCGCCGCGGAAGCGACCACGCTGATCGACGGCCTGCTCACGGCCGGGGAGGCGTTCGGATATCGGCTGCCCGAGCTGCACGCCGGCGACGCCCGGTCCGCGCTGAGCCGGCCTATGCCCTACCCCGCGGCGTGCCGCCCGCAGGCCTGGTCGGCGGCGGCCGCCGTGCTGATGCTGCAGGCCACGCTCGGTCTGCAGCCCGACGTCCCGAACGGCCGGGTCCGGCTCGATCCGCTGGCCGGCGCGCCGTTCGGGCCGATCACGGCGACCGGACTGCGGATCGCCGGCCACGCCGTCGACGTCACCGTGGACGCGGCCGGGGCGGCAACGATCAGCGGGCTGCCGGCCGGGCTGACACTCGGCTGAGCCCGCGCGGCAAGCGCCGGACGATCAGCCGAGCAGCGGGTCGAGGCCGATGGTCAGACCCGGGCGGGACACCAGCGCGCGCACGGCCAGCAGCACACCCGGCATGAAGGAAGCCCGGTCGAGGCTGTCGTGACGAATGGTGAGCGTCTCTCCGGTCGTACCGAAAAGGACCTCCTGATGGGCGACCAGGCCGGACGCGCGGACGGCATGGACCCGGACGCCGTTGATGTCCGCGCCGCGGGCGTGATCGAACTCTTCCTTGGTCGCGTCGGGCATCGCACCGAGGCCGGCCTCGGCCCGGGCCGCGGCGATCACCTTCGCGGTGTGGGTCGCCGTGCCGCTCGGGGCGTCCAGCTTGCGCGGGTGGTGCTGCTCGATGATCTCGACGGACTCGAAGTAGCGGGCCGCCTTGGCCGCGAACTGCATCATCAGCACCGCGCCGATGCCGAAGTTGGGCGCGATGAGGACACCGGCCTCCGGCTTCTCCGACAGCCACGTGCGCACCTGGGCGAGACGCTCCTCGGAGAAGCCGCTGGTGCCCACGACCACGCTGATGCCCTGGCCGATGGCCCACCGCAGGTTGTCCATGACGACGTCAGGGGTGGTGAAATCGACCAGCACCCGCGCGCCCGCGTCCGCGACGGAGGCCAGCGGGTCACCCTGGTCGACCCTGGCCACCAGCTCGAGATCATCCGCGGCGTCGACCGCCTTGCACACCTCGAGGCCCATGCGTCCCCGGGCACCGAGAACGCCGACACGGATCGGTTCTGAAGTCACGCCCGACAACCTAACGCACCGGATCGGCGGGCTCGACCGCACGCCTCGACCGCCACCAGCGCTCGGCGAAGCCCACCACCAGGAAGACCCCGCCCACGTACGCCCACCCGACCAGCACGTCGATCACGTAGTGCTCACCCGAGTAGACCAGCGTGAACGTCATCGCCAGCGGATAGGCCAGCAGCAGCGGCCACCAGCGCTTCGCGACCATCGGCAGGAAGAACGCGACGGCCATCAGCGCGTACGCGGTGTGCAGGGACGGCATGGCCGCGACCGGATTGGAGGCCTCGACCTGCAGGGCGTTGAGGGTGTTGCCGGCGCTGTGCAGCCCCACTGCGTTCCAGCCGTTGGTCGAGATGCGCTCGACGTGCTCGGGCAACTGGCCGTAGAGCGAGGCCCACCACGGCGGCGCGGCCGGATAGAGGAAGTAGGTGATCAGACCGGCCACGCTGAGCGTGAACCAGCGCCGCATGAACCGGCCCCACTGCTCCCGCCACCGCAGCCACAGGATCACACCGACGGTCGGCACCGCGAGGAAGTGCGAGACGTAGACCAGGGAGACGGCCACCTCCCACCACTGCACGACGTTCGGCTGGTAGAGGTGCTGCTGCAGCCAGACCGTCGGCACCTCACCACCGGTGAACCAGCCGAACATCGCCTCGTCGGCGTCGATCAGCTCGTGGACGTGCGGCGCGAACAGGTCGTCGGCATAACCGCGGGAGATGTTGTAGACCACCAGCAGCAGCGAGATCGGCAGCCAGTCCCGCAGGAACAGCAGGTGACTGCGCCACGGCTGGTCGCTGCGCCACGCGATCGTGGCCAGCCACAGCCAGCCGAAGGCGATCAGCGGGTCGCTGGTCGGCACGCCGATGAAGTACGTGCCGACCGCGAACAACACCGCCCAGATCAGCATGCCGATGATCCGGCGCTTCCGCCGGTCCGGCGGCGCCTCTTCCTGTACGGGTGGTGGGGGGCTCAGGGTGGTCACGGCGTCCCAGGTTAGACGGGGGTGGAAAACGCGTTCTCGTCGAAGGGTCCAACGACCGCGAGCGACATCGGCTTCGACAGGAGTTCGGCGGCCAACACGTTGACCTCGTCGAGGGTTACCGCGTCGACCTCGGCCAGCAGCTCGTCGACACCCAGCAGGTCGCCGTGCAGCAGCTCGGACTTGGCCAGGCGGCTCATCCGCGAGCCCGTGTCCTCCAGGCCCAGGACGTACGAGCCCTTCACCATGCCCTTGCCGCGGGCCAGCTCGTCGGGCGTGATGCCCTCGGCCGCCACGACCGCCAGCTCGGCCCGGATCAGAGCGAGAACCTCTTCGGCCTTGCCCGGCGCACAGCCCGCGTAGACCGCAAAGAGGCCGGCGTCGGCGTACTGGCTGCCGTACGAGTAGACCGAGTAGGCGAGACCGCGCTTCTCCCGGATCTCCTGGAAGAGCCGGCTCGACATGCCGCCACCGAGGACGTTGTTGAGCACGCCCAGGGCAAAACGTCGCTCGTCGGCCCGGTCGATGCCCGCGCAGCCGAGCACGATGTGCGCCTGCTCGGTGTCGCGGTGGCGTACCAGGGTGGTGGGCTTGCGCGGGCGGGGACCGCCGCTGGAGGCACGCTTGGCCGCCGGTGACGCCTGGCCCTCGTCGAACGGGCTCCCGGCCAGCGCGGCCCGGACCAGCTTGACGACCCTGGTGTGGTCGAGGTTGCCGGCGGCCGTGATGACCACCTGCGGCGCCTTGTACCGGGAGCGGTAGAAGCGGTTGATCGTGACCCGGGTCATCGGGGAGATGGTCTCCTCGGTGCCCGAGATCAGCCGGCCCAGCGGGGTGTCCGCCCCGAAGATGGCCTGCGTGAAGACGTCGTGCACCTCGTCGCCGGGCTCGTCGTCGTGCATGGCGATCTCCTCGAGGATCACACCACGCTCGGTCTCGACGTCGGCCGGGTCGAGGATCGACCGCGACACGGCGTCACAGAGCACGTCCACGGCCAGCGGCAGATCGGCGTCGAGCACCCGCGCGTAATAGCAGGTGTACTCCTTCGTGGTGAAGGCGTTGGTCTCGCCGCCGACGGCCTCGATCTCCGCGGAGATCTCCAGGGCCGTGCGCTTCTCGGTGCCCTTGAAGAGCAGGTGCTCGAGGAAGTGCGAGGCACCCGACATCGCCGGGGTCTCGTCACGGGAGCCGACCGCGACCCACACGCCGAGAGCGGCGCTGCGGGTCGTCGGGATCGCCTCGGTGATGATGCGCAGCCCGGACGGCAGGACGGTCTTTTTCACACCGTCTTGCAGGGTCCGGGTGGAAACGCGGGCCGGCCTTTCGGCCGGCCCGCGGGAACTCTCTGTCATGCGTGAATCAGTTGCGGTCGCCGCTGGGACGCTGGCGACGGCGGCGGGGCTCGCCACCACCCTCACCACGCGGGCCACGGTCCTCGCGCGGCGGGCGTCCGCCGTTGTCCGCACCCGCAGCAGCGGCGGGGGCACCCTCGGCGGCAGCCGGAGCTTCCTCACCCTCGGGGCGGACCTTGTCGAGGTAGATCTTGCCGCGGTTGTCGATGTCCGCGATCGAGACCTCGACCTTGTCGCCGACGTTGAGGAAGTCCTCGACCTTGTCGACGCGCTTGCCGTCGCCCACCTTGGAGATGTGGAGCAGGCCGTCACGGCCGGGCAGCAGCGAGATGAACGCGCCGAACGCGGCCGTCTTGACCACGGTGCCGAGGAACTTGTCGCCGGCCTTCGGCATCGTCGGGTTCGCGATGGCGTTGATCCGCTCCACCGCGGCCTCGGCCGCCGGGCCGTTGGTCGCACCGACGTAGATCGTGCCGTCGTCCTCGATCGAGATGTCGGCGCCGGTCTCGTCCTGGATCGCGTTGATCGTCTGGCCCTTCGGGCCGATGACCATGCCGATCTTGTCGACCGGGATCTTCACGCTGGTGACGCGCGGGGCGTACTCGGACATCTCGGCCGGGCTGTTGATGGCCGCGTCCATGACACCGAGGATCGTCGTGCGGGCGTCGTGCGCCTGCTGCAGAGCGGCCGCGAGCACGTCCGACGGGATGCCGTCGAGCTTGGTGTCGAGCTGCAGCGCCGTGACGAACTCCGGCGTACCGGCGACCTTGAAGTCCATGTCACCGAACGCATCCTCGGCACCGAGGATGTCGGTCAGCGTCACGTACTGGGTCTTGCCGTCGACCTCGTCGGAGATGAGGCCCATGGCGATGCCGGCGACCGGCGCCTTCAGCGGCACACCGGCGCTGAGCAGGGCCAGCGTCGAGGCGCAGACCGAACCCATCGAGGTGGAGCCGTTGGAGCCGAGGGCCTCGGAGACCTGACGGATGGCGTACGGGAACTCCTCGCGCGTCGGCAGCACGGGAACGAGGGCCCGCTCGGCCAGCGCGCCGTGACCGATCTCGCGGCGCTTCGGCGAACCGACCCGGCCGGTCTCACCGGTCGAGTACGGCGGGAAGTTGTAGTTGTGCATGTAGCGCTTGTGCTTGTCGGGCGAGAGCGTGTCCAGGGACTGCTCGAGCCGGAGCATGTTGAGCGTGGTGACACCCAGGATCTGGGTCTCGCCCCGCTCGAACAGCGCCGAACCGTGGACCCGGGGCAGCACGCCGACCTCGGCGATCAGCGGGCGGATGTCACGCGGGCCGCGGCCGTCCATGCGGACCTGCTCGCGCAGGACGCGGTTGCGGACCTCGGACTTGGTGACCGAGCGGAACGCCGCGCTGACTTCCTTCTCACGACCCTCGAACTGCGGGCCGACGGTCTCGACCATCTTGGCCTTGACGCGGTCCAGAGCCTCTTCGCGGTCGGCCTTGCCGGCGATCTTCAGCGCCTCGGCGAGCTCACCGCGGGCGGCGTCGGAGACAGCGGCGTAGACGTCGTCCTGGTAGTCCAGGAAGACGGGGTATTCGAGGACCGGCTTCGCGGCGACCTCGGCCAGCTCGCTCTGCGCGCGGCACAGCTCGCGGATGGCCGGCTTGGCGGCCTCCAGCCCGCTGGCGACGACCTCCTCGGTCGGCTTCGGCGCGCCGGCAGCGATCAGGGTCAGCGCCTGCGGAGTGGCCTCGGCCTCGACCATCATGATCGCGACCTCGCCGTCCGGCAGCGTACGGCCGGCGACGATCATGTCGAAGGTGGCGCGGGCCAGCTCCTCCAGCGTGGGGAAGTTGACCCACTGGCCGTCGATGTGCGCGACGCGGGTCGAGCCGACCGGGCCGCTGAAGGGCAGGCCGGACAGCTTCGTCGACATCGAGGCGCCGTTCATGGCGACGACGTCGTACGGGTGCTCCGGGTCGAGCGCGAGGACGGTCTCGACGACCTGGACCTCGTTGCGCAGGCCCTTGGTGAACGACGGGCGCAGCGGCCGGTCGATCAGGCGGCAGGTGAGGATGGCGTCCTCGCTGGGACGGCCCTCACGCCGGAAGAACGAGCCGGGGATGCGGCCCACGGCGTACATCCGCTCCTCGACGTCGACCGTCAGCGGGAAGAAGTCGAAGTGCTCCTTCGGCTGCTTGCCGGCGGTGGTGGCGGAGAGAACGGTGGTCTCGCCCAGCTGGACGATGACCGAACCGGCGGCCTGGCGGGCCAGCCGGCCGGTGGAGAAAGTGATCTCGCGGGTGCCGAACGACCCGTTGTCGATGACGGCGGTGCGAGTTTCGGTGCCGAGAGCTTTCTGCTCAGACATGTGGTGCGGTACTCCTTCGTCGAGGACCCGGCGGTTCACACAGCGCGGAGAAAGGCTGGCCGGTCTTCGATCGAAGTGCCCGAGATTCAATGCTCGGGAACCACTACCGAGGACCGGGGCCGGAGGCCTGGTGCCGCGCGGGTCCGTGGGTAAAGCTACGGGGGAGCAACCAGGTGGTCACTCCCCCGTCAAATCAGCGGCGCAGGCCGAGACGCTCGATCAGCGTCCGGTAGCGCGCGATGTCCTTCTTCTGGACGTAGTTCAGCAGGCGGCGGCGACGGCCGACCAGCAGCAGCAGACCACGACGGCTGTGGTGGTCGTGCTTGTGCACCTTCAGGTGCTCGGTCAGGTCGGCGATCCGCTTGGTGAGCATCGCGACCTGGACCTCGGGCGAACCCGTGTCGCCCTCGAGGGTCGCGTACTCGGTCATGATCTTGGTCTTGGTCTCTTGGTCGAGCGCCATGTTCTCCGTGATTCTGTGTTGCCGATGTCTACGGTGTCCCGCCCGAAGAAGGGCGGGCTCGCGGCCCGCGGCGTCGGGCAGGCAGGCGAGTCCGGTCGTCGGATGTGCCGACGTCCCGGCAAGCTTATCAGCAGCTCAGATCGAAGGCCGGGCGAGCACGCGTCGCGTCTCCTCCACGTCCTCCCGGATCTGCGCGACCAGCGGCTCGATGCCGGTGTAGACGCGCTGTTCGCGCAGGTGGGCGACGAAGTCGAGGCTCACACGCTCGCCGTACAGATCACCGGCGAAGTCGAGGACGTAGGCCTCGACCCGGCGCTCCCGGCCGTTGAACGTCGGGTTGGTCCCGACCGACACCGAGGCCGGCAGCGGACCGCCGTTCTTGCCACCGCGGATCAGCCACGCCGCATAGACACCGTCGGCCGGAATCGCGGCGTACCGGTGGCACATCAGGTTGGCGGTCGGGAAGCCGATCTCACGTCCGCGCTGGTCACCACGCACGACCACACCACCCAGGCGGTGCGGCCGGCCGAGCGCGGCAGCAGCGGCCGCGACGTCCCCGGCGTCGACACAACTGCGGATGTACGTGGAGGAGAAGATCAGCCCCTCCTCGGCGACCAGGGGCGCCTCCTCGACGGTGAAGCCGAAGGTGCGCCCGAGGGCCGTGAGCATGGTCAGGTCACCGGCGGCCTTGTGCCCGAACCGGAAGTTGTCCCCCTCGACCACCACCGCCGCGTGCAGCGCCTCGACCAGCACGTCGTGCACGAACTCCTCGGCGGTGAGCTGCGAGAACGCCGGGGTGAAGGGCACGACGCAGAGGGCGTCGACACCCAGCTGCTCGATCAGCTCGGCCTTGCGGACCGGCTCGGTCAGCACCGCCGGGTGCGATCCCGGGCGGACGACCTCGGCCGGGTGCGGGTCGAAGGTCACGACGACCGACTGCAGGCCGAGATCCCGGGCGCGTTTCACGGTGTGCCCGATGATCGCCTGGTGGCCGCGGTGCACACCGTCGAAGACGCCGATCGTCACCACCGATCGGCCGAATCCACCCGGCACCGCTTCGTAGCCGCGCCACCGCTGCATACCGCCGCCTCCCCTGCCACAGATCTCGCGGGTAAGCGTATCGGTCACCTTCCGTGCCTGAAACGCTACAGTTGATCCCGATATGAGCACCGACTGGAGTCCTCAAGTCCTACTCGCGGCCGAGTTCATGTTCGCGGTGCTCTTTCTGCGTGCACTGGCGGGCTACCTGCGCCGCCGAGATCCCCTGCAACGCGACGTCACGCTGGTCTTCATGCCGTGCATGGTGCTCTTCTGCACCGACATCGCGCGGCGGATCAACCAGGAGAACCTGCCGTACTGGGTCGGCGCGGTCACCCTGGCCACGGTGCTCGCTCAGCCGTACCTGACGGTGCGGCTGGCCGCCCGCCTGCGCCAGGTGCCGCGCTGGCTGGATCTGACGGTCCTGGTCGTCTTCGTGACCACCGCCGCCCCGCTGGTCTTCGCGCCGCGCCCGCGCCCGCCCGAGCAGTGGGGGCTCGCCGTCATCGGCTTCATCGGCGGTGAACTGGTTGCCGCCTACCTCCTCTACGGCAAGGCGCGGACGCGTACCGGGGCGAACCGCGCCCGGCTGCTGACCGCCGCGGGCGCCACCCTTGCCTTCGGCGCGATGATCGCGTTGCTGGGCATCGGCTCGGTGCCGGGCACCAACCCGGCCTTCGACACCGCCAACCGCGTCCTGGCCCTGATCTGCGGCGTCGGCTACCTCATCGCGTTCGTCCCGCCCCGCTGGCTGCGCCGGGCGTTCTCCGCCACCGCCGCCCAGTCGGTGACCGAACGCCTGCTGCGCGCCCCGGTCGAGTCCCCCGAACAGGTCTGGCAGATCTACGCGGAAATGATGCGGGTGCAGACCGGCGCCGACGCGGTCTCCGTGCTGATGCCCCGCCCGGACGGCATGCTCGTGCCCGCCGCCTACGCCGGGCCGTCGATCTCCCCACCCGAGGACCTCGGCTTCGCGGACGTCACGGCGCTGATCCGGGCCGGCAAGCCCGCCCGGCTGCGGGAGGCCGACGACGCGCTGGTTGCGCACTTCGGCGACGACCTCGGCGACGACTTCGTGACCGTGCTCAGCATGCCGGTGCCACCGGACGCCGAGGGTGCGGTCCTGCTCTTCAACCGCCACCGCAGCCTCTTCAGCGACGACGACCTGCGGCTGCTGGCAGCACTCGGCGGCCAGGCCGGCATCCTGGCCGAGCGGCAGGCCGTCACCGCGGCACACCGCCGGATGGCCACCGAGCTCAGCGCGTCCGTCGAGGCGCTCACCCGGGCCAGCCAGGCGAAGAGCTCGTTCCTGGCCAACATGAGCCACGAGCTGCGGACCCCGCTCAACGCGATCATCGGCTTCAGCGACCTGATGCGGCTCGAGGAACCCGACGGTGACCGCCGCCGCGTCCCGGCCGAATGGGTGGACCACATCCACACCAGCGGACGGCACCTGCTGGGCCTGATCAACGACATCCTCGACCTGGCCAAGGTCGAGTCGGGCCGGCTGGAGCTGCGGCTCGCGCCGCTGCGGGTCGACAGCGCGATCAACGAGCTGCTCACCGGCCTGTCCCCGCTGCTGACCACCAAGCACCTGACGGTGACCACCGCGCTGCCCGAGGCCACCGCGCTGGCCGACCGGGTCCGCTTCCGGCAGATCGTCGAGAACCTGCTCTCCAACGCGATCAAGTTCACCCCGGAAGGCGGCTCGATCTTCGTCTCGGCGGTCGCCGCCGGCGACTTCGTCGAGATCACCGTCGCCGACACCGGCGTCGGCATCGCCGAGGAGGACCAGGAGAAGGTCTTCGAGGAGTTCCAGCAGGTCGGCGACCCCGACCGGCAGCGGGCCGGCACCGGCCTCGGCCTCGCCCTGACCAAGCGCCTGGTCGCCGCCCACGAGGGCGAGATCACCCTGACCTCGGTACCCGACGAGGGCAGCGCCTTCACGGTCAAGCTCCCCGCGGCCCCGATCCTGCAGTTCGAGGAAGGTCCCGACGCCGGCGCCCGCGTCCTGCTCGTCGAGGACGACCCGCAGTCGGCGGAGCTCCTCAGCACCCAGCTCGTCGGCGCCGGGTACCACGTCGACGTCGCCGGCAGCGGCGAAGCCGGCCTCACCGCGGCCGGTGCCCACCCGCCGGACGCGATCGTGCTGGACGTGGCCCTGCCCGGCATCGACGGCTTCGAGGTCATCCGCCGCCTCAAGGCCGACCCGCGGCTCGCCGAGATCCCGGTCTTCTTCGCCACGATCATCGACGAGCGGCAGGCCGGCCTCGCGCTCGGCGCCGACGACTACTTCATCAAGCCGGTCGACCAGGCCGCCCTGCTCGGCGCCCTGGCCAAGAAGATCGCGCACCGGCCCACCCCGCGGGTGCTGGTCGTCGAGAACGACAACGAGATCCGCCAGGCCATCGAGGACGGCCTGCGCGCCGGCGGCGCCGACGTGGTCGCCTGCGCCGACGGCCGCGACGGCCTGGCCCTGAGCCGCGAAGGCCACTTCGACCTGATCGTCTGCGACATGCAGTCACCGGAGGTCGACGGCTTCAGCATGCTGGCCGCCATGGAACAGGACCCGGCCACCCGCCACACACCGGTGCTGGGCCTCACCGCCGCAGCCGGCGTCGAACGCGAACCCGGCGACACCGCCCCGCTGGTCGCGACGGCCATGGCCGGCGGCGTCGTGGCGACCGCGATGGCCGGCGGGGCCGGCTGGGAGACCCTGGCGCCGCTGCTCGGCGGCTCCGGAACAGCTGCGAATGACAAGAAGGAGAATCCGTGACGGCAGAGAACCCGCGCATCCTGCTGGTCGAGGACGAGGAGCTGAACCGCACCCTCGTCAAGGCGGTCCTCTCCCGCGCCGACATCGCCGCGGTCCGCGACGCCGAGGTCATCGACGCCGGATCCCTCGCGAGCGCCCGGCAGAAACTCGGCACCGAGGACGTCGACCTGGTGCTCCTCGACATGAACCTGCCCGACGGCAACGGCCTGACCCTGGCCAGCGAACTCGCGGCCGGCACGGTCGCACCCGGCCGCCCCGCCCGACGGTCGTCGCCGTCACCGCCAGCGTGCTGCCCCAGGACCGCGCCGCGGCGCTGGAGGCGGGCTGCGACGGCTTCCTCGACAAGCCCTACGCGGCCGCCGACCTGGTGGCGACCGTCGCCGACCACCTGTCTAGGCGGGGCTGAGCACAATCTCGGCGCGTGCCTTGCCGCCACGCTCCGAAACGATTGCCAGCAGATCACCCTCGGGGTCGAACACGGCGTACGGCCCGTCGATGCCCACCGGCTCGAGCGGTCCGCCGTGCCGCAGCACACGCGTCTCCTCGGCGTCGGCGGCACGCTGCGGGAAAGCCTGCCGTGCGGCGTCGGCCATCGACAGCGAGATCACATCGGGGGCGCGCTCCTCCAGCTCCGGCAGCGTCGCCGCCTCCGCGAGGGACAGGCCGCCCACCTGCGTACGCCTGAGGGCCGTGAGATGACCGCCCACACCGAGCGTGGCACCGAGATCCCGGGCGATGGCCCGGATGTAGGTGCCGCTGGAACACGTCACGTCGACATCCACGTCGACCACGCCCTGCTCCCGCCGGATGTCCAGCACGTCCAGCCGCGACACGGTCACCCGGCGCGCGGCCAGCTCGACCACCTCACCGTCCCGCACCCGCTTGTACGCCCGCTGCCCGTTCACCTTGATCGCACTGACCGCGCTGGGCACCTGATCGATCTCACCGGTCTGCGCAGCGAGCCCGGCCCGGATCCCCTCGTCGGTGACCCCGTCCGTGGCCGCGGTCACGGTGACATCACCCTCGGCGTCGTCGGTCACCGTCGACTGCCCCAGCCGAATCGTCCCGGCGTAACTCTTCTCTGACCCGATCACGTACGTGAGCAGCCGCGTAGCCCGGTTGACCCCGATGATCAGCACACCGGTCGCCATCGGATCCAACGTCCCCCCGTGCCCCACCCGCCGCGTCTTGGCGAGCCGCCGCACCCGCGCGACCACATCGTGCGAGGTCATCCCGGCCGGCTTGTCCACAACGATGAGCCCGTCGACGTTCACGCCCACCACCCAACCAGACCGCGCCGGGGCGGGCTTCAGCCGGGTGCGAGGTTGCCCGCCACCCGCTCCAGCAGGCTGATCAGCGTGACGTAGTCCTGCTCCGAAAAGCCGGCGGTGATGCGGGCCCGGGCGGCCGCGACCTTCTCGGCTACGCGATCGTGAGCCGCCTGGCCTTCGCTCGTCAGCGTCAGGCCGGCCCGGGTCTCTTTGTCCGGCGCACTGCTTCCCGGCCCGGACATGCCGGCGGAGTCCTCGATCCAGCCTCGGCCGATAAGATCGTCGACCTCGGGCCGGACGGTAGGCGCGAAGGGCGCGAGCGCGTCGTCCAGGTCTGAGCGGGTGGCTGAGCCTTGCGCGACGGTGTGCAACACCTGCCAGTGCCGCCTGGTCAGACCCTCCTCGCCGAGAACGCTTTCCAGGTCCGTCTCGATGCGACGGTCGATCTCCTTGACCCAATAACCGAGCGGGCGCATCCCGGCCTCCATTACATGTGTTTTTACATGTAGTTGTAAATTAACATGCATGGACGAACTCGCGGTCGTGGAGCGGGCGATGATCGCGATCCGCCGCAGCCAGAGCCGCCGAGCCCTCAGCCGTCTCTTGTTGCCTGGGGACACGGCAGGTTCAGCGAGCTCTGCCTTCTCCGGCTCGGCAGAGTTTCCCGGCTCATCGAGTACCGCGGGCTCGCCCATTACGGGCAAATCGCACATCGCGGCGGGCCCGCAGAGCGAGACAGAGTCGCCCAGCTCGGCTGGCCCCGCCAGCTCGGCCGACTCCCCCAGCTCGGCTGGGCCCGCCAGCTCGGTCGACTCCCCCAGCTCGGCTGGCCCCGCCAGCTCAGCCGACTCCTTCAACTCGGCTGGGCCCGCCAGCTCGGCCGACTCCCCCAGCTCGGTCGGCGACGTTCTGGGACGCGATGTCGGCGAGGGCTTCTCCAGCTCGGCCACCTCCGCCGACCGGGCGCATGCCGCCGAACGGGCTGAGTCCTTAAAACCGGGCATTTCCCCCGCGCCAGGTCGCTCAACGGGCTTGGAGCGGTCCGGGGAATTGGCGGGCGGCAATGATCGGACGCTCGTCAGTGACCCGGCGCTCTTCGGTGTGCTGGACGCGATCGAGGAGGCCGGGCGGCCCGTCACCGTCGGGGAGATCGCGGCGGCGCTCGGCGTGGACCAGCCGCGAGCCAGTCGCCTGGTTGCCCGGGCGGTCGCCGAGGATCTGGTGGTCCGACAAGCGGATCAGCGGGACGGCCGGCGCACCTTGCTCGCCCTCACCCGGAGGGGCGACCTGCATCTCGAACAAGCCCATCGCACCCGCCAGGCGATCTTCGCCCGAGCGATGGAAGGCTGGCCGGCCGAGGACAGGGCCACCTTCGCCCGGCTGCTCAGCTCTTTCACCGCCACGCTGACGAACCTGACCTGATTCACCAGGCGGCGGCTTCCGGCCCGAGCTGCCTCGCCATCGTTACCTCGGTTCCGGCATGGGTGCAGCAAGCGAGCGGCGCCGCGGGCGATGTCACTCCGGGCGGGATCAGCGGTTGCACCAACAACCACCCGGCAGGCACCTCGTCGGCCGAGCTCACCAAACCGACGCGGTCACACCAAAGACCACCCGGCACGTCCAACACCAGCCAGGCCGATCAACCAACCGCCCCACCCAAGACCACCGGGCGCGCACCACACCCACCGGGCTGACCGAGGACCGCGCCCGCTAACCACACCGAAGACCATCCGACCGGCCAGACTGACCACAGACCGCATCAGCGGGCCACACCAGGACGACCGTCTCGCACCACACCCGCCAGGCCGACCGCGGACAGAGTCAGCGGGTTACACCGGAGACCAGCTGGCACGCACGGCAGCGGCCAGGGCCGCGGACCGCTTCAGCGGGCCACACCAGGACCACCGGGTCACGCCACACCGATCGCGGACAGAGTCAGCGGATTACACCGGAGACCAGCTGGCACGCACGGCAGCGGCCAGGGTCGAGGTCCGCTGCAGCGGACCACACCAGGACCACCGGCTCGCACCACACCGACCGCAGACAGCGTCAGCGGGTTACACCAGAGATGAGCTGGCACGCACGGCAGCGGCCGGGCCGTGGATCGCTTCAGCGGGTTGCGCCGAGGACGGCCCAGCGGGCGCCGCGCCAGCGGATGACGATGAAGACGAGGCGGATCAGCATGAAGAGGGCGAGGCCGAACCAGACGCCGGAGAGGCCCCAGTTGAAGGCGTAGGCCGACCAGATGGCCGGGAGGAAACCCACCAGGGCCGCGGCCAGGGTCATCGTGCGGAGGAAGCCCACGTCGCCCGCGCCGATCAGGACGCCGTCGAGGGCGTAGACCACGCCGGCGAAGGGGAGCATGCCGACGAACCAGGGCCAGACGATGGCGGCCTGGGCGTGGACGGCCTGGTCGCTGGTGAACCAGGTCGGGACGATGCCGGAGCCGGCCGCTGCCAGGACCGCGAAGCCCACGCCGGCGATCGCGCCGACGAGGGTTACCCGGCGGGCGACTTCGCGGGCGGAGGTGTCGTCGCCGGCGCCGAGGGCCGCGCCGACCAGGGATTGGGCGGCGATGGCGACTGCGTCGAGGGCGAGGGCGCAGAAGAACCAGAGTTGGAGGCCGATCTGGTGGGCGCCGACCGCTGCGACGCCGAAGCGGGCTGCCACCGCTGTGGCCGACAGCCAGCAGGCCTGGAAGGCGGCGCCGCGGATCAGCAGGTCGCGGCCGAGTACGAGCTGGCGGACGATGACGCGCGGGTCGGGGCGGAGCTGGGCGCGTTCGCGGATGATCGCCCAGAGGAAGAGGCTGCCGGAGAGGGACTGGGCAGCGACGTTGGCGATCGCCGAGCCGGTCAGGCCCCAGCCGGCGGTGTAGACGAGCAGCGGGCACAGGACCGCGGACAGGACGTTCGGGCCGAAGACGAAGAACAGCGGCCGGCGGGTGTCCTGGACCCCGCGCATCCAGCCGTTGCCGGCCGCGGCCAGGAGCAGGCCCGGGATGCCGAGGACGGCGATGCGCAGCCAACCGGCGGCGGCCCGTGCCGCTTCGGGGTCGCTGGCCAGTGCCCGGGCGACCGGTGAGGCGAAGAGCTGGGCGAGGAGCACCAGCAACGCGCCGACGGCGAGCGCCAGCCAGGACGCCTGGACACCCTCGGCGACGGCTGCGGGACGGTCACCCGAGCCGAAGCGGCGGGCGGCGCGGCCGGTGGTCCCGTACGCCATGAGCGTGCCGAACCACACGGCGACCGACATCACCGTGCCGCCGACGGCCACGGCCGCCAGCGGTACGCGACCCAGGTGGCCGACCACAGCCGTGTCCACCAGCACGTACAGCGGCTCGGCGGCGAGGACCACCAGGGCCGGGAGTGCGAGTGCGGCGATGCGCCGGGTGAGGGTGCGCTCGTCAGCGACGGCAGGCGGGCTCATGACTGCTCATGATGCCCGCCCTGCCGTAAGGAGCGCAATGCGCCCGAGTGCTTACTGGCGGGTGTCCATCGACGTCTGCAGCGCGCGGCGGGCCTGCTCGCGGGCGTCGTCGGAGGGCTTCTGGGGCTTCTGCTTGGTAGCCATGATCGTGGTCCTTCCACGGCAGAACGGGTGCTGGGCACCCAGGGATCGATCGAGCGGGGCGTCGCGAGGTGCCGGTCCGGGATCGCCGGACGGGTGGCGGGGCGACGCAGCCGGGAGGGTGGTCCCGGGTGGCTCGAGGTTGCTGCGGCGTGCGGTGGTAGCGCCCGTGCAGAAACCAAATCACCGTTCACTCAAACTATCGTTCAGTCTCGCTGGATGCGCGTCGTGTCCCGCACTACGGGACGCAGAAATACGACAAAGGGCCGGCCCGCAGGCCGGCCCTTCTCGTCGAGACACCTAACGGATGAGGTGTTTCTCCAGCTCATCGCGCACGGAGGTGACCACGTCACCCGGCCGTCCGTACCCGGTGAAGCCCGCCGCCAGACGGTGACCGCCACCGCCGAGCTTGATCGCGACGGCGCTGACGTCCACCGCGCCCTTGCTGCGGAGTGACACCGCCCACACACCCTCGCTGAGCTGTTTCACGACCACGGACACGTCGACCTCGGCCACACAGCGGACCGGGTCGATCAGCGCGTCGAGCACGTACGGGCGCTGAGCGTGCCGTTCGAGGTCGTCGAGCGTGGCGTAGGTCCAGACCATGCCGTGACCGCCCGCGGCCGTGGGGTCGAGCTGAGCCCGGCCCAGCACGTCGGCGAACAGCTTCATCGCGCCGAACGGGCGGCTGTCGAAGATGCGCCGGGAGATCTCCCCCGGGCGCAGCCCCGTCGCGATCAGCCGGGCGGCCATCTCGTGGACGCGCGGCGTGGTCATGTCGAAGCGGAAGGAACCGGTGTCCGTGGCCAGGGCGACGTAGAGACATTCCGCGATCTGGACGTCCAGCGGCACGTCCAGCCGCTTGAGCAGCTCCTCGGCGACCACCGAGGTCGCCGCGGCCGTCGGGTCCACGAGTTGGATGCCGCCGAAGCCGGTGTTGGACGCGTGGTGGTCGAGCACCACCGTGGCCCGGGCGCGGGGCAGCCGGTCGATGAGGGCGCCGAGGCGTGACTCCGCCGCGACGTCGAAGACCAGCACCAGGTCGGGGTCCTCCCACGCCTGCGACTCCGGCACGAGCAGGTCGACACCGGGCAGCGCGGTGAACGGCTCCGGGATCTCGAACTCACCCGGGAACGTCGCCTGGAGCTGCGTCACACCGAGCCGGCACAGCCCCAGCGCAAAACCGAGCATGCTCCCCAGCGCGTCCCCGTCCGGGTTCACGTGGCAGATGAGCAGCACCCGGCCGGTCGGAGCCAGCTCGTGAATCGTCGAGACGGCCGCCGACCAGTCGGCTGCGGCAGGTCTGGCCGGGGCGGCGACCGCCTCGGTCACCCCTGGTCCTCGCGGGCACCGACACGCTCGTCGGCGTCCTCCTCGTCGTCTTCCTCGACCTTGTACGGGTCGGGGTCACCGGCGTACTGCTTACCGGCGGCGAGACGCTGGACCTCCTCGTCGCGGTGCCGTGCGGCGGCCAGCAGGTCGTCGATCTCCTTGACGTTGTCCTGGACGTTGTCCAGAACGAAGGTCAGGCTCGGCGAGTGCCGCAGGGCCAGGGCGTGGCCGACGCGGGTGCGCAGCATGCCCTTGGCGCTCTCCAGCGCTGCCGCGGTCGCGGCCTGCTCGGTCTGGTCACCGAGCACGGTGTAGTACACGTGCGCGTCCCGCAGGTCGCCCGTGATGCGGGCGTCCGTGACGGTCAGCATGCCGAGCCGGGGATCCTTGATCTCGCGTACCAGCGAGGCGACCAGCTCGCGGATGCGCTCCGCGTGCCGACGCGTCTTGGCCGGATCCGACATATCGCCCACCTCCGACAACCGTGCCTGCGGGTGAACCACCCCGCCCAACGCCTGAAGCCTACCCATCGGAGCTGGGAGCCGAACGTCCCGGCCGTCCGTCGTCGGACCGGCCGGCAAAGCCCGGATCAGTCGTCGTCGCCGTGTAGTCGTCGCCTCACGGAGAGCAGTTCGATCTCCGGCCGGCCGGCCACCTGGTGCTCGCACGTGTCGATCACCGCGCGGGCCTGGGACGGCTCGGCGGCCACGACCGCCACACCGATCTGAGCGCGGCCGTGGACGTCGTGATCGCCGACCTCGGCCACGCTGACCTCGTACTTCCGCAGCATCGCGATGATCGGCCGCAGATAGGAACGCTTCTGCTTGAGCGACCGCGAGTCGCTGGGCAGGAGCACGTCGAAGAGCGCAGATTCGATATACATCAGCGACGAGGGTACGCCCGCCGCGCGCACAGGTCAGCCGGGTTTCCGCGCCACCACGACGTCACGCTCGATGCCCTGGTCGACCCGGTGGCTCAGCTCCTCCTCGGCGACGACGGACAGCCCGTTGGCGACGAGGATGTCCTCGGCGAGCTCACGCTTGGCCACCTTGGTGTTCCAGGACAGGCCGAGGGCGCCGCCGGGGCGCAGCAGGGTCACCCACTGCGGCACGGCCCGCTCCAGCAGGTCCAGCGGGCGCCGGGACATGCCGCCCTCGTCCTCGTAACTGGCGTGCGCGATGCCGTACGGCAGGTCGGTCACGATCACGTCCATGCAGTTGCCACGGAGCAGACCGTCGAGCTGGGTGGTGTCGGCGTTGAGCATCGTCACCTTCTGGACCGCACCCGCCTTGTGGTCGTCCTTGCTGGCGGCGAGCGTGATCTCCATCCGGCGAGCGGCCCGGCGCCCCTGACGGCGTACCGGATTGAACTCGGCGGAGTGCTTGAGCCGTTTGCGCTTGAGCCAGGTCTGCAGGAACAGCTTGTACGCCTCCACGTCCTTGCCGTCGATCTCCACACCGATGGCGTCGTACCCGTACATGAGGGCCTGGTTGAGGGTCGTGCCCCGGCCCGCGAGGGGGTCACCGACGATGAGGCCGCCGTCGAGCATCTTCTTCGCGGAGGCGGACGCGAGCAGGGTGAGGTTGAGCAGCAACTTGGTGAACTGCTCGTTGGTCTTGCCGGCGTACTTCGGGATGGTGATCAGGTCGCTGTCGTAGCGGGCCAGCGGGGTCAGCTCGACCGGGCGCAGCAGGTCGTCGTCCACCCGCTCGAAAAGGGCGTAGGCGGCCGACATGTTCGACAGGAAGGCGACGTCGCGGGCCTGGAGGTCGGCGTCGAAGGTCAGGTACTCCACCCCGCCGATCCGCGCCGCGTCGACCTGCGACACCGGCCCCGACAGGACCGGCCGGAAGGCGGCCAGTTCCGCCCGGGAGAGACGGCCGGCCTGGTCGGCGTAGACACGGTTGGCGGAGGGCGCGAGCAGCAGGGCGTAGCGAGACATTCCAGTAGTAAAGACAACGGCCCCCGGCGCCTGAGCGCCGGGGGCCGTGTCAGCCGGGGTTGTTACGCCCGCGGCTTCTCACGCATCTCGAAGGTCTCGATCACGTCGCCGGGCTGCGGCGTGCCGAAACCGGCCAGGGTCAGACCACACTCGAAGCCCTCGCGGACCTCGGTGGCGTCGTCCTTGAACCGCTTCAGCGAGCTGATCGTGACGTTGTCCGCCACCACGGTGCCCTCGCGCAGGATGCGCGCCTTGGCGTTGCGGCGGATGAGACCCGAGCGGACCAGACAGCCGGCGATGAGACCGATCTTGGACGAGCGGAAGACCTCGCGGATCTCCGCGGTGCCCAGCTCGACCTCCTCGTACTCCGGCTTGAGCAGGCCCTTGAGTGCTGCCTCGATCTCCTCGATGGCCTGGTAGATCACGCTGTAGTAGCGGATCTCCACGCCGGCGCGGTCGGCCATCTCCTTGACCTTGTTGCTGGCCCGGACATTGAAGCCGATGATCGTGGCGGTCTGGTCCGAGGAAGCCGACGCCAGGTTGACGTCGCTCTCGGTGATCGCACCGACGCCGCGGTGGATGACCTTGAGCTGCACCTCGTCCGGAATCTCGATCTTGAACAGCGCGTCCTCGAGCGCCTCGACCGAACCCGAGCCGTCGCCCTTGAGCACCAGGGTGAGCGAGGTCTTCTCGCCCTCCTTGAGCTGCTCCATGAGCGTCTCGAGCGTGGCCTTGCCCTTCGAGTTCGCGAAGCTCGCCGCACGACGGCGTGCCTGCCGCTGCTCGGCGATCTGCCGGACCGTCCGGTCGTCCTCGGCCGCCAGGAACGTGTCGCCGGCGCCGGGCACCGACGTCAGACCCAGGACGAGGACCGGACGTGCCGGACCCGCCTCGGTGACCTGGTTGCCGTTCTCGTCGAGCATGGCGCGGACGCGACCGTGCGCGCCACCCGCCACGATCGAGTCGCCGGCCCGCAGCGTGCCCTTCTGGACCAGAACCGTGGCAACCGCGCCCCGGCCCTTGTCGAGGTGGGCCTCGACCGCGACACCCTGCGCCGGTCCGTCGATCGGAGCGGTGAGCTCCAGCGACGCGTCGGCGGTCAGGAGCACGGCCTCGAGCAGGTCGTCGATGCCGATACCGGGCTTGGCCGCGACGTTGACGAACATGGTGTCGCCGCCGTACTCCTCGGCGAGCAGGCCGTAGTCCGTCAGCTGCTGCCGGACCTTGTCCGGGTTGGCGTCGGGCTTGTCGACCTTGTTGACCGCGACCACGATCGGCACCTCGGCCGCCTTGGCGTGGTTCAACGCCTCGACCGTCTGCGGCATGACGCCGTCGTCGGCCGCGACCACCAGGATCACGATGTCCGTCACCTGGGCACCACGGGCACGCATGGCGGTGAACGCCTCGTGGCCCGGGGTGTCGATGAAGGTAATGGCGCGGTCTTCACCCTGGTGCGGGACGACGACCTGGTAGGCACCGATGTGCTGGGTGATGCCACCCGCCTCACCGGCGACCACGTTCGTCTTGCGGATCGCGTCGAGCAGCTTCGTCTTGCCGTGGTCGACGTGACCCATGACGGTCACGACCGGCGGACGAACGACCAGACGGTCCTCGGCCACCTCGGCGTCGAGGTCGATGTTGAACCGCGACAGGAGCTCGCGGTCCTCGTCCTCGGGGCTGACGATCTGGACGTCGAAGCCCAGGTGCTCGCCGAGCAGCAGCAACGTGTCGTCGGAACACGACTGCGTCGCCGTCACCATCTCGCCCAGGTTGAACATCTCCTGGACCAGCGAACCCGGGTTGGCGTTGATCTTGTCGGCGAAGTCGGAGAGGGACGCACCACGCGAGAGCCGGACCTCCTGGCCCGAACCGCGGGGAGCACCCGACGACATCTGCGGAGCCGACAGGTTGTCGAACTCTTGACGCCGCTGCTTCTTCGACTTGCGGCCTCGCGTCGGCCGGCCACCGGGACGGCCGAAGGCACCCGCGGCACCGCCGCCACGACCGCGACCGCCACCACCGGGACGACCGGGGGCACCGCCGACGGGACCGCCGCCACCGGGGCGGAAACCGCCACCGGCACCAGCACCGCCACCGGGACCACCGCGGTAGCCACCGCCGCCGGCGCCACCACCGGCGCCACCGCCGCGGTAACCGCCGCCACCGGCTCCGGCACCGCCACCGGGACGGAAACCGCCACCGGCACCGGGACCGCCGGGACGACCTGCGCCGCCACCGGGACCACCACGACCGCCACCAGGACCGCCGCGACCGCCACCGGGACCGGCGGGGCGCTGCGCGGGCATGGACGCGGGACTGGGCCGCGGCGGCATCGAGGCAGGGCTCGGCCGCGGGGGCATGCCTGCCTGGTTGGGACGCGGCATCCCCGCCGGGGTCGGCCGCTGGCCGCCGCCGGAGACACCGAACGGGTTGTTACCGGGACCGCGGGCCGGCGGGCGCGGCGAGCCGCCCGGGCCGGGACGGCCGGTAGTGGGCGCGCCCGGGGCTCCGGGACGCGTGGCCGCAGGTGAGCCTGGACGCGGCGGCACCGTGCCCGGGCCCGGGGGCCGGGGGCGCGTGGTGCCGTCGGCCGGAGGCTGCTGCGCCCGGCGCTCGGCATCCCGCGTACGGGCGGCCTGGGCAGCCTTGACGGCGGCCTCCTGCTCAGCCTTCAGCGCCGAGGCGCGTGCCTCGGCGGCCGCCACCTCGATGTCGTGGGCACTCGCCGGCTTGGCGACCGGACCGGGCACGGGGCCCGGACGGCCGGGAACCGTCGGCTTGGGCCGGGCCATCGGGCCGGGCGACGGAGCCGGGGTCGCGGGGGCGCTGGTGGGCGCTCCCGGAGCCGGGGCTGCGGCGGGCCGGCGCGGCGGCTGCGGCCGCGCGGTCGATGGAGTGGCTCGCGGGGCGCTGGGCGCGCTCGGGGCACTCGTCGCGGCAGCGGCGGGGGCCGCCGGAGCGCCACCGTCCTGTGCGTCGAGAGCACCACGAAGTCGCCGGGCCACCGGGGCCTCGACCGTGCTGGATGCGGATTTGACGAACTCGCCCATCTCCTTGAGCTTGGCGAGAACGGTCTTGCTGTCGACCCCGAGCTCTTTGGCGAGCTCGTGAACGCGGGCCTTGCCTGGCACTGCACTCCTCATCTCGAGGTCGTACGAGCAGCGCCCGCCGACCTCACTCGTGCACTAGAAGCCTGGTCATTTCAGGGACTTCATCGTGTGCTCATCTGGGTCGTCCTACCTTGCTGGACATGGATGGGGCACTTACCGCACCATCATCGGTTGTTCCGCGCGGCACGGAGACCGCGCGGATGTGCTCGGCAAGCAAGCCGGTGTCAGCAACACCGGTGAGACGCAGCGCACGCCCGAAGGCACGACGCCGCTCCGCCTGCGCGAAACAGGCCGGATCAGGATGCAGATGCGCTCCCCGACCCGGCAGTCGGCGGCTCGGATCGGGCTGGAGCCGGAGGTCACCCTCGGATCCGACCGCGACGAACCGCAGTAAATCGGAGGCCGGCACGCGTGAGCGACAGCCAACACAGGTGCGTGTCGGACCGGCCACCCCGAAGTCTACCCCCCGTACCCCGTGCTCGCGTATCCGGTCAGCTTCCGGTCTCGGCGGCATCCCGCTCCACGGCCGTGTCCGGTTCGTTGTCCGGGCGGATGTCGATGCGCCATCCGGTCAGCCGCGCGGCGAGCCGGGCGTTCTGTCCTTCACGCCCGATCGCCAGGGAGAGCTGGAAGTCCGGCACCGTCACCCGGGCGGTCCGCGTGGCGAGGTCGACGACCTCCACACGCAGTGCCTTGGCCGGTGAGAGGGCGTTACCGACGAACTGCGCCGCGTTCTCCGAGTAGTCGATGATGTCGATCTTCTCGCCGTGCAGCTCGCTCATCACCGCGCGGACCCGCTGACCCATCGGGCCGATGCAGGCGCCCTTGGCGTTGACACCCTGGACGCGCGAGTGCACCGCGATCTTCGTACGGTGACCTGCCTCACGCGCGATGGCGGCGATCTCCACCGTGCCGTCGGCGATCTCGGGCACCTCGAGGGCAAAAAGCTTCTTGACCAGCGCCGGGTGTGTCCGGGACAGGGTGATCTGCGGCCCGCGGAAGCCCTTGGCGACGTGCACCACGACGCAGCGGATCCGGGACCCGTGCTCGTAGGACTCCCCCGGCACCTGCTCGGACTGCGGCAGAACCGCCTCGAGCTTGCCCAGGTCGACGATCACGATGCCCTTCTCGGCCCGTGCTGCGTCGGCCTGCACGATGCCTGTGATCAGGTCACCGTCGCGGCCCGCATATTCCCCGAAGTGCACCTCGTCGGTGGCCTCGCGCAGCCGCTGCAGGATGACCTGCTTGGCGGTCATCGCGGCGATGCGGCCGAAGTCGTGCGGGGTGTCGTCCCACTCGCGCACCATCGTGCCGTCGGCGTCGAACTCCTGGGCGTAGACCTGGGCTGCGCCGTTCTTGCGGTCGATCTCCACACGGGCGTGACTCTCGGCCCCGTCCGTGTGCCTGTACGCGGTGAGCAGCGCCGTCTCGATCGCCGCGATGATCGTCTCGAACGGGATCTCCCGCTCGCGCTCCAGGGCGCGTAGCGCCGCGAGGTCGATGTTCACTTGTCCTCGCCCTCCCCATCCTCGTCGTCAGCTTCGTCTTCGTCCTCGTCGTCCCCGGCGTCGTCCTCCGACTCGTCCGGGAAGACGGCCTCGTCCAGTCGCTTGAACTCGATCTGGACCTTGCCGGGCCCGAGGCCGGCGTACGGGATCTCACTCGTCTTGCCGTCGACGTCCAGCACGATGCCGGTCTCGTCGGCGGCGGTGACGCGGCCGGTCAGCGAGCGGCCCGCGACGGTGACCGTCACCAGCCTGCTCACGTTGCGCCGCCAGTGCCGGGGCAGGGTCAGCGGCCGGTCGACACCGGGCGAGCCGACTTCCAGCTGGTATTCGCCCGCCAGCACCTCGCCCTGGCTCTCGTCGGCCGTGTCGAGCGCGTCGGAGATCGCCCGGGAGACCACGGCGACGTCGTCGAGGCTGATGCCGCCGTCGGCGTCGACCAGCACCCGGACCACGTGCCGCCGGCCCGCGCGGGACAACGTGACGTCCTCGAGGTCGAAACCCTCGGCGACGACGACCGGCTCGATCACCGCGCGGACGCGTGATCTCGCGGCCACGAGGTCGATGCGGGGGGCGGCAGGCGCCTGCGTCTCCGGGACGGCATCGCGGCTGCGACCGCCACCCTGGCGGTTGGCCGGCCGGGCACCGCCGCGACCACGCTGCGTCATGGGGCCCAACCCTTCTTCTCGAATGCGGCGCGGCAGATGCTCCGCGCGCCGAACGCCGGGAACACCGGCGGACCACCGGGCGAAAAATCCCCGGCGGCTGACGCAGAGCGTAACGCGCCGCCGGGGATGCCCGGCCGCCGCCGCTCCGAATCGGCGCCCGGCGCAGGTCAGCGACGCCCGCGCCGGACCTCGCGCGGATGGTGTTGACTGACCGCGTGAAAAGACGTCAGCTGATCGGTGCGGCGGCCGGCACCGCGCTGAGCGCAACGACGCTGGCGGGTTGCGGTCTCTTCGACGACGATCCGGAGCCCGCCCCGCAGCCCGACGCGTTGCAGCCGGTCCTGGATGAAGCGGTGCGGCTCGCCGCGGCGTACGACCGGGTGGCGCTCGCCCAGCCCGGCCTGGCCGGACGACTCACACCGCTGGCCGACGACCACCGCGCACACGTCGCCGAGCTGTCCCGGGTGATCGGTGCAGCGGTGCCGTCGGGTGCGCCCGCGTCGAGTGCGCCGAGTGGTGACGCGGCCGACTCCGTGGCGTCGCTCCGCAAGGCCGAGCAGGCGGCGCAGAAGACTGCGGCCGCGCTGTGCCGGACGGCTCCGGCGGCGCGGGCGGGGCTCGTGGGCTCGATCGCGGCCGCACGTGCCGCCCATGCGGAGGCTTTGCGATGAGTGTGCAGCTCGCGGCGGCGCTGTCGGCCGAGGAAGCCGCCATCTACGCGTACGGGTCGCTCGGGGTGAAGCTGACCGGTGAGGGTGACCGGACCGAGGCCCGGGCCGCCGAGGCCACGCACCGCGCCCGCCGCGACGTGCTGGTCAGCCGCCTGTCCGCGCTGAAGGCCAGCACCGCACCCGCGCCGGCGGGCTACGACCTGCCGTTCGAGGTGACCGACCGGGCGAGCGCGCTGAAGCTGGCCATCCAGGTCGAGGACGGCGTCGCCCAGGCGTGGCGGTCGGTGCTGCCGGCCAGCGAGGGCCCGGACCGGGCGACCGCGCTGAACGCATTGACCGACGCCGCGGTCCGCGCAACGCGCTGGCGGCGTCTCGGGGAGGTCACACCCGTGACGATGCCCTGGCCGGGACGCGCCTGAGGGCACAGAATGACGCAGTGTCGCAGGACGAGTACGACCTGGCCAACCCCCGCTGGTACCTCGCCACCCGATTGCGTGACGTGATCCTGCGCCGCTGGTCGGCCGAGGTACGCGCCATCGGTGTGCACGGTTCGCTGGCGCACGGCGACGACTCCGACAGCAGTGATCTCAATCTGCACGTGGTCACGTACAGGGCCCAGGCGGGACCGCGTGCGGCCCTGCGCCGGGTCGACGGCATCCTGGTCGATCTCAGTGTCGGCACCGCGGACGACGGCCTGCGCCGGGCGACGGAGCTGACGGCGCGGTGGCCGCTGGAGGCGGACCGCTATCTGACGACGCGTGATCTCTTCGACCCGCAGGGCTGGTTCGGCAGTCAGCGCGACGCCCACCTGGGCAAGCTGGCCGAGACCCGGCCGGGTGAATTCAGCGGGCTGGCCCGGCGCAACTGGTGTGTGGCCTCGGCCGCGCACGCGCGGGCGGTCCGGCTCGCCGAGTGGTACGAGACCGATGCCGCCCTGGTCCTGCTGGCCGAGGCGCGGCTGCACGCGGCGATGGTCACCGGTCTGCTGAGCCGCACCTATTTCCGCAACCGTGCCGACGCGGTCAAACGCACCGGGCTGGCCGGGGCCGACATGACCGAGCTGGGCGCGGTCCTGAAGTCGCAGGCCGAGGACCTGACCGCCCGGGGGAAGCCGGTGGACGGTCCTCTGAGCGCGATCTTCGAGTGAGCGTCAGGAGACGCCCACGCCGATGAGCGCTCCGACCACATAGGTCGCGCCGGCGGCCGCCGCCCCGAGCAGCAGCTGGAACAGCCCGCTGCGCCACCAGGCGCGCCCGGTGAAACGCGCGACCAGCGCACCGGCGGCAAAAAGACCCACCCCACCGACCATCAGCGCGGCGAGCAGGCTGTCGGAACCCAGCAGGTACGTCAGCAGTGGCACCACGGCGCCGAGCGCAAAACACACGAACGACGACGATGCGGCAATCCAAGGGCTGGGCAACTCGTCCGGGACGACACCCAGCTCCTCCTGCGCGTGCACGCGCAGCGCCTGCTCCGGGTGCATCTTGAGCACGTCGGCCACCTGGCGGGCGAGCGGCTCGGGCAGTCCCCGGGCGGTCCACAGGCCGACCAGCTCGTCGGCCTCGCCGTCCGGGTTGACCCGCAGCTCGTGCAGCTCCTTGCCCAGCTCGGCCGCGATCTGGTCGTTCTGGGTGCGGACGCTTGTCCACTCGCCGAGACCCATCGAGATCGCCCCGGCGACCAGACCGGCGACCCCGGTGAGGATCAGCGTGTGGCGGCCGACGCCACCACCACCGACACCCGCGATCAGGGCGATGTTGGTCACCAGGCCGTCCATCGCACCGAAGGTGGCCGCGCGCAGCCAGCCGCCGGAGACGTCCGCGTGATGCTCCGGGGACGTCACGGAAGGGTCAGGATCTCCGACCCCTCCTCCGTCACCACCAGCGTGTGCTCGAACTGCGCCGTCCACTTGCGGTCCTTGGTGACGACCGTCCAGCCGTCGCCCCACATCTCGTACTCGTGGGTGCCGAGGGTGATCATCGGCTCGATGGTGAAGGTCATGCCGACCTCCATCACCAGGTCGAGCCGCGGGTTGTCGTAGTGCGGGATGTAGAGCCCGCTGTGGAACGTCTCGCCGATGCCGTGACCGGTGAAGTCGCGGACCACGCCGTACCCGAACCGGCGCGCGTAGGCCTCGATGACCCGGCCGATGGCGTTGATCTGCCGGCCGGGCGCCACGGCCCGGATGCCGCGCATCATCGCCTCGTGCGTGCGCTCGACCAGCAGCCGCGCCTCGTCGCTGACATCGCCGACGCAGAACGTCGCGTCGGTGTCACCGTGCACACCGTCGAGGAACGCCGTCACGTCGACGTTGATGATGTCGCCGTCCTCGAGCACCGTGGTGTCGGGGATGCCGTGGCAGATGACCTCGTTGAGCGACGTGCAGCACGACTTGGGGAAGCCCTTGTAACCCAGCGTCGACGGGTAGGCGCCGTGGTCGCAGAGGAACTCGTGGACCACCCGGTCGATCTCGTCGGTGGTCACCCCGGGCTTGCAGTGCTCCCCGGCGAGCTGGGTGGCCTGGGCGGCGAGCCGACCGGCGACGCGCATCTTCTCGATGGTCTCGGGCGTCTGCACGTGAGAGCCGCGCCACTCCTTCGGACGCTTCTTCCCGACGTACTCGGGGCGGGTGATCTGCGGTGGCACCGCCCGCCACGGTGACTGTTTTCCCGGAACGAGAGGGGCACGAACGGTCATCGGCCCAGCCTATCGCCGAGGTTTCGCAAGACCCCGGCGGTGTGACGGGCGATAACAGGTCGGTTGACCCCGATGCACCGGTTCTTGCCGCCTCCGGGCCCCTGTGTAATCGTGTCAGCGTGGATCAAGATGCCGCCGGGACGGACTTCTCGGCCAGCGCCTCGGTAGAGGGCAACCGTGCCACCGTCGTGGTCACCGGTGAGGTCGACATGTCCACGGCCGACGCGATGTACCGCGCCGCGGCCGGAGACACCGCCGGCGCCGATGGTGTCACCCTCGACCTGCGCGGGGTCACGTTCTTCGACTCGGCGGCGATCCAGGCGCTCGTCCGCCTGGCCGAGCACTTCACCGGACGACTCGAGGTCGTCCCGTCGGCCCAGGTGCACCGGGTGCTCGACATCGCCGGTCTGACCGGTCAGCCCTGGCTGCTCAAGCGCGACTGATCGGACGTCGCAGGGTCACCGCTGTCCCGGCCTCGGACCGCGCCACGGACAGCTCCGAGAGGGCCCCGATCAGCGCGAGCCCGCGGCCCCGGAAACCGGCACCGGTGGACGGGCGCCAGCTCCCGGTGTCCCGGACCGTCGCCAGCACCGCCTCGTCGTCGAGCGACACCTCCACCGTGATCGTCGGCTCGGCCGGTTCGACCGGGTGCTCGATCGCGTTGGCCGCCGCCTCGGAGACGGCCACCGTCAGGTCGAAGATGTCGTTCTCGGGCACGTCGTGCGCGGTCAGGAAGTCCTCGAGGCGGCGCCGCAGCACACTGAGCCGGGTCGGGTCGGCGGGCAGCCGCAGCACGAACTCCCGCGGCTCGGTGGCCTGCAGGGCGAGCAGCGCGATGTCGTCGCGACGGGTCTGCTGCGCGGCCTTGGCCAGCAGGGTGTCGAGCAGGTCCTCGACGTGGTCGTTCGGTTTGCCCAGGTCGGCGCGCACCTCGGCCAGCCCCGTGTCGATGCCCTTGCGCCTGTCCTCGATCAGCCCGTCGGTGTAGAGCAGCAGCCGCTGCCCCGGCGTCAGCTGCGACTCGCGGGTCGGATAGACGCTCTCGCTCAGCGCACCGATCGGCGGTCCGAGGGCACTGGAGTAGAGCAAGTCGCCCTCCTCGCCCGGCGATGCCACGATCGGTGACGGATGCCCGGCCGAGGAGAAGAAGAGCTGCCCGGTACGCGGGTCGAAACGGACGCAGACGACCGTGGCGAACTGACGCCGGCCGAGGTTGTCGACGAGCCGGTTGAGCCGGGTCAGCGCCTCACCGCAGTCGAAACCCTCCAGGATGTACGCCCGCAGCGCGTTCCGGAGCTGTCCCATCCCGGCGGCAGCCTGGACACCCTTGCCGACCACGTCCCCGATGACCAGGACGAGCTGACCCCCGGGGGCGACGATGGCGTCGTACCAGTCGCCGCCGACCTCGGCCTCGCTGCTGCCCGGCAGGTAGCGGCTGGCCACGATCGCACCCGGCACCCGCGGGAGCGTCTGCGGCAGCAGGCTGTGCTGCAGGGTGCTGGCGATGCGGTGCTCGGCCTCGTAGAGCCGGGCGTTCTCGAGGCGCAGGCCGATGAGCCGGGCCAGCTGGGTCAGGAACCCGACCTCGGGGGGCCCGTCCTCGCCCGCCCAGACGCGAAGCTCGCCGAGCGGCGCGCCGGAGGTGTCCGGCAGGGGCAGCACGGCGTCGGGGGCAGCCGAGTCGGCCGCACCTCCGTCGACCTCGGCCCGGGCTCCGGGTGTGGTCACGACCACCCGGCCCGCCGAGGTCATCGCCCGCACGTGCCGGGCGGCGACATCGAGCACCTCGGCCGTGGTGCGGACGGTGTTGACCGCGGCGGCCGCGTCGACCAGACCCCGCAGCCGGCTGACGATCTGCCGGCGGAGCTGACCGAGCTCGAGGTTGGCCCGCACCCGGGCGGACAGGTCCCGCGCCGAGAACGGCTTGACCAGATAGTCGTCCGCGCCCGCCGACAGGCCTTCGACCGAGGCCTCCTCGCCGGCGCGGGCCGAGAGCACCACGATCGGGACGTCCCGCGTGCGCTCGTCCGACCGCAAGGCCTTGATCAGCCCGAAACCGTCCAGCCGCGGCATCATCACGTCGGTCAGGACCAGGTCGAACTGCTCCTCCAGCGCCCGGTCCAGCGCCTCCTGACCGTCCACCACGGCCGTGACGTCCCAGTACGGCCGCAGCAGCCGGGCGACATGGTCACGCAGGTCGGCGTTGTCGTCCGCGAGCAGCACCCGGCCGCGGCGCGCCTCCTGGACCTCACCCGGCGCGACCTGGGCCGGAGTGGTCTCGCCGAGCCACCAGTGCGCCTCCTCGACGTAGAGGCGGGTCTGGTCGTCGGGCAGCGCCGTGGTGGCCTCGTCGACGATCCGGTCGGCGGGCAGATGCGCGGTGCCCATCGGGATCGAGACGGTGAAGGTCGTTCCGACACCCACCTCGCTCTGCGCCGTCGCCGTGCCACCGTGCAGCTCGGTCAGCTCGCGGACCAGGGCCAGCCCGATGCCCGTACCCTCGTGGCTGCGTGACCAGGCACCGGTGACCCGGTGGAAACGGTCGAAGAGCAACCGCTGCTCGTCGGCAGAGACGCCGACACCGGTGTCGCTGACCTCGAGCACCGCCGAGCCGTGCCGTTCGCCGATCCGGACGGTGATCCGGCCGGTGGGGGTGAACTTCACCGCGTTGGAGAGCAGGTTGAAGACGACCTTCTCCCACATCTCGCGGTCGATGTACACCGGCGCGGACAGGGGCGGGCAGTCGACGACGAGTTGCAGGCCGGCCCGCTCGGCCGCCGACCGGAAGGTGCTGGCCAGCCGGGCGGAGTAGTCGGCCAGGTCGGTCGGGCGGTAGGCGGCCTGGAGCCGCCCGGACTCGAGCCGGGAGAAGTCGAGCACGGTGTTGACCAGCTTGAGCAGGCGCAGGCCGTTGCGGTGCATCGGCAGGAGGCGTTCGCGCTGGTCGTCGCCGAGACCCGGCGACGCGAGCAGCTCCTCCAGGGGGCCCAGGATCAGCGTCAGCGGGGTCCGGAACTCGTGACTGACGTTGGAGAAGAAGTTGGTCTTCGCGGTGTCCAGCGCGGCCAGCTCGGCGGCCCGGCGGCGTTCCTGCTCGTAGGCCCGCAGGTTGGCCACGGCACGGGAGATCTGGGCGATGACCAGGTCCAGGAAGTCGCGGTAACCCCGGTCCATCGCCAGGACCCGGCTGACCCCGATGACGAGCACACCGACGGCGCTGGTGCCTCCGCCGACGGGCAGCACGAGCACCTCGTCGGCGGCCGAGGACGGTGGCGGGTGGGCTGCCTCCGTGACCGGAAGACTGCCGGCGCTGTCCGTGCGCATGACCGTCTCGATGACCTGCCGGGCCTCGGCGGAGAGCGGCCAGCAGGCGTCCAGGGCCAGGCCACAGGCACCCGCCGGCGTCAGCACGTCGCCGTCGGCCGGGTCGTCCAGGTAGAGGGCGGCGAACGGCACGTCCGCCTCGTTCTCCCCGAGGACCTGCGCGACCTGGGTGCCCAGCGCGGCCTGATCGGGCGAGTCGGCCAGGCGGGATCCGAGAGCGCTCAGCGTACGGACACGGCGGTCGGCCAGCACGCGTCCGGTGGTGTCGCTGACGATGCAGAACACCCCGCCGACACTGCCGTCGACGAGCCGGATCGGGTCGTAGGAGACGTCGAAGTAGGTCTCCTCGAGAAAGCCGAAACGCTCGAGCATGAACGGGTGGTCGGTGGCGTAGAACGACTCGTCACGGGCGACGACGTCGTCGAACAGCTCCTGCAGCAGCGACCACGTCTCGGCCCACATCTCCCGGCCCGGGCGCCCCAGATGATCGGGATGCTTGCTGCCCATCGTCGGGATGTACGCGTCGTTGTAGAGCGCGCAGAAGTCCGGACCCCAGAAGACGACGATCTGCGCCTTGGAGGCGAGCATCGTGTAGACGGCATTGGCCAGCTCCGGTGGCCACCCGGCGGGCTCACCGAGCGGCGTCGCGGCCCAGTCCAGCTCGAGCATGCGGCGACCCATCTCGCCACCACGCTCGAAGGCCGTCCGCAGCCGTTCCGGCAGGGCGCCGTCCGGCCTCGCCCGCATGCGTTCCTCCAGCAGATGCTTCACCCGACAAGTCCTGGCACGGTAACACCGACCCCGGGCCCTTAGCCTTCAGCGGGTGACGACGACCGGGCTCGAGCGAGCGCTGAACGAATCATCCCTGCGGCCGTTGCCGGCGACCGCGGCAGAGCTGCTGCGTGAGGTGGGGGCGCCGCCCCGGCTCGGTGCGCATCTGCGGGCCGTGCACGACGTGGCGTGGTCGCTGACGGACAACCTCGGGCGTCGGCGGCCGGATCTGGAGTTCGACACCACCGCTGTGCTGTTCGGGGCGGCGACGCACGACATCGGCAAGGTGGTGCATGTGCGCGAGCTCTCGGCGCCTGGTCACGCCCATGAGGAGGCCGGGCGCGACCTGCTGCTGCGCTACGGCATACCGGCTCATCTTGCGCGGTTCGCCGGCAGTCACGGGTCGTGGGGGGCGGACGCCCCGCTCGACGATCTCCTGGTCAGCCTGGCGGACAAGGTGTGGAAAGCAGCCCGGGTGGAGGACCTGGAGCAGCACGTGGCGACGTACCTGGGTGGTGCGCCCTGGCAGGCGTTCATGGAGCTCGACGACCTGCTCCAGGAACTGGCCGCCGGCGCGGACGAACGGCTGGCGTTCCAGGCTTCCTACCCGATCGTGGGGTGAGGTCAGGCGGCCAGGGCGGTGCGGCCCAGACCCGAACGCTCGGCGGCGGCCTCGACCAGCGCCGCGAAAACGCGCAGGTCGCCGGTGCGTTCGGGGTGCCACTGCACGCCGAGAGTGAAGTACCGGTCGGGATCCTCGATGATCTCCACCACGCGGTCCTCCGGGCACCAGCCGGACACGGTGAAGCTGCCCGGGTCGTCGACGGCCTGGTGGTGGAACGAGTTGACGGTCAGGCGGGGGCCGAGCAGCCCGCGGGCGGCCGTGCCCTGCTTGAGCACCACGTCGTGACGGCCGAAGTCCGAGGAGTCCGCGGCCAGCGGGTCGGTGCCCGGCGCCGCGCGGTGACGTTCGTGGCCGATCAGATCGGGCAGGTGCTGGTGCAGCGAACCGCCGGTGGCCACGGCCATCACCTGCAGGCCGCGGCACACACCCAGCACGGGCAGGTCGGCGTCGAGGGCGGCGCGCATCAGCAGCAGCTCGGAGGCGTCGCGGACGGGGTCCGAGCTGGTCGCCGGGTGCGGCTCCGCGCCCCAGTTGCCCGGGTCGACGTCACCGCCACCGGCGAAGACGATGCCGTCGAGCGATTCGAGCACGTCCGTACCGGGGTCGTCGGGGGTGATCAGGACGGCACGCCCGCCGGTGGCGTGCACGGCTTTCACGTAGGACATCGGCAGCATGCCGACCAGCTGGTCGTTGCTTCCGTACTTGACCTGCTCGGCATAGGCGGTCAGTCCGATCAAGGGCCTGCGCATATTCCTCCTTCGTCCTCAGAACCTGCGTATCGGCGGCGGGCGGGGATCCCTTAGGCCGCCGCGGCGGTCACCAGGGCACCGAAGAGCCGTTTGTCGCGTGTCACTTCGGGGTGCCACTGCACGCCCAGAACAAACTTGTGGGACGGATCCTCCACGGCTTCGGGGAGCCCGTCCTCGGCCCGGCCGGTGACAACGAGGGTGCCCGGATCGTCGACCGCCTGGTGGTGGAAGCAGTGCACCCGGGTGTCGTCGCCCATCAGCGCGGCGATGCGGCTGCCCTCGGTGAACCTTGCCTCGTGCTTGCCGTAGACGCCGGGCGCGGGGCGGTGCCGGTCGTGCCCGACAACATCCGGAAGGTGCTGGTGGAGCGTTCCACCGGCCGCCACGGTCAGCACCTGCATCCCCCGGCAGACACCGAGGATCGGCAGGTCACGGGCCAGGGCGGCCCGGGTGAGCCGCATCTCCGCGACGTCCCGCTCCGGCCTGGTGACCGTCTTCGGGCCGGCTTCGGCACCGTAGAGCGCCGGGCCGAGGTCGGACCCGCCACTGAGCACGAGGCCGTCGAGCACCCGCAGGATGTCGGGGTCGAGATCGTCGTGCGGGATCAGGACGGCCTGCCCACCGGCGGCGGAAACGGCGGCGACGTAGTCGTGCGGCACCAGCGTCGTGGGCAATTCGTGCCAGACGCCCCAGGTGGCGGGTTCCACATAGGTGGTGATGCCGATGACCGGTCGCATCTTTCCCACGGTAACCACATCGTGCCGCAGATCAACTCGCCCGAGCGGGTGGTTGTGACAGGGGTGCGCGGCGCCTGCCCGAAAGCTGACGCCGCGCCCCGGACCCTCGGATCCGCCCGTGCAGCGATTGCAGCGTGTACGAGCGGAGATTCGGCCCCTGCGCCCAGCGTGAACTGGGCGTAGAAGAAGCCTGCCCGACCTCGGCGCACCTTAAACAATTACAGCGGTGTCACATACGCACCGGTGATGCCACCGTCCACGACGAACTGCGACGCGGTCATGAAAGACGCGTCGTCGCTGGCCAGGAAAGCCACTGCCGCGGCGATCTCCGCCGGCTCCGCAAACCGCCCCATCGGTACGTGAACCAGGCGCCGGGCAGCCCGCTCGGGGTCCTTGGCGAACAGCTCCATCAGCAGCGGAGTCGCCACCGGACCGGGACACAACGCGTTGATCCGGATGCCCTCGCGTGCGAACTGCACACCCAGCTCCCGGGTCATCGCGAGCACCCCGCCCTTGCTGGCCGTGTACGCGATCTGTGACGTCGCCGCACCGAGCAGCGCAACGAACGACGCGGTGTTGATGATCGAGCCCTTGCCCTGCCGTTGCATGTGCGGGATCGCGTACTTGCAGCAGAAGAAGACGCTCGTGGTGTTGACCCGCAGCACCCGCTCCCACGCGTCCAGACCGGTGACCAGGATCGAGTCGTCGTCCGGGGGCGAGATGCCGGCGTTGTTGAAGGCGATGTCGACCCGCCCGTGCCGCTCGGCCACACCGTCGAAGAGTGCCTTGACCGCCTCCTCGTCGCTGACGTCACAGGCGACGAACTCGCCGCCCACCTCCTCGGCCACGGCCTGACCGGCGTCCGCCGAGATGTCGACACAGACGACCTTGGCACCCTCGGCGGCGAACCGCCGTGCGGTGGCCAGGCCGATGCCGCTCCCGGCGCCGGTGATGACGGCGACCCGATCCTGCAAACGCTCCACAGATGACCTCTCAGCTGTCCGTCGCGATGAACACGTTCTTGACGTCGGTGAACGACAGCAGCGCGTCCGGGCCCAGCTCACGGCCGAGACCGGACTGCTTCATGCCACCGAACGGCGTCCAGTACCGCACCGACGAGTGCGAGTTGACGCTGAGGTTGCCGGTCTCGACGCCGCGGGAGACGCGCAGGGCCCGGCCCAGGTCACGCGTCCAGATCGAGCCGGAGAGGCCGTACTCGGTGTCGTTCGCGAGACGGACCGCGTCGGCCTCGTCGTGGAACGGCAGCACCGACACGACCGGCCCGAAGACCTCTTCCCGCCAGTGCGCGTCGTCGGCGGAGTGGGCCAGGAGCACGGTCGGCGGGAACCACCAGCCGTCACCCTTCGGCGCCTCACCGGCAAAGGCCACCTCGGCCCCACCCGTGTACGACGCGACCTTCTCCCGATGCGCGGCGGAGATCAGCGGGCCCATCTCGGCGGTGTCCAGGCTCGGATCCTGCACCCGGAACGCCTTGACGGCCGGCTCCAGCAGCGAGAGGAAACGCTCGTAGACGGTGTCCTGGACCAGCAGCCGCGACCGCGCACAGCAGTCCTGACCGGCGTTGTCGAACACTCCGGCCGGTGCGGCGGCGGCTGCGCGTTCCAGGTCGGCGTCGGCAAAAACGATGTTGGCGCTCTTGCCGCCGAGCTCGAGCGTCACGCGTTTCACCTGGTCGGCGCAGCCGGCCATGATGGACTTCCCGACCGGTGTCGACCCGGTGAAACACACCTTGCGGACGGCCGGATGGGTGACAAAACGCTGCCCGACGACACTGCCCTTGCCGGGGATCACGGTGAAGACGCCCTCGGGCAGGCCCGCCTCCAGCGCCAGCTCACCGAGCCGGATCGCGGTCAGCGGGGTCAGCTCGGCCGGCTTGAGCACCACCGTGTTGCCCGCGGCCAGGGCCGGAGCGAAGCCCCAGCCCGCGATGGGCATCGGGAAGTTCCACGGCACGATGATGCCGACCACACCGAGCGGCTCGTGGAAGGTGACGTCGAGGCCACCGGCCACCGGGATCTGCCGCCCGGACAGCCGCTCGGGGGCACCCGCGTAGAAGTCGAGCACGTCGCGGACGTTGCCCGCCTCCCAGCGGGCGTTCCCGATGGTGTGCCCGGAGTTGCGGACCTCGAGGCCGGCGAGCTCCTCGATGTGGTCGCCGACCACCGCGGCGAAGCGCCGCAGCAGCCGGGCCCGGTCGCCCGGAGCCACCTGCCGCCAGCTCTCGAAGGCCCGCTGGGCCCGTTCGATCGCGGCGTCCGTCTCGGCCAGGCCGTTCGACGGCACGGTCCCGAGCACGGTCCCGGTCGCCGGATTGATCACGTCAGTGCTGTCCACCCGCCACCTCCCCGATGATCATCACACGCGCCGGGTCACAGGCGTTCGAATCCGCGGCGCAGCTCCCAGTCCGTGACCGCCGCGTCGAACGCCGCGACCTCGACCTTGGCCATGTTCGCGTAGTGCGCGACCACGTCGTCACCGAAGGCGGCGGCCGCGACGGGGCTGAGCTCCCACAACTCGAGGGCGTCCCGCAGCGCCCCGGGCACCCGCGGCGCGGTCGCGTCCTCGTAGGCGTTGCCGCGGAACTCGTCCTCGAGCTCCAGCTCGTTCTCCAGCCCGTGCACCGCGCCCGCGACGAGGGCGGCGATCGCCAGGTACGGGTTCACGTCGCCACCCGGCACCCGGTTCTCCACCCGCATGCCCTGACCGTGCCCGGCCATCCGCAGCGCGCAGGTGCGGTTGTCGACACCCCAGCGCAACGCCGTCGGCGCGAACGACCCCGGCTGGTAGCGCTTGTACGAGTTGATGTTTGGCGCGAAGAGCAGACTGAACTCGCGCATCGTGGCCAGCAGGCCCGCCGTGACCCGCTGCCCGACCTCGCTGAGGTGCGCCGGGCCGTCGCCGAGCATCGCCGACGTGCCGTCCTCCTTGCGCAGCGAGAAGTGGATGTGACAGGAGTTGCCCTCGCGCTCGTTCGGCTTGGCCATGAAGCTCAGCGCCATGCCCTCCTGAGCCGCGATCTCCTTGGCGCCGTTCTTGTAGATCACGTGGTTGTCGGCGCAGGTCAGCGCGTCGGCGTACCGGAAGGCGATCTCGTGCTGGCCGAAGTTGCACTCGCCCTTGGCACTCTCCGGGATCAGCCCGGCGCCGTACATGTCGTTGCGGATGCGGCGCAGCAGCGGCTCGACCCGCGCGGTCCCCAGGAGCGAATAGTCCACGTTGTACTGATTTGCCGGTGTCAGATCACGGTAGTTCTTCGTCCACGCCTGCTCGTACGTGTCCTGGTAGAGCACAAACTCCAGCTCGGTGCCCGCAAAAGCCGTCAGCCCGTACGCGGAGAGCCGGTCGAGTTGCTTGCGCAGGATCTGGCGGGGTGAGGCATAAACGGCCTCGCCGTCGGTGGTCTCCAGGTCCGCGAGGACCATGGCCGTGCCGGGCTGCCAGGGCACCGGTCGCAGTGTGGCGAAGTCGGGCTTCATCACGAAGTCGCCGTAACCGCTGTTCCACGACGACATCGCATAACCGTCGACGGTGTTCATGTCGACGTCGACCGCGAGCAGATAGTTGCAGCCCTCACTGCCGCCCCGCGCGACCTCGTCCATGAAAAAACGGCCGTGGAGCCGTTTGCCCTGGAGCCGGCCCTGCATGTCGGTGAGCGCCAGCAGGACGGTGTCGATCGTGCCGTTGTCGACGGCGACGTCCAGATCTTCGAGATCCATCCGGTTCCCCTCCAGGGATGTTGGGGCCGGGCAGCTGCCCGGCCCCGCCTCTAATAGATCACTCCCCGGTCGGCATCGTCTGCTCTCCGTGCGCGGCTTTTTCGATCAGGTTCTGCTTCGGGCCGGTGAACCACTTCCGGGCGCTGGCGAACCACCAGATCGTGGCGGCGCCGACCACGACCACCACGGCCACGATCGTGTAGTTGAACGTCGCGGCGGTGATCGGACTGGCCGTCGGCAGGACGAACAGCACGCAGATGATGACCACCCAGACGATCGCGATCCAGCCGACGGGCGCGCTCCACTTGCCGAGGTTCCACGGACCGGGCTGGAAGTCGGGGCTCAGCCGCCGCAGTAGCACCGGCCCGACATAGGCGATGTAGAGGCCGATGACCGCGATGGAGGTCGCCGCGAGGTAGGCGGTCGTGTTCCACAGCGACGGCAGCACCAGCAGCGTGGAGATGGTCACGCACAGCCAGATCGAGTTCGTGGGCGTACCCGTGCGGGGGTTGACCTTCTTCCACAGCCGCGAACCGGGCAGCGCGCCGTCACGGGAGAAGGCGTAGGCCATCCGCGAGTTCGCCGTGACCGAGGCCATGCCGCAGAACCACTGGGCGACCATGCAGATGAAGAGCAGGAACGTGCCCGTGTTGTGCCCGACGGCGTCGATGAAGATCTGCGCCGGCGGCAGGCCGAGCTCCGTGGTCCGCTGCGCCTCGTAGTCCTGAATGGACCACGTGATGGCCACGAGCAGGACAAAACCGGCGATGACCGAGACCACGACCGACATGACGATGCCCCGCGGAGCCGCCCGCGCGGCGTCGTGGGTCTCCTCCGCCACGTGCGCGGAGGCGTCATAACCGGTGTACGTGTACTGCGCCATCAACAGACCGATGAGCACCGCGTAGGCGCCCGCACCGGCAAAGGTGAACCCGGTCTCGTTGTGAACCTCGGTGAACACCTCGGAAATCGGCTTGTGCTGATCCGGGATCACGGTCAGCAGCACCACGATGATCGCGACACCGATCAGATGCCACCAGGCGCTCACATCGGACAGCAACCGCACCAGGCTCACACCGAACGTGTTCAGCAGCCCGTGCGCGATGATGATGACCAGGAAAATCAGGAACGTCCGCCCGGTCGTGACCTCCATGTCGAAGGTCAGACTCAGGAACGCCGACGTCGTGATGGCCGCACCGAAGTCGATCGCGGCGGTGACAGCAACCTCGCCGAGGAAGTTGAACCACCCGACGAACCACGCCCACGCGGCCTTGTTGTTCTTGGCCAATGCGGCAGCCCACCAGTAGAGCGCACCCGCGGTCGGATAGGCCGAACAGACCTCCGCCATCGCAAGCGCCACAAAAGTGACCATGATGCCGACAAACAACCACCCCAAGGTGATGGCTATCGGCCCACCCGCGGTCATGGCGATGCCGTACGACGTGATCGCGCCGGCCAGAATGGAAATGATCGAGAAGGAGACCGCGAAGTTGGAGAAGCCGGACAGTCGGCGATGCAATTCCTGCTGATAGCCGAGCTGCGCAAGCCGTTCTTCGTCGGTGCTGGGGGCAGGGTCAACACTCATGGCGACTCCCTGTACCGAAGGGCAGTTGTGACCTGGGCCACCGCTGTTCGGTGATGATCTACCCGGAGTGTTACGGCCGTCAATGAGCCAAGTTAATTGCGTTGCCGGGCGCGGAACGGAACCCGCACACTCGTACACATGTCAGGGCATCGGATCGCCTCGCTGCGGTCCTCTTCGCAGCCGGTTCGCCGGCAGCTGATGCTTGCGCGGGTTGGCCTTGCGCGGGTTGGCCTTGCGCGGCTGGTTTTTTTGCAGCGGCTCTGACGCAGCCTGGGTCCTCGGCAGACCCGGTCGGGAGCCTCCGGCTCCCAACCCTGCGACGACGCGGGGCGCGGTCACCTCTCTCTCGACGCAGCATCGCGCTGCGCCACGCGCCCGCCCCGCGTCGTCGCCCCATTCGCCCTAAAAATCTACAGCGGCGACTCTAGAAATCTGTTGGTGACCGGCCTAACATCGTTGAGGTCGGCGACGCACAGCCGGCACGCAACTGGCCAGCACGCCGAGTTTGGTTAAGGAGGACGAGATACCGCAGCAACGCGAACTCGCAACGTCCCCGACCCGACAAGAGGTGATCGCAGCCGATGCCCATCACTCAGGCGATCCGCTAGCGGCACGCAGGCGGATCGACCGCGCCGACGACGGTCGGCCACAGAATTGAACAGCCAAGGCCCCGGTAACCCGCCGGGGCCTTGGACCATGTCCGGACCACCACACCCTTGGAACAGGACATGAGCACCGCATTCGACAACGCCGACTTCCCGGCGTACACCATGGGCCGCGCCGCCGACATGATCGGCGTGACACCGGCCTTCCTGCGCAGCCTCGGCACGGCGGGCCTGATCGAGCCCGAACGTTCGCTCGGCGGCCACCGCCGTTACTCCCGCCACCAGCTCCAGCTGGCCACCCGCGTCCGCCAACTCCTCGACGACGGCATCCTGCTGACCGCAGCGTGCCGCATCGTGATGCTCGAGGACCGGCTCGCGGCTGCCCACCGCCACATCCTCGCGCTTGGCGGCACGCTCACGGCTGAAGATCTCGCTGATCTCCCGACGCAGACGCACCCGGACATCGCAACGACGCACTACTACCCGTCGCCCCGCCCGGACCGCTCCCCCTCAGCCCCCTGACGCCGGTCCAGCCGCCCTCTTCGCCTACAGCAGCGCCCCACCCAAGGCCACCCCGCGCTCTGCGCGAGAACCCAGCGCGACCATGCCCACCCCACGCGCGAACCTCCAGCGCCTCAGCACAACCCTCCAGCGCCTCAGCGCGACCTAAGACCGATTTCAGCGCGACCATCCCGGCCCAGCTCCACGACGCTCATCCGACCCAATTCGGCCTCGCTCGTCCGGCCCCGGCCTAATGCGACGCCCCGCTCAAGGCTCACCTCGGCACGGCTCCCGCACCACCTCGGCGCGGTCTCGGCGGCCACCCCAAAGGGTCTTAGTAGCCACCTCCACGCGGTCCCGCCAAACACCCTCCGCCCAGCCCCGACAGCCACCCCGGCGCGGTCCCGGCAGCCACCTCCGCCCGGCCCCCACAGCCACCTCGGCGCGGTCCCGACAGCCACCCCGGCGCGGTCCCGGCAGCCACCTCCGCCCGGCCCCCACAGCCACCTCGGCGCGGTCCCGGCAGCCACCTCGGCGCCACCCTTCGGCCAGCTTTGAGCCCAATTCGGCACCACCCTCAGGGCGCTGTGGTGCTGGCTTCCAGGCCGACGGCGGTGAGGCTCGATTGCCAGAGGCGGCGGGCTCGGTCGGCGTTGGTTGAGCGGCCGGTTGCGCCAAACGGGCGCTTCCAGGCGAAATAGCCGCCCGGAACCAGAGCCTCGTCGGCGTCGGCCAGCCAGAGCAGTGTCTCTGCGCCCTGCTCGGCCGAGCGGAAGAGGCCCGGGGCCAGCTTGGCCAGCGAGAACATCGGGCTGCGCCGCCCGAAACGGCTGCGGATCAGCCCCGGGAAGAAGCAGGTCGGGACCACCCCGTACTGGGTCCAGCGGCGCGCCGCCTCCACGGTGAAGAGGACGTTGGCCTGCTTGCTGGCGCCGTACGCGAGCCAGCGGCTGACCTGTCGCCGGCCGGGACGCGCCACGTCGAGCGTGCCCCAGGCCTCGGCCGCGGAGGACGTCGTGATGATCCGGGCCGGTGCGGTGGTGGTCGCTCCGGCGAGCAGGCGCTCGAAGAGCAGGTGGGTCAGCAGGAACCCCGCGAGGTGGTTGACCTGCATGGTCGGGTCGAGCCCGTCGGCGGTGAGCCGGCGGGCCGGCGCAAGCTGCCCCGCGTTGTTGACGAGCACAGCGATCCGCTCGTGGTCGGCCACCAGCTTCGCACCCGCCTCACGCACCTCGTCGAGCACCGCAAAGTCAGCGCGGTAGGCCGCCGGTGTCCGCCCGCCTGCCTCGCGAACCGCGTCGACCGCATGCTGCAAGCGGCCGGGGTCACGGCCGAGCAGCACCACCTCGTCACCGGCACGCGCCAGCGCCACCGCCGCGGCCAGCCCGATCCCCGAGCTGCCACCCGTCACCACCACAGTCCGCTCCACCGCCACATTCGACCACTGCCGGGGCGCTAGCGTGGAGTCATGGCGCTCTTGATCCTCCGCACAGCACTGCCCTTGCGTGGCTGAACGCCGCACGGCGGCCTTGCTGGGCGGCGGCGCCGTTCTCGGAGGCGCCGTGGTCATGCTCGTGGCGCTGGTTGCCGCCCCCGGCCCCTGGCTGCAGGGATACGTCAGCGAGGCCGGAACGGCCGGGATGCAGTTCGCCGCGCCCTACCGTTACGGGCTGGTCGTGCTCGCGTGCGGTGTTGCCCTGATCGGCTTGGCCGTCCGGCCCTGGTCGGGCCTCCTCACTCTGCTTCTGAGTGGCTCCGCCGTTTTTGCGGCGACCTCCGGTGTGGTGCCGTGCAGCAATCAATGTCCCCTGCCGCCCTACGAGCCGACCACGGTCAACGATGTGGTGCACACCGCGGCGAGCATCGCCGGGCTGCTGATCCTGGCCGGCGCCATGGTGCTGGTCGCCTTCTCCTCGTCCTTCCGTCCTGCCACCCGGCGGCTGTCCGTCGTCGCCGCAGCCCTGCTGGTGCCGTTAGGCGCGGCGCTCGGATTGACCATGCTGCTGATCGGTCGCGGTCCACTCGGTGCCGTCCTGGAACGCATCGCTCTCCTCGTCGCAGTCAGCTGGCTCGTCGGGCTTTCGCTATTGACGTTATTACGTTCTTCCGTAAAAGTGAAGCCATGGATCCGACATCAGAGCCTCTCGAACACCGGGTCTCCGCGCTCGAGGAGCGGCTCCAGGAGCTGATCACCTCGATCACTCCGCCTTCTCCGGCGGCCCAGTCCAAGCCCGCCGCTCGCCCCGACATCTTCTGGGCCCTCGACGGCCTGCGCGACCGCGTCGACGGCTCCGGCGCCGTGCTCTACACCGGCACGGTCGACCTCCCCACCGGCGAGCACTTCGACTGGCAATACGGCGCGACGGTCGACGATCTCTTCGCCGACGACTGGTCCGAGTGGGCTGCCACGCTGAGCGCCCTCGGCCATCCCGTCCGACTCCTGCTGCTGCGGCGCGTCCTGGCCGGTGTCCGGACAGCGGCCGAGCTGAGCGCCGACGAAGCCCTCGGCACGACGGGCCAGCTCTATCACCACCTCCGTCAGCTGGTGAATGCCGGCTGGCTGCGCTCCGCCGCCCGCGGCCAGTACGCCGTGCCCGGCGATCGGGTGGTGCCCCTGCTCGTCGTCCTGTCGGGGGCGAAGGGATGAAACGACTCCCCCTCTACTGCGCAGCCGCCGGGCTCGTGGCGGCCGTGCTGGCCTGGCTCGTCGCGCCCGCTCCGCCTCGCCTCGACACCACCGGCCTGCCTGCCCAGCTCACGGACATCCTCGGCGACGACACCAAGGGCTACCGCGACCTCTCGGTGACCGTCATCGAGGGAGGAACGGCGACCACCGCCTCGACCGGAGAGTCTCTCTTCGAGATCGGCTCGGTCACCAAGGTGCTGACCGGCATGCTCTTCGCCGACCTGGTCGCCGAAGGCATGGTGCGCAAGGACCTGACCCTCGGCGAAGCCTTCCCGGCCGCCGACCTCAAGCGCACCACCGCTTCGATCACCCTGGAGGAGCTGGCCAGTCAGCGCTCCGGCCTCCCCCGCCTGGCACCCGGCCCGGAAACCTATCTCCAGGCCATGGTCTCCGGCCTGACCGGCAGCAACCCGTACGCCGGCGACGACGTGAAAACCCTCCTGTCAGCCGCAGAACGCGCCGAGCCGGGCGACCACCGCGGCAAGGTCTCGTACTCCAACTTCGGCATGGCGCTCCTGGGCCACGCATTGGCCGCCCACACCCAGAAGCCGTACGCCCAGCTGGTCACCGAGCGCATCCTGACCCCGCTCGGCCTGTCCGCCACCACCATCGATCCGGCGCCGGCCGACCGGTCCCCGGGTTCCAGAGCGACCGGCAGCCAGGTGGATCCGTGGTCCAGCACCGGTTACGCCCCCGCCGGGGTCGGCCCCCGCTCCACCGCCGCCGACCTCGGCAAGCTCGTCGCGGCCACCCTCGCGGGCACAGCGCCGGGCGCTGACGCTGCAACACCACGCTTCACCGATGGGGACGGCAGCCGCATCGGTTACGCCTGGTTCACCACCCGGTACGGCACCCAGGAGATCACCTGGCACAACGGCGCAACCGGAGGCTTCACCTCGTACGTCGCCTTCGACCCCGCGGCCGGCAAGGGTGTGGTCGTTCTCGGCAACACCGATCGACCGGTCGAGCGGATCGGCCTGCGCCTGCTGGGCGCCACACCACCCGAGGAGAGCAGAAGCGTCGTCCTGCCAGTGGTGACCGTCCTGCTGCTCACCTGGGCCGCCTCCGCGCTGCTGTATCTCGCGGCGTCCGCCCGCAGGACCGTTCCCGAGGCCGGCAAAGCGGCATGGTGGGAGTCGAAGCCCGACCGCCTCAGAGCCGTCGGCACCGTGCTGTCCACAGCAGCGCTTCTGGTCCTGCTGCACCGCATCGGGGCCTGGCTGGTGATTCCACCCGCCACCTGGGCCGTGGCCGCCGGCCTGGCCGTCGCAGGCCTGATCGCCGTCGCCGCGACCTGGCGCAATCTCCCTACCCACACCGGCGGCGCCGCCTGGATCCGCTGGGCCGGCCTGACCATCTCCGCGATGATCAGCACCGCCGTCATCGTCGCCGTGTCATGACTACCAACCGCACCGCTCGACGTCGACTCGCGCAAGACACGGCTCGATCACCGAACCCTTCCAGCCACGGCACCGCGGAGCCGTCCGACCCCAGCCGGACACAGCCTCACCCCGGCCTCGTCACCAAACCGACCGCCTCCCTCGAACGCACTGGCGACGGGGCCGGCCTCAACGGCCGGGCGCCCCGGGCCCAAGACGACCCGACCGGACACAACTCGACCCCGGCCAAAAGGCCGCCCGACCCGTGCCAGGCTCAGCCTCACGCCGGCCCCGTCACCGAACCGACCACCTCCCTCGAACGCATTAGCGACGAGGCCGGCCTCAACGGCCAGGCAGTCCAGGCCCAAGACGACCCGACCGGACACAACTCGACCCCGGCCAAAAGGCCACCCGACCCGGGCCGAGCTCAGCCTCACGCCGGCCCCGTCACCGAACCGACCGCCTCCCTCGAACGCACTGGCGACGAGGCCGGCCTCCACGTCCCCGCAACCCGGGCCAAAGACCGCCCAACCCCGGCCGGACACAGCCCGACCCGGGCCACGGATCGCCCGACCCGGGCCAAGAACCGCCCAGCCCCGGCCGGACACCGGCCGTCTTCCTTCGGTCGGAGGTGGGGTGTGAGGGGCCTGGGCCTGCGGCGCGACAGGAAAGGGTGGGCGTGCAATCGTCTCCGGATGACGGTGGTGAGCATCGACAACTGGCGGCGGCCGGGGCCGACCGCACGGCAGCGCCGTATCGACCTGGGCATCGGACTCGGAGTTGCGGTTCTGGCGGTGCTGAACGTCTTTTTCGCACGCAGCGTGGGCCTCTTTGCGACCGATTCCGCGCCGGCGGTGCCCGAGCAGATCTGCTGGACGCTTGCGGTGACTTTGCCGCTGATCTGGCGGCGGCAGCGGCCGGAGCTCGTTGCTGTGCTGGCCGCCGTCTTTTTCATCGGTGGGCAGGTGCGTGGCGCCCAGGAGCAGCAGCTCACCTCGGGCGCTGTCATCGCGGCGATCTACACGCTCGGCGCCTGGGGGCAGAAGAGGTTCCGGGCCCGAGTGCTCCGCGTTCTGATCATCGCAGCGATGTTTGTGTGGCTGGGGGTGGCGTGGTTCATGTCGCACGGCCAGGTTCCGGACGGGGGCCCGCCGGGTGCCTCCGGTGAGTTGCCGCCGCTGCTGGCCGCGGTGATGAACAGCATGATCATCAACGTGGCGGTCTTCGGCTTTGCGTATTTCCTCGGCGAGACGGTGTGGCAGTCGGCGCGGCGGCAGGATCAGCTCGAAGTGCAGGCGGCCGAGCTACGTGCGGCGCAAGCGCGGGTCGGTGAGCGTGCCGTTTTTGGTGAGCGGGTGCGGATCGCTCGCGAGTTGCACGACGTGGTCGCGCACCACGTCTCGGTGATGGGCATCCAGGCGTCGGCGTGCCGCCGGGTGCTGGACAAGGATCCAGAGCGGGCCCGGACGTCTCTGACCGCGGTCGAGGACGGTGCCCGGACGGCCGTAGACGAGTTACGCCGGATGCTGGGGGCCCTGCGGGAGGACGGCGGCAATACCGAGGAACAGTCCGCCGGCGCCGGTATCGACCACATCGAGGAGGTGGTCGGGCGGGCCCGGGAGGCGGGACTCACCGCGACGGTCCAGGTCTACGGCGAACCGGTGCCGGTCCGCGACTCGATATCGCAGGCGGCTTATCGCATCGTGCAGGAGGCGGTGACCAACACGTTGAAGCACGCCCGCGCGACCACCCTCGACGTGCGCATCCGGTACCTCGCCGGCGAACTGGAGGTCGACGTGGCCGACGACGGCCACGGCACCGTGATCAGGCAGGGCGGGGCCGCGCGAGGCGACGGCCTGGGTCTGGTCGGCATGCAGGAACGTGTCGCCGTTCACGACGGCACTTTGGAGAACGGCCCCCGAACCGGCGGCGGCTACCGCATCCGGGCCCGCTTCCCCATCACCCGCGACCCCGCGCGCACCCTCGCCGCCGCCGGAGAAGCCGCCGGAGAAGCCGCCGGAGAAGCCGCCGAAGAAGCCGGGAGGACGTGATGATTCGGGTTCTGATTGCTGACGATCACCGGATGGTGCGGACCGGGTTCCGGGTCATTCTGGAGATCGAGGACGACATCGAGGTGGTCGGTGAGGCTGCCGACGGCACCGAGGCCGTCCGGCTCGCCCGGCAGCTGCGGCCCGACGTCATCCTGATGGATGTCGAGATGCCGGGCATGGACGGGCTGGAAGCGACCCGGCAGGTCACCGCCGACGCCGACGGGCCTTCCGTCCTGATCCTCACCACCTTCGACCGCGACGACTACCTCTTCGCCGCGCTGCAGGCCGGCGCCAGTGGGTTCCTGCTGAAGAACGGCACCCCGGAAGCGCTGACCGAGGCCGTGCGGGTGCTGGCCGGCGGGGAGGCTCTGCTGGCGCCCGCGATCACGCGGCGGGTCATCGAGACGTTTGCCAATCCGGCGTTGCGGCAGGCCGGGACCACAACACGGCTCGGGGAGCTGACGCCTCGAGAGCACGAGGTGCTGGTGCTGATGGCGAGTGGGGCCACCAACGCCGAGATCGCCGGAAGTCTGCAGCTCGGGGAGACCACGGTGAAGACGCATGTGAGCCGCGTACTGATGAAGATCGGTGCTCGGGATCGGACGCAGGCGGTGGTGATCGCGTACGAGTTGGGGGTGGTGAAGCCGGGGTCCTCCTGAAGGAGGACACGAACGCTCATCCCTGAGCCTGACTCGCCGGAGGCGGATTTTGCCTAGCGTTGACCTATGACGAACGTGCTGCAAGTCGAGGCCGTCAGTCGCAGTTTCGGAGATCGGCAGGTGCTCAAGGACGTGTCGTTCACTGTGCGGGCCGGGCGGATGACCGGCTTTGTCGGTGCGAACGGTGCCGGGAAGACGACCACGATGCGGATCATGCTGGGCGTGCTCGCGGCGGATGCGGGTGAGGTGACCTGGCAGGGCACCAAGCTGACGCGGGAGCTGCGGCAACGGTTCGGCTACATGCCGGAGGAACGTGGGCTCTACCCGAAGATGACCATCGTCGACCAGATCGTCTATCTGGGACGGTTGCACGGCATGAGCGCCGACGCGGCCCGGCGCAGCACGACCGATCTGCTCGAACGCCTCAACCTCGGTGAGCGCGCCGGTGAGCAGGTCGAGAAGCTGTCGCTGGGAAACCAGCAGCGGGTGCAGATCGCCGCCGCGCTGGTGCACGACCCCGAGGTGCTGGTTCTCGACGAGCCGTTCTCGGGGCTCGATCCCCTCGCGGTCGACGTGGTCCTCGGCGTCCTGCGGGAGCGGGCCGCCGCCGGTGCACCGGTTCTCTTCTCCAGCCACCAGCTCGATGTTGTCGAACGGCTCTGCGACGACCTGGTGATCATCGCCGATGGCACGATCCGGGCGAACGGCAGCCGCCAGGAGCTGCGGTCCAGTTACGCCCTCCCCCGGTTTGCGCTCGAGGTGGACACCGACGCCGGCTGGCTGCGGGACGAGGCCGGCGTGACGTTGATCGACCTCGACGGGCCGCGTGCCGTTTTTGACCTCGCACCGGGGACCGACGACCAGGACATTCTGCGGGCGGCGCTGGCCCGCGGGCCGGTCCGTTCCTTCGGCGCGGTCACGCCGTCACTCGCCGAGATCTTCCGAGAGGTGAACCAGTGACCACCTTCGCCGCCGCCAAGCTTGTTGCGGCCCGGGAGCTCCGGGTCCGTCTCAAGGACAAGACGTTCATCTTCAGCACGCTGTTCTTCATCCTCATCGCGGTGGGCAGCACGGTGCTGCCGTCGCTGCTCGACGGCGGGCCGGCCAAGGTCGCGGTCACCGACCGTACGGTCGCAGCGGCCCTGCAGAACGCGGACCTCAACGTTCGCGTAGTCACCAGTGACGCCGAAGCCGAAAAGCTTGTCCGCGACGGTGACGTCGAAGCAGCCGTGGTCGCCGGGCCAAAGGTCCTCGCCCTTGAAGAGACACCGTCCGAGGTCGTCAACGCGTTGAGCAGCTCCCCGCCGGTGCAGTTGCTCGACCCCGACGCCGTGGATCCGTTCCTCAAGTTCGTGGTCCCGTTCGCGCTGGCGTTCCTCTTCTTCATGACGTCGTTCACGTTCGGCCTGCAGATCGCGATGAGCGTCACCGAGGAGAAGCAGACGCGCATCGTCGAGATCCTCGTCGCCAGCGTGCCCGTCCGTGCCCTGCTCGCCGGGAAGGTCGCGGCGATGACACTGCTGGCGTTCGGGCAGATCGCGCTGATCTCGGTGGTCGCCCTGGCCGGGATGAGGATCGCCGGTGTGGGTACCGATGTGATCGGTCTGGTCGGACCTGTGATCGGCTGGTTCCTGCCGTTCTTCCTCATCGGTTTTGTCATGCTGGCGACGCTGTGGGCGGGGGTCGGCGCCCTCGCCGCCCGCCAGGAAGACATCAACGGTGCGTCGGCGCCGCTGCAGATGGCCGTGATGGGCCCGTTCTTCGCGGTGCTGTTCCTGCAGGACAACGTGATCGCGATGAAGATCCTGTCCTACATCCCGTTCTCGGCACCGATCGCGATGCCCGTGCGCCTGTTCAACGGCGATGCGGCCGGCTGGGAGCCGTTCGTGGCGCTGGCTGTGCTGATCGTGGCGACGGTGCTGTTCCTCGGCGTAGGCGCCCGGGTCTACGAGGGGTCGCTGCTGCGCACCAACGGGCGTACCTCGTTCGCCACGGCCTGGCGCAGCCGGTCGGCGGTGAGCTGAGATCGGAAGATCAGGCGACCCGGCGGACGATCGCCAGCAGGGACCGCTCGACGTCCTCGATCGGGCGGTCCGGCTGGAACACGAGCCAGTCCACGGCCACGACCAGGCCCACACCGAAGAGCGCCGACGACGCCACCCGCACGTCGAGGTCCGCGGGCAGGTCACCGGAGTCGACACCGGCCTGGACGGTCTCGGCGATGACCTCGATCGCTTGCTCGCGCAGCAGCACCAGCGTCTGCTGCCACTCCCGGTTGGTCCGCCACATCTCCGAGAGCAGCAGCTGCGCGAAGGCCCGGTAGCGCCGGATGTACTCCAGCTGGGCCCGGACCAGCGCCGCCACCGCGTCCCGGGGCGGCAGCCCGTCGACCGCCGCGCGGAACTCGGTGGTCAGCAAACCGATGCCGTGCCGGAGCAGCTCCTCGAAAAGCGCGGTCTTCGAGGCGAAGTTGTAGTAGACGGTCCCCTTGGCGACCTTGGCCCGCAGCGCGATGTCGTCCACCGTGGTCGCGGAGAAGCCCTGCTCCGCGATCAGCTCGACCGCCGCCTCGTACAGGCGTTGCCGGGTGTCCTCGCGCCTACGGGTCCTGCCGTCCACGGTTGTCAGATCACCAGCTCCGGATGCAGGTCGGACGGGGTCAGGCGACGCTTGCCGCGGGCGACCGCCACGGTCAGGGCCAGCGCACCGAGACCGTATCCCAGCAGCGCCAGCATGCCCGTGACCACCGTACCGGCCGGGCCGCCGTCGATGGCGTGGCGGAGGACGTCCACGACGTACGTCATGGGGAGCAGGGGGTGGATCACCTGGAAGAAGCCGGGCGTGGTCTGCACCGGGTAGGTGCCGCCGGACGAGGTGAGCTGCAGCATCAGCAGCGCCAGCGCGACGATCCGGCCGGCGGGTCCGAGCGCCGCCCCGAGCAGTTGCATGATCGCAGCGAACGCCGTCGCGGTCAGCATCAGCAGGCCCAGTGTCACCACCGGGTTGACCGGGCCCAGCCCGAGCCCGAACACCACGACCACAAAGAGCAGCGTCGCTTGGGCCAGTCCAATCGCCACCGCCGGCAGCAGACCCGCAAGCGTCACCCGGTACGCCGGAGCACCCGAAACGACGTACCGGCGGTTCAGCGGCCGCAGCACCATGAACGTGATCATGGCGCCGACCCAGAGTGCGAGGGCCAGGAAGTACGGGGCAAAACCGACGCCGTACGTGGCGGCCGGGTGTCGTACCGTCCGGTCCAGCGCGACCGGGTCGCTGAGCAGGTCGGCCCGGGCCTGCGGATCGTCGCCGTAACCGGGGATCTGCTTCGCGCCGTCCGACAACCCGGACGACAGCTTCGCGGCGCCGCTCTGCAGGTCACCGAGGCCGTCGGCGAGTTGCTGCCCACCGGTGGTGAGCCGGTCGAGCCCGTTGTCGAGGCTGCGCGCCCCCGACGCCAGCTGGTAGATCCCGCCCCGCAGGTCGGTCGCGCCGGCCACCGCATCGGCGGCACCGCTGTTGAGCTGCTTCGCACCCGTGGCGAGATCACCAAGACCGGCGGCCAGGTCGTCGACGTTCCTGCGCGCGGCGGCAACGTCGTCGGCCAGGTGCGGCGCGGCCCGGGCGACCTTGTGCGCGGTCGCGGCGACCTCGTGCAGCTGGTCGCTCAGCGCGTCGAGGTCGGCGGCACGGATCGTCGACTGCACCCGCTTGGCCGCGGTGACCAGCTCTTTTGCGGCGGCGCGGGCCTGGTCGATGCCCTCGGTCTCATCGGGCAGACCGTTCAGGTAGGCCTGCAGATCCTCCGCCTGCTCGACCGCGTCGTCGGCGGCTGAACTGAGCCTGCCGACGTTCCGGGCGAGCAGGTCGGCGCCGTCCGCGACCTGGTTCGCCGCGTCCTCGATGAGCTCGGCGTTGTCGCGGAGCACGGGCCCGATCCGGTCGGCTGCGGCGTCGACGGTGGTGGCCAGTTGTTTGCCGCCGGCTGCGGCCTGCTGCGTACCGGTGGCGAGCTGGGCCGCACCCGACTGCAGGGTGGCGAGACCGCTGGCCAGGTCGTCGGCACCCTGCGCTGCGGTGCCGAGGCCGCCGGACAGTTTCCCGGCGCCCCGGTCGGCGTCGGTCAAGCCGTCCTCGAGCTCACCGGCACCTTGGTTGGCGTCCGTCAGACCGTTGTCGATCTTGGTGGCGCCGTCGGCGGCCTCCTGGGTCTGACTCTTGAGGTCGGTGAAGCCGATCAGCATCTTGTCGAAGTAGCCGGCCTGCGCCGTCTGCGCGGCCGCCGCCTGGACTTCCTGGAACGCCGTCCGCGAGAAGACTCCGGACAGGTAGTTGGTGGCGTCGTCGTTGATCACGACCAGCTGCGCGGACTTCGGGGTGGCGTTTGCGTCCGGGCCGGTCGTCAGGTCGGTGGAGAAGTCCTTCGGGATGCGCAGGGACAGCTGGTAGCTGCCGTCGGCCAGCCCGGCCTCGGCGCCGCGCTCGTCGGTGACGTGCCAGTCGAAGACCTCGCGCTTGATCAGCTCATCGGCCAGATCGTGACCCGCGTCGACTTTTGTCCCGTCACTGGCCGTGGCCGCGACGTCCTCGACGACCAGCGCGGCCGGGATGTGGTTGAGCCGGCCGTACGGATCCCAGAACGCGTAGAGGTAGAGCGCGCCGTAGAGCAGCGGGATCACCGCGAGCACCACCAGCGCGGCCACGGGAAGGCGGCCGCGCAGGAAGCGGCGCAGCTCGAACCCGGCCAACCGGAAACTCGACAACCCGGTCATGACTTCTCCCCACCCACCACGTCATCAACGTCACTCTTCGTGCCGGCAGGATCGGCGACGACCTCCGGGCCGTCGTTGTGGTCCGGCTCGTCGGCGACGTCCTGATCACTGTCGACGTCGGGAGCGGTCTCAGGCTCGGCGCCGCCGAGGCTCACCACCGTCGTCACCCGCTCGGCGTCGATCTCACGAGCCGTCACCACCACTGCGACACCGTCCGCAGCAAGCCCGGCAATCAGCTCCCAGAGCAGCTCCGACTCCCGCCGGTCGAGGCCCTCATCCACGCCGTCCAGCGCCACGACCTGCGGTTTCTCCAGCGTGGCCAGCACCAGCCCGAGCACCTGACGCTCGTACGGGCTCAGTTGGAAGCCCTTGCGCGCGGGGTCGAGTCCCAGCAGCGGCACCTCGGACGCCTCACGCGGTGAGCGACCGAGCAGCAGCAGGCGTTCGCGGACGTGCTCGCGGACAGTCAGCACAGGTTCAGGAGCTGTCACCTCGGGCACGTAGCCCAGCGCGGCCGAACCGGTGACTCGGCCCGCCGACAGCTTGAAACGCCGTGACAGCGCGAGGAGCACGGTCGTCCGGCCGCTTCCCGGTGGGCCGACCACCGCGACGATCTCGCCCGGATCGACAGAGAGGTCGAGGTCACGGAAGAGCCAGCGGCGACGGTGGCGCACGCCCGCTCCGGCGGCGGTCAGGACCGGCATCACAGCACCTACTTTTCGAACTGACTGGTCAGTACAAAAACTTACTCCTGACGATCGTCGATGGCCATGCACGTGGTGGACCTCACGTCGATGACAGGGCAGGATCGGGAGATGTCGACACGCTGGGGCATGACCGTTCCGCTGGGCGGGGTACCGCTGACCGATCACGCCGCCGTCTTCGCGACGCTGGCGGACGCCGGTTTCACCGACCTCTGGTCCTCCGAGGTCAACGGCACGGACGCCTTCACACCGCTGGCCCTGGCCGCGGCCTGGCAGCCCCGCGTCCGTCTCGGCTCGGCGATCACCCCGGTCTTCACCCGCGGCCCTGGCCTGCTCGCGATGACCGCCGCCGCTCTCGCCGAGGCCGCCCCCGGCCGCTTCCAGCTCGGCATCGGCGCCTCGTCGCCGGTGGTCGTCGGCGACTGGAACGCCGCCGACTTCACCAAGCCGTACGCCCGCAGCCGCGACATGCTGCGTTTCCTCCGCGCCGCCCTGGCCGGCGAAGTGGTCGACGAGGAGTACGAGACGTTCCGCGTGCGCCGCTTCCGTCTCGAACGCCCACCGGCCACACCCCCGGGGCTCCTGCTCGCGGCCCTGCGACCGGGCATGCTCCGGCTCGCCTCGGCCGAGGCCGACGGTGTGATCCTCAACTGGCTGGCCGCGACGGACGTGTCCCGCTGCCTGTCCGAGGCAAAATCCGACCGCTGGAACTTCGAAGTGGTCGCCCGCATCTTCGTCTGCCCGACCGAGGACGCCGACTACGCGCGCACGGTCGGCCGGCGCATGATCGCGGCGTACCTGACCGTCCCCGCGTACGCGGAATTCCACCGCTGGCTGGGCCGCGAGGCCGAGCTCGGTCCGATGTGGAAGGCCTGGGCGGCCGGCGACCGTAAGGGCGCCCTGGCGGCGATCCCGGACGAGGTGGTCGACGAGCTGATCGTGCACGGCTCGCCCGAGCAGTGTCGCGACCACGTGGCCCGCTACGCCGAGGCCGGCGTCAAGGTCCCGGTCATGGCCCTGGTCCCGCTCCCCGACCAGGCAAACCTCACCCCAGCAGAGCTGACGGACCTGCTGACCAGGCTCGGCCCCCGCTAGAACAGGACAGTGGCAAAACTGCCGTTGGGGACGAAGCCGCAGCGCGCGTACACCCGGCGAGCTGCCGTGTTGTAGTCGTTCACATAGAGGCTCACCGTCGGTGCGACCCGGTGCAGCGCGTCACGGACCACCGCGGCCATCGCGCCCGCCGCCAGACCGCGCCCGCGGAACTCCGGATCGACCCAGACACCCTGCACCTGGGTCGTCCGGCCGGTGACGATCGCCAGCTCAGCCTTGAAGACGACCCGGTCGCCGACGAACCGCGCGTACGCACGTTTGGCCCGCACCAGGTCGGCGATCCGGCGCTTGTAACCGCGGCCGCCGTCGTCCAGCAGCGGGGAGACGCCGACCTCTTCGGTGTACATGGAGACCGCCGCCGGGAAGAGCTGGTCGACCTCGGCCGGCTTGACCAACCGCACTTCCGGGTCGGGAGCGATCGGCGCCTCGCGGTCGGCGACCAGCAGCGGCTGGTTCGGCCGCACGTCGCGCGCCGGACCCCAGTGCCCGCCGAGCCTGTCCCACAGGTCGAGGACGGCATCGGCGCGACCGATGATCGACGAGCAGATGCGCGGCTCGGACCCGAGCAGATCCGCATAGGCGGCCACGGCGGCGGGTGTCGCGCACACGGGCACCAGATGCGCCCCTGACCAGCACAGCGACTCGACGCGACGACCGGGACCGTACCCGTAGATCCGGCCGTCGGACCGCCACCAGTTCAGCCCATGGGCCGCCACACGCTCGGCGATCTGAGCGCCGGCGTACGGGTCTTGGTCGAGGATCCGCTCGACCGTCGCCCGCTCGGACTCGCCGAGCTGGCGGATGGGCACCGTCAACACAGCTATCAGATTGCCAGATGGTGGCCCGCCCGCACCCCACCCGCCCCCTCGAAGAAAAGAATCCCTTGCGCTCGACATGTTGCCGATATATCGTCTAACTATCGACAACAGATCGGAGAAGGTCATGCGTTACGGACACATGCCTCACATGCACGAGGGTCGCCGCCGCGGGTTCGGATTCCCGCCCGGCTTCCCCTTCGGACAGGGCACCCCCGGCGGTTTCGGCGGCGGCTTCGGCCCCGGCGGCCCGGGCGGTCACGGCCACCGCCGCGGAGGTCGCGGCAGCCGCCCCAACGTCCGCCCCGCCCTGCTGGCGCTGCTCCTCGAGCGGCCCATGCACGGCTACGAAATGATCCAGGAGCTGGAAAGCCGCACCGGCGGCATCTGGCGCCCGAGCCCCGGATCGGTCTACCCGACCCTGCAGCTCCTCGAGGACGAAGGCCTCATCGTCGCCGAGGCCACCGGCGGCCGGAAGCGTTTCACGCTCACCGACGCCGGCCGCGAGGAAGCAGCCGCTGCGTCGGAAAACCCGCCGTGGGCGCAGTTCAGCAACGACACCATGTCCCAGGTCCAGGACTTCCGCGACGCGGCGGTCGGCATCATGGACGCCCTGCGCCAGGTCGGCTTCAACGGCACCCCGGAGCAGCGCCAGAAGGCCCTCGAGGTCCTCAACGAAACCAAGCGCAAGCTCTACGCCATCCTCGCCGACGGCGAGTAGGCCCGACCCAGCATCCGCCCAGCCATGGCGGTCATCAGGCTCCTCTTCCAGTACGGCGCGAGGTCACTACAACCGCAACACCGTCGCCCACCCGCACACCAGAACCGGGAAGCCGACACCCCACCCCCGCCCCGGCCCCAACCGGCACCACGCCGCAAAGGCCGGGGCGGGCGCCGTGGATCCTGCCCATGGTTGTTTGATCGGCGGCCGAGCGATCACGGGGTCAACCCCAACGCCACCGAACCTGCCTCACGCAGCCACGGCCTGAGCCCAGCCACCAATCGCGAGTCTGACCGGCTGCGTCTCCGTGCTTAGCTACAGCGCCCACTGCCGCGAGCGCACTTGTCACCCAGCGCCAGGCGGCACCGCAGCGGCCCAGCGGGTAGCCGCTTGGTGCCACACCGTCGAGGCTGTGCTGTGGCGGCTCGTCGCTGTTCGGCGAGCGAACCGCACTGCGAAACGGCCACACATCAGCCCAACGCAGCCACAATCCCGAACCACAGGCCCAACTTCGTTGAAGTTGGGCCCTCACCAGCCGCCGCGCAGCGAGCCTCGCGCAGCCGCCACCCCCAGCTCTGAAGCACAGCCATGCAATCAGGCCGGCCCCGCTGCAACCGGACACGACAGGCCCACTTCGTTGAAGTTGGGCCTTCACCAGCCACCCGCAGCGATCCCCGCGAAGCCGCCACCCCAGCCCTGAAGCGCTGCGATGCAATCAGCCCAGCCCCGCTGCAACCCGACGCGACTGGCCCAACTTCGTTGAAGTTGGGCCTTCATCACCACCGCACACAGCGATCGCGCGAAGCTGCCAACCCAGCCCCAAAGCGAGCCATGCAATCAGCCCAGCCCCGCCACAACCCGACACCACTGGCCCAACTTCGTTGAAGTTGGGCCTTCACCAGCGACCGCGCAGCGAGCCTCGACGGCAGTCGCACAAAGCCTGAGACCGTGGTGGCCCGGCAGCCGGGTCGCCCAACGCAGCCACAACGTGCCCCCACTCACAGCGCGCCACGCGGCCTGAGACGGAACCACAAATGCTGCGGCGCTTCAGGTTGGCAACCCACCGGGCGCGGCCAGGCAGGTCAGCCCGGCGGCTTCTCCCCGGCCGGGACCGGTGACTGGCTGACCGGCGACGGCGGCGGTTGTCGTTGTTGCGGTTGAGGACAACCGACGCCGTACCGGGAAAGGATCAGTGGACGGTGACGGTCGGGCCAGGGAGGAGTTCGCGGAGTTCTTCGGGGAGTTCGGCGCCCATGGAGTCGGCGAGGCGGAGGGCTTCTTCGACCAGGGTTTCGACGATGATCGACTCGGGGACGGTCTTGATGACCTGGCCCTTGACGAAGATCTGGCCTTTGCCGTTGCCGGAGGCGACGCCGAGGTCGGCTTCGCGGGCCTCGCCCGGGCCGTTCACGACGCAGCCCATGACGGCGACGCGGAGCGGGACCGGGAAGCCTTCGAGGGCGGCGGTGACCTGCTCGGCGAGGGTGTAGACGTCGACCTGGGCGCGGCCGCAGGACGGGCACGACACGATTTCGAGGCCGCGTTCGCGGAGGCCGAGGGATTCGAGGATGCCCTGGCCGACCTTGATCTCTTCGACCGGCGGGGCGGAGAGGGAGACGCGGATGGTGTCGCCGATGCCTTCGGCGAGGAGGGCGCCGAACGCGACCGCGCTCTTGATCGTGCCCTGGAATGCGGGGCCGGCTTCGGTGACGCCGAGGTGGAGCGGGTAGTCGCACTGTTCGGCGAGCTGGCGGTACGCGCGGATCATCACGACCGGGTCGTTGTGCTTGACCGAGATCTTGATGTCGCGGAAGCCGTGCTCCTCGAACAGCGAGCATTCCCAGAGGGCCGACTCGACGAGGGCTTCGGCTGTGGCCTTGCCGTATTTTGCCAGCAGGCGCTTGTCGAGGGAGCCGGCGTTGACGCCGATGCGGATCGGCACGTTGGCCGCGGACGCAGCCGCCGCGATCTCTTTGACCTTGTCGTCGAACTGGCGGATGTTGCCGGGGTTGACCCGGACGGCCGCGCAGCCGGCGTCGATGGCCGCGAAGACGTACTTCGGCTGGAAGTGGATGTCCGCGATGACGGGGATCTGGGACTTCCGGGCGATCGCGGGGAGCGCTTCGACGTCGTCCTGGGACGGGACCGCGACGCGGACGATCTGGCAGCCGGAGGCGGTGAGCTCGGCGATCTGCTGGAGGGTCGCGTTGACGTCGGAGGTCAGGGTCGTGGTCATCGACTGCACGCTGACGGGCGCGCCGCCGCCGACCGGCACGTTGCCGACCATGATCTGGCGGCTCAGCCGGCGGGTGGCCAGCGGAGGGGGCGGGACAGCCGGCATTCCGAGGCTGATGGCGGTCATGTGCGCACTCTCACTTCGAGAAGATCGTGATCGGGTTGATCACATCGGCTGTGGCGGTCAGCAGGGTGAACGCGCCACCGATGAGGATGACTACGTAGGTCAACGGCATCAGCTTGAAATAGTCCACGCGGCCCGGGTCGGGGCGGTGCAGCTTGGCGTAGAGCCAGGAGCGCACGCGTTCGTACCAGGCGATGGCGATGTGGCCGCCGTCGAGGGGCAGCAGCGGGAGCAGGTTGAAGATGCCGATGAAGACGTTCAGGGAGATGAAGATCAGCAGGAAGATCTCGGGGACGCCGCGTTCGATGGCCTCGCCGCCGAGGCGGCTGGCGCCGATGACGCTGATCGGAGTGTTCGGGTCGCGTTCGTCGCCGGTGATGGAGTTCCAGAGGGCGGGGATCTTCTCCGGGATGCGCTTCATCGCCACGAACGAGCCCTCGACCAGGCTCCAGTCGTACCGCAGGCTGGCGCCGATGCCGTCGATCGGGCCGTAGGTGACCGTGCTCGGCATGTTGATGTTCTGCCCGATGCCCACGACCGAGACCTTGGTGACGGGCCCGTCCGGGTTGTCCAGCGGCGGGCGCTGCGCCTCGATCAGGTTGACGGTGGCGGTGCCGGCCTGGCCGTCGCGGAGATATTCGAACGTGGTCGGGCCGGCCTTGGCCGTCCGGATGACGTCGGTGAGCTGGCCGTAGCTGCGGATCGGGGTGTCGCCGACCTTGGTGATCACGTCACCGGTCTTGAGACCCGCGGCCGCCGAGGGCGCCGCCACGTCGGTGCCGGTGCCGGCCTTGCACTCCTGCTGGGGAGACAGCACGACCTGAACGCAGTCGGCGACGCTGATCTGGGCCGGCAGGGCGACCTGCTGCTGGATGGTCTGCGGCACGTCGGGGTTGGGCAGGCCGACGAAGACCGCAGCGCACCAGGCGGCGACAACCGCGAGGGCGAAGTGGGTGAGCGAACCGGCCGACATGACGATCGTGCGCTTCCACACCGGGTAGCGCCACATCGCCCGCGGCTGGTCCTCCTCGAGGACGTCGTCGTCCTGCGGCGTCATGCCGACGATCTTGCAGAAGCCGCCGAGCGGGATGGCCTTGAGGCCGTACTCCGTCTCGCCGCGGTGGAACGAGAAGATCGTCGGGCCGAAGCCGACGAAGTACTGGGTCACCTTCATGCCGAACCGCTTGGCCGTGATCATGTGGCCCAGCTCGTGGAGGCTGACCGAGATCAAAATTGCCAGCGCGAAGGCCGCCGTCCCCAACCAGTACAGCATCAGGCTCCTTCAGCCGCTGTCGCGATCATCCGCTGCGCCTGGGCGCGCGCCCAGTCCTCCGCGGTAAGCACCTCGTCGACGGTACCCGGTTCGTCGAAATCGGGGGCCGCCGCGAGCACCGCCTCGAGGGTGTCGACGATGCCCAGAAAAGGTAGCCGACCGGACACGAACGCGGCCACACACTCCTCGTTCGCGGCGTTGAAGATTGCCGGCCGGCAGTGTCCTGCCTCACCCGCCGCCTTGGCCAGCCGGACGGCGGGGAACGCCTCGTGGTCGAGCGGCCGTAGTTCCCAGTTGTGCGCAAGCGTCCAGTCGACCGCGGCGGCAGCGTCCGGCACCCGGTCGGGCCAGGCGAGCGCCAGGGCGATCGGCAGCCGCATGTCGGGCGGGCTGGCCTGCGCCAACGTCGATCCGTCGGCGAATTCGACCAGCGAGTGCAGCACCGATTGCGGGTGGACCATGACCTCGATGGTGTCGTAGGGCACGTCGAACAACTCGTGCGCCTCGATGACCTCGAGCCCCTTGTTCACCATCGTGGCGGAGTTGATCGTGACGACCGGGCCCATGTCCCACGTCGGGTGCTTCAACGCCTCTTCCGGAGTGACGTCAGAAAGCTCACTACGCCGCCTGTCGCGGAAGGCTCCCCCACTGGCGGTCAGGATGAGCCGGCGTACCTCGGCGGCGGATCCGCCGCGCAGGCACTGGGCGAGAGCGGAGTGCTCCGAGTCGACGGGCACGATCTGCCCCGGCCGCGTCACCGCGGCCTTGACCAGCGGGCCGCCGGCCACGAGCGACTCCTTGTTGGCGAGCGCGAGGGTACGCCCGGAGCGCAGCGCCGCCAGCGTGGGCGCGAGCCCCAGACTGCCCACCACACCGTTGAGCACCACGTCGCAGGGCCACTGGGCGAGCTCGGTCATCGCCTCCGGCCCGGCGACGATCTTCGGCAGTTTGAAGTCACCGGTGGCCCAGCCCTTTTTCTGCGCCTCGGCGTAAAAGGCGAGCTGCAGGTCCTGGACGACGCTGGACCGGGCGACCCCGACCACGTCGACGGCGAGTTCGAGGGCCTGAGCCGCGAGCAGTTCGACGTTCCCGCCGCCGGCGCCGAGCGCGACGACCCGGAACTTGTCGGGGTTACGGCGGACGATGTCGATGGCCTGGGTGCCGATGGAACCGGTCGACCCGAGCAGCACTAGCTCACGCATGCAGTCATCTTCCTCTGCCGGGTCACGGCGTCGGCGGGCGTACCCCGGCCGGACTCTCCGGTGCCGCGTGCGATGCGACCGCTCCCCTGTCACGGAGGAGCGTCCGGAGCTGGACGAACTCCTCCTCGGTCAGGCCGCCGGTCGGCACGCAGATGAACTGCCGCTTGCTGATCCGCAGGACGATCTGCCCCGGCAGCACGGTGAAGTCGGTGACCGCCGCCCAGCTCATGCCCGTCTGCGCCACGTCGGTGCTCACACCCAGACCGTCGGGGGCGAAGCGGAACCGCGTCGGCCGTGCTGACATGTCGACGCTGGCCCGGACCGACCGCCAGACGACCAGCTCGCTCAGCCCGGCACCGAGGAACAGACCGAGCAGCCCGTAGAAGACGAGGTAGAACAGGTTCCCGTTCGTGATGATCATGGTGTAGACGCCGCACAACACGACAAAGGCGCCGAGCACACGGACGATCAGCAGGCGCGTCCGCAGGATGTGCCTGATGGCAGCGGTCAGAAGGCGCTTGTCGGGTTGCGCCTGGAAGGTCAGCGTCAAATCGGCTCCCATGATCGTGCGAGATCGTAGCGGTCCGCTGGGTATAGGTGGGGGCATGGGAACCCGGGTGGCGGCCGTACGCCGAAAACTGGCCGCGCCGTTCAAGCCGTTACGCGGGCGCGACCTGGCGTTGCACGCCGCGGCGGTGACCTTCTACGCCGGGATCGCCGTGGTGCCGGTGGCGTTGCTCGCCATCTGGATCACCGGTCTGATCGCGGGCCCGGACCGGGTCCGGCGGCTCACCGGGCAGACCATCGCCACCCTGCCGGACGCCATCGGCGCCCCCCAGGCACTGTCCGCGCTCATCGATGCCGGGCTCCACCTGACCCCGATGCTCGCTCTCGCCAGCCTGCTTCCCGCCACCCTGTACGGGGAGGGTCTGCGCCGCGCGTTCGTGTCGTTACGGGACCCGGGCGAGTCGATGGTCGGCTGGCGCGGCCGCATCCTCTGGCTCCCGCTGCTCGCCGCCGCCCCCGCACTGCTGCTGGCGCTGTTCCTGGCCCTGCCGGTCACGAGCAGCCTCTGGACGCGCGGCGGCTGGTACGCGTTCGCCGGTGTGGTCCTGTCGTTCCTCGCCGCCTGGCTGGTCCTGACACCCGTGGTCATCTGGGTCTACCGCGGCGTCGCCCCGGGCCGCCCCGAGTGGCTCGCGACGGTGCTGGTCGGCTCGTTCACCGCCGCGAACCTCTCGGGCTTCCTGCACGGCTTTGTGCTCTTCTGCTCGCTGCCGCTGGACCTGGGCGTACCGTTCGGCGGTTTCACCGAGATCGGGGGTGTGGTCGCGGTCGGGCTCTGGCTCTACCTCTTCCACGTCATCCTGCTGGTCGGTTTTGCCGCGACGCAGAGTGCCAGCACCTACCAGCGGGCTAGACGGCTGCGGTCTCTCGAGGACGATCCGCAGGTGCCGGCTCCGTCTCGTGAATCCCGTAGCGAGCGTAGAAACGACCCAGCGGACCCGGTGCCCACCAGTTCCAGCGGCCCAGCAGCCGCATAGTTGCCGGGACCAGCAGGGCTCGGACCAGCGTCGCGTCCACGATGATGGCCACGATCATGCCGACACCGATGGTCTTGATGACCGTCACACCACCGGTCGCGAAGCCCGCCACCACGGTGATCAGCAGCAGAGCCGCGGCCGTGATGATGCCGCCGGTGTGCTGCAGCCCGGCCGCCACCGAGGCCGTGTTGTCACCGGTGCGGTCCCACTCCTCGCGCACCCGGGACAGCAGGAACACCTCGTAGTCGGTGGCCAGGCCGAAGAGGACGGCGAGCACCAGGATCATGTTGCTGGGCTCGATGAAACCGGTCGACTCGAAGCGCAGCAGGCCCTCGAGGTGCCCGTCCTGGAAGATCCAGACGACCACGCCGAAGGACGCGCCGATCGACACCAGGTTCATCAGGACGGCCTTGATCGGCAGCAGCACCGAGCCGAAGGCCAGGAAGAGCAGCAGCATCGTGGCCACCGCCATGATCAGCGCCATCCAGGGCAGCCGGTCGGCCAGACTCTCCAGCAGGTCCAGGTCGATGGCGGGGCGGCCGCCGACCAGCACCTCGGCCCCGGCGGGCGGTGGTAACTCGCGGATCGCCGAGACGATGTCGCGGGACTCGGCCGCCGGCAACGTGCTGGGGTAGGTGACCGTGATCAGCGACGAGCCGCCCTGCTCGGCGGTCACGGCGGCGCCCTTCACGTCGGGGAGGGCCGCGATCCGGTCGGCGAACGCGTCCGCCGGGCCTCCGCTCACCAGCACGTTGATCGGGTTCTCGCCGCCACCGGGGAAGTCCGCGTTCAGGCGCTCGCCGACGATGCGCGCGGACGTGTCGGCGGGCAGCACCCGCTCGTCGAAGCCGCCGAACTCCACCCGGAGGAACGGCGCGGCGAAGGCGGTCAGCACGACGAGCACGCCTACGACGTACAGGATCGGGCGGCGCATGACGCTGTGGGCGATCCGCGCCCAGCCGGCGCCGGGATGTCTGCGCTGCGGCAGCGGGATGCGCAGCTTGTCGATCCGGTGCCCGAGCAGGGAGAGGGCGGCGGGCAGCACGGTCAGGGCGGCGATCATCGCGACCAGCACGGCCGCCATGCCACCGATGGCCATGCCGCCGAGGAACGGCTGCGGGAAGATCAACAGACTCGAGAGCGCCAGGACGATGGTCAACCCCGAGACCATCACCGTACGGCCGGCAGTCGCGACCGTGGTCCGGATGGCCGCCGGAACGTCCTTGCCGTTCGCCAGTTCTTCGCGGAAGCGGCTCACCACGAAGAGCGAGTAGTCGACCGCCATGCCCAGGCCGAGCAGCGTGATCACGTTGATGGCGAAGACCGAGATGTCGGTGACGTAGGTCAGCGCCCGCACCGCCACGAAGGCGCCGAGGATGGCGATGCCCCCGATGACCAGCGGCGACAGCGCGGCGATGAGCCCGCGGAAGATCAGCACGAGGAGCACGAACAGCACCGGCAGCGAGAAGATCTCCGCCCGGGTGATGTCCTCCTCGGTCTGGGTGTTGGCCTGGTCGTTGAAGGCGACGAGCCCGCCGACCTGCGTGGTCAGCCCCGGCGCGGCGAAGTCCGGCTCGATCCGGTGGTACGCGGCCGTCTTCTGGTCGACGTCCTCCGTCTCGAGGTAGACAGCCGCGTAGGTCGAGCGCTGGTCGTTGCTGACGAACGACTTCTGGGTGGTGTAATCGACCACCTGGGCGACGTCGGGGCTGGCACGCAGTTTGGTGACCACGCCGGTGACTGCCTCGCGCACGGAGGCGTCGGTGACGGGCACGCCGGCGCTGGTCCACAAAATGATCAGGTCGGGATCACGCTGCCCGAGCTGCTCGGCGATGGCCGCGGCGGCCCGGTTGGACTCGCTGTCGGGATCGTCGTAGCCCCCGCCCGACAACGACCCGAAGACCCCCGCGCCCCAGGTCGCCCCGGCCACGACCACCGCCAGACCGGCAGCGACGACCCACCAGCGCAGCCGGACGACCGCTCTGCCCCACCAGCCGAACATCTGTCTGCCTCCCGCGCCGACGGTTAGAGTCGCCCTAGATCTTGGTAGCGTTGTGAACGCTGTTCACTCTCGCAAACACCGTTCGCCGACGTCAACGGAGCTGACTATGACGACCACCACGCCCAGCCGGCGTGAGCGGCTGCGCGCGGAGACCGTCACCGAGATCAAGGACGCCGCCCGGCGCCTGCTCGTCGCCGGCGGCCCCACCGCCATCTCCCTGCGGGCCATCGCCCGCGACGTCGGCCTGACCGCCCCAGCGCTGTACCGCTACTTCGACAGCCTCGACGCCCTCGTCCTGGCCATCGTCACCGACCTTTTCGAAGACCTGCGTACCGCCATCGCCGCCACGGCCGACCACCACGCCGACGAGGAACCGCTGACCCGGGTCGCCCACATGGCGCGGGAGTTCCGGCGCTGGTCCCTCGACCACCCCGCCGAGTTCGCGCTGATGTTCGGCAGCCCGGTCCCCGGCGTCACGCAGTTCGCCGAACGCTGCGGCCCGGTCAACGACGCCGGCGCCCGGTTCGGCGAGACCTTCTTCACTGTGCTGGGAGAACACCTCGAGCGCCACCGGTACGACGCAGCTGTCCTCGATCTGCCCGAGGTCGCCCAGCAGGAACTGTTCAAGCCGTACCTCGACACGTTCGGTGACCGGTTCCCGCTGCCCGTGATCTACCTCTTCGTCGCCGCCTGGACCCGTCTGTACGGAATCGTGGCGATGGAGGTGTTCGGCCATCTCAGGTGGGCCATGACGGACGTGGAGCCACTTTTCGAAGTCGAATTGGCCCGGACCATCGGCCAATTGGCGCGCTAGGCTCGGCGGCCATGAGTGCTCTGCCTGATCGCGCCGACGTGGTGATCATCGGGTCCGGCCACAACGGCCTGGTCTCCGCCGTGCTCCTGGCCCGCGCCGGCCTCGACGTCGTGGTCCTCGAGGCCGCCGACGTCATCGGCGGCGCCACCCGCACCGAGCACCCGTTCCCCGCGGTGCCCGGCCTCGGCCAGTCGACCGGCTCGTACCTGCTCGGACTCATGCCGCCGGAGCTCCTGCGCACCCTCGACGTCGACATCCCGGTCCTGCGCCGCGACCCGCACTACTTCCTGCCCACACCGGGCGGCCCCGGATCGCCGTACCTGCTCTTCGGCACGGACCGTGAGGCAACCCGCGCGCAGATGGAACGCTTCTTCTCCCCGCGCGACGTCGCCGCGGACGAGGCGATGCAGGTCGAGATCGCCGCGCTCCGGTCCGACCTCGCCCCGGCGTGGCTGCAGGAGCCCGGCTCGGTCGAGGAGATCGCCGACCGCCACATCCGCCCGCAACTGCAGAGCACGTTCATCGATCTCGTACGCGGCTCGGTCGCCGACTACCTCACCCGTTTCGGATTCAAGAGCGAACTGCTCATGAGCATGTACGCCGTGACCGACGGCCTCTCCGGCTTGAACGCGGGCCCCGACGACCCCGGTACGGGCCACAACTTCCTGGTCCACAACATGTGCCGCCTCCCCGGCTCCGACGGCACCTGGATGATCGCCGCCGGCGGCATGGGCACGGTCTCCCGCACATTCGCCGACGCCGCCCGCGCGGCCGGCGCCTCGATCTTCACCACTTCCCCGGTGTCCGCCGTGACGGTCTCAGGCGGCGCTGCCACCGGTGTTGTCCTCGCCGACGGCCGCTCCGTCTCGGCCCAGGTCGTGCTCGGCGCGTGCGACCCCTACCAGCTGATGAGCCTCCTGCCCTCGGGCGCACTGCCGTCCTCACTGACCACACGCATGGAAGCCGTACGCCGGCCCGGCACCACCCTGAAGGTCAACCTCGCGCTGCGCGGCCTGCCCCGATTTGCTTGCCTGCCGGCCGACGCACCGTCGCCGTTCGGGTCGACGATCCACCTGCTGCCGGGCTCAGCGGGCCTGGCCGGCCTGGCCGAAACGGACTCCCCGATGGCGGCCCTGCGCGCAATGTGGGCCGACGTCCAGGCGGGCCGCCTCCCCGCCGAGCCGACCATCGAGTGGTACCTCCACACCACCGTCGACCCGTCCCTCCAAGACGCCGCCGGCCACCACTCGTCGGCGCTGTTCGTGCAGTCCGTGCCTTATGCGCTGGCCGACTCGTCCTGGGATGCGGAGCTGCCGGGTTATGTGGCACGCCTGCTCGACATCGTCGACCGGTACGCCCCGGGCACCTCGGACCTGGTGGCGGACACGATGCCGCTGACGCCGGCCGGCATCGAAAAGCACTTCGGCATCACGGGTGGCCACATCCACCACGTCGACAACACGGTGTCGTTCAACGAGCGCATGCCGTACGCGACCGGGCTCGACGGCCTGTACGCCGGCTCAGCGGGCGCCCACCCCGCCGGCAGCGTGATCGGCGCCGCCGGCCACAACGCGGCCCGCCGCATCCTCAAAGACCTGGGTCGCTAGCCCCGCCCATCCGGGAAGCCAGCCGCCGCCGCAGCCATGCCCCAACTTCCGTGAAGTCGGGCCCACGCCGCCCTGAGGTACACGGGAAGTCGGGCCTACGAGACCCCTCGCACGGCAGCCGACGCCGCTGAAGGCCCAACTTCATTGAAGTTGGGCCTCCGAGACACCCGAACCCCACCAACTTCATGGAAGTTGGCCCTTCAACCTCCGCGGAAGCCCCAACTTCACCGAAGCTGGCCCTTCAAGACCGCGGGTAAGCCCGACTTCAATGAAGTTGGGCCTTCGAGGCTCGTCGCCGGGGAACGCCGATCCCACGGAAGTTGGCCCTGCGAGGCCGCCGCGGATAGGACCAACTTCATCCAGGTTGGCCCTTCGAGGCACCTGAAAAGACCCTCGTCCACGGAAGCTGGCGCCCTCGCGGTCCAACACTGGGTAGGGCCCAACTTCATTGAAATTGGGCCTTCAGGACTCCCGAACCGACCAACCTCATGGAAGTCGGCCCTTCAACCTCCGCGAAATCCCCAACTTCACCAAAGTTGGGCCCTTACGACCGTAGGAAGGCCCGACATCAAGGAAGTCGGCCTCTTACGACCGCAGGTAGACCCGACATCAAGGAAGTCGGCCCCTCACGACCGCAGGAAGGCCCAACTTCAAGGAAGTCGGCCCCTCACAACCGCAGGAAGGCCCAACTTCAAGGAAGTCGGCCCCTCACAACCGCAGGAAGGCCCAACTTCAAGGAAGTCGGCCCCTCACAACCGCAGGAAGGCCCAACTTCAAGGAAGTCGGCCCCTCACAACCGCAGGAAGGCCCAACTTCAAGGAAGTCGGCCCCTCACAACCGCAGGAAGGCCCAACTTCAAGGAAGTCGGCCCCTCACAACCGCAGGAAGGCCCAACTTCAAGGAAGTCGGCCCCTCACAACCGCAGGAAGGCCCAACTTCAAGGAAGTCGGCCCCTCACAACCGCAGGAAGGCCCAACTTCAAGGAAGTCGGCCCCTCACAACCGCAGGAAGGCCCAACTTCAAGGAAGTCGGCCCCTCACAACCGCAGGAAGGCCCAACTTCAAGGAAGTCGGCCCCTCACAACCGCAGGAAGGCCCAACTTCAAGGAAGTCGGCCCCTCACAACCGCAGGAAGGCCCAACTTCAAGGAAGTCGGCCCCTCACGACCGCAGGAAGGCCCAACTTCAAGGAAGTCGGCCCCTCACGACCGCAGGAAGGCCCAACTTCAAGGAAGTCGGGGCCTTCAAGCTCAACCTCGCGGACGCCAGGCCCAGGGCCCTCACGACAACCCAACCTCTGAAGGCCCGGCCGGCGATCCGCGCGCGCGGCCAACCTCACCAAATCCAGCCCTGCAGCCCGGGAAGGGCTCTGAAGTGGCAGAGGCACCCCCTGGCGCCCCCAACTTCACCATGAACCCAGCAAGCCAACTTCATTGAAGTTGGGCCTGAAAGGCGCCGCGGTAGGCCCGACTTCAATGAAGTTGCAAGGGGGGCACGCGGCCGGCTGGGTAACGGGGAAGCACGGACCCGGCAGGGCGGGGTTGGCTGGTTACGAGCCGCCAGGCGATTGGCCGCCCCCACCCGACCTCGGCGGGAGCGACGCTCAGCACCATCCACCCAGGCACGACAAGCCCCAGATCTTGACCTAACTCTCCTTCTCAGCGCGGATCTTGTGACCCACGCTGGTCAGGCACCGCCCGCTGGGAAGGTCGAATTTCCAGCCGTGCAGCTGGCAAGTCAAGACGTTCCCGTCGACGATGCCGAAGCGGCTCAGGTCGGCTTTGAGGTGGGGGCAGCGACGTTGGACGGTCCAGCCGCCCAGTTCGATGTCTTCGGCGTCGACGGAGCGTTCGTGTTCGTCGTACCAGCCTTCGGCGTACTGGAGGCGTTCTTCGGAGAGGCACTTGAAGAAGGCGTAGACGAATTCGTTGTACTGGCCGATCCGGGCGGCCGAGAAGCGGCAGCTGAGGAAGAGCGAGTTCACCCAGTCGCCCTCGTCGATGTAGATGAGGTGTTCGATCAGTTCGCGCTGGGTTTTGAAGCGGTAGCGGACTTTTTCGTCGGCGTAGGGGCGGACCTGCTTGCCGGGGAAGTCGACGACGATCGACTCGATGGATTCGCCGTCGTAGCTGACCAGGTCGAAGCGGACGGGGCCGCCGACGCCCTTGGCGAGGTAGATGGATTCTTCGAGGAGGGGTTCGATGCGCTTCTTGAGTTCGCCGAGGACGTCGATCTCGGGGTGGCGCCACGAGGCCTTTTCGGCGGCGATGATCGGCGCCTTGCGGTCGCGCATTTCCTCGAGGTGCTGCTTCTTGTTGGCGAAGAACTCGTCGACGTCGGTGGGGTGGGTCGTCTCGATCGTCTCGGTGGTCAGCGTGGAGGCGCTGCCGGGGAGCAGGACAACCGCGTTCGTGCCGCCGACCTTGGCGTACTCGGTCATGAAGACGGACTGGTCGGGGAAGATGTTTCCCTCGTCGCCGAAGATGTCGTTGAACTGCCACAGCTCGTCGTCGAGGAAACACGGCGGGCCGGCGATCGGGAAGACGTGGTCGGCTTTCAGGTCGTCGATGTAGCGCCAGGTGCGGTCGAACTGGCGGTCACGTTTCTGCTTGCCGAACGCCGTCTTGGCCGACTGGGGCAGTTCGTAGACCATCGGGTACCAGATGGCGCCGGAGAACTGCAGCATGTGGGCGTGGACGTGGCCGAGTTCGGCGAAGGTCGACAGGTCTGTAGGGCGGGCGTCGTTCTGGTTGAGCACGCGGACGCCGTTGTGCTCGACCCACAGGGACGAGTCGCCGATGGGGCCGTCGGTGGGGCTGATCAGCGCCTGGATCATCACCTTGAGGCCGCCGTCGAGCTCGTGGACCTCGTTGCTCTTCGTCTTGTAGAAGCTGGTGAAGCCGAGTTCGCGCAGCTCGTCCTCGAGCTGGCTGGTCGGGTATTCCGGCAGCAGCACCGTCGCCTTCTTGTTGATGAAGCGCTTCAGGTGCTCCGCGTCGAAGTGGTCGCGGTGCAGGTGGGAGACGTACAGGTAGTCGACGTTCCCGAGCGTCTCCCAGTCGAGCTGTGAGTTGTCGGGGAACGGGAACCACGACGCGAAATACGCCGGGTTGACCCACGGGTCGCACAGAATGCTGCCCGCGGCCGTGTCGATCCGCATGCTCGCGTGGCCAGTGCCCGTGATCCGCACCGTTCAGCTCCCTCTGTCCCGGAGATATCCGACGGCATCGAAGGTACCGGGTCCGGGTTGGTGGGCCGCGCGCGGAGCCGTCGTGCGAAAATGAACGGGTTGTTGTCGTCAGCGCCGCAGGAGGACCGAGTCGTGGCAGAAGAGCCGGTTTACGCTCCCGACCAGCTCAAGCCGGGCAACCGCAAATGGGCCCGCATCGGTGCGGTGGGCACCGCGGCGATCATGCTGCTGATGCTGTGGGGAAACCACGAGGGCAACACCGAGAACATCTGGCTCATCGGTACGGCCGTGGCGCTGATCGGCGTTGTCCTCGTCGACGTCGTGCTCCGCCGCAACGGCCTCAAGCCCAACGACCAATAAGCTCCGCGTACGCAGAAAGGCCCGCCCCCGACGTGGGAGCGGGCCTTTTCCGTGCTCAGCGGCGGTGCAGCAGGATGTCCTTGACCTCGCGCAGCGCGGCGTCGACCTCGGCCTCGAAGTAACCGCCGGGAACCAGCCCGAACTGCAGCGTGTCGAGCTCGTTCTCGGGGACGGGCATCGGGCCGCGGCCGGTCATGGCCTGCAGGATGCTCTCGAACAGCCGGTCGACCTGCACCGGGTCGTAACCGCTGCCGAAGCGGCGCGGCTGGAACGTGCGGCGCAGCTGGTCGACGCGGTAGACCTCGGGGCTGCCGCCCTGGGCGCCGCCACCCATCGGCGGACCGCCCATTCCGGGTCCACCCATCGGCGGGCCGCTCATCGGGGGCGCGCTCATCGGGGAGGGACCGCCGCCGCCGTAACCACCACGGTCACGCTCGGGCATCCGGATCTCGGCCGTCATGTCGGTCTTGCCGTGCCGGCCCGGCTCGAAGCCGTCGAAGCCGCCCATGTCGTAGCCCTGGGGCGCCTGGGGACGCTGCGGTGCCTGCTGGCCGTAGCCGGGCTCCTCGTAGCGGCCGTACGGGTCCGGGGCGGGCATCTGGGGCCGCTGCGGGAGCTGCTGCGGCTGCATGCGGTCCTCGCGGCCGTACGGGTCGTCGCGGGGTGCGAACTGCTCCTCGCGGGCGTACTGGTCCTCGCGGCCGAACTGGTCCTCACGGGCGAACTGGCGGTCGTCGCGGACCGGGGCCTGCAGGCGCTCGGTCGGAGGCGCCGAACGGCCCATGGCCTGGCTCATCCGGTCGCTCTGCATGCCGCCGCGCATCGGCTCCGGCTGCATGCGGTCCGGGGTCATCCGGGCGTCGGGGGCACGCCCGCCGCGGTCCTCGAACTCGGCGAGCTGGCGCTCGACACGGTCCAGGTGGAGGTCGACCTGCCACTCGTCGTAGCCGCCGAAGCGCACGCGGAAGACCACGTCGTGCACCTCCTGGGCGCCGACGGGAGCGCCGGACTGCTCCCCGGCCAGGGTCGCCTCGACCCGGTCCAGGAAGGCGTCGACCTCGTCGACCTTGTATCCCCGGCGCAGCGCGCGCCGCCGGAAACGCTGTCCCTGACTCGTCACAACGTCTCCCAAATCAGCGTCCGCAGGGAACTGAGCCCCGTCATCGTGCCACCTCCGCGTCGGCGGTGGCGCCCCCAGCGTCCACCACCGTCAGCTCACTCGCGGCCAATTGGCCGCACGCACCGTCGATCTCCCGCCCCCGGGTGTCCCGAACAGTGGTCGACACACCCGCACCCTGCAGCCGGCGGACGAACTCGCGCTCGACCGGCTTGGGGCTGGCATCCCACTTGCTGCCCGGCGTCGGGTTCAGCGGGATGAGATTCACATGCGCCAGCTTGCCGTGCAGCAGCCTGCCCAGCAGGTCGGCACGCCAGGGTTGATCGTTTACGTCCCTGATCAGGGCGTATTCGATGGAGATCCGACGACCGGTCTGCGCCGCGTAGTCGAACGCGGCATCGAGCACCTCGGCCACCTTCCAACGCTGGTTGACGGGCACAAGCTCATCGCGCAGATCATCATCGGGGGCGTGCAGGGACAGCGCAAGGGTCACGGACAGCTCTTCCGCGATCAACCGCCGCATTGCCGGCACGAGGCCCACGGTGGAGACCGTGATGTGCCGTTGTGAGAGACCCAGGCCTTCCGGCGCCGGGGAGGTCAACCGGCGGACGGCCGCGATCACCCGGGGGTAGTTGGCCAGCGGCTCGCCCATGCCCATGAACACGACCCGGGACAGCCGCGGCGGTGAGCCGGTGACCGCGCCGGACGCGGCGACACCCGCGAGATAGACGACCTGGTCGACGATCTCCGCGGTGGAGAGGTTGCGGGTCAGACCGGCCTGCCCCGTCGCGCAGAACGGGCAGGCCATGCCACAGCCCGCCTGGCTGGACACACAGGCGGTGATGCGGTCGGGATAGCCCATCAGGACGCTCTCGACCATCGCGTTGTCGTGCAACTTCCACAGCGTCTTGCGGGTGGCGCCGTCGTCGCAGGCCATCTCCCGCTGCGGGGTCAGCAGCGTCGGGAGCAGGTCGGACGTCAGGCGGTCCCGCGAGGCGGCGGGCAGGTCCGTCATCGCGGCGGGGTCGCGCACGAGGCGGCCGAAGTAGTGGGTGGAGAGCTGCTGGGCGCGGAACGCGGGCTCGCCGAGCTCGGCGACGGCCGCACGGCGGCCGGCCAGGTCCAGGTCGGCGAGGTGGCGCGGGGGCATCGCGGGGCGTCGGCGGGTGATCACCGCGTCGGGGGCGTCGGGGCTGGTCGGGATGACCGGAAGAATCGTCATGGCCTCTCCAGTCTCCCACGTCGTCCGCCCATGGCTAACCCGGCGGCGCGATGAGCGAGAGCAGCAGGAACGCCGTCGGCACCGCGAAGAGGATCGAGTCGAGCCGGTCCATCAGCCCGCCGTGGCCGGGCAGGAGGTTGCTCATGTCCTTGATGCCGATGTCGCGCTTGAGCATCGACTCGGCCAGATCCCCGACCACGGCGACGATCGAGAGCACCGCGCCGAAGAGAAGACCCCAGTAGAACGGGACGTCGAGCAGGAAATACGCCAGCAGCGAGCTGCCGACGGCGGAGGCGGTGACCGAGCCCGCGAAGCCCTCCCAGGACTTCTTGGGGCTGATCGTCGGCGCCATCGGGTGCTTGCCGAAGAAGACGCCGGCCGCGTAACCGCCCGTGTCGGAGAACACCACGGCGATCAGGGTGATGAGAACCCTTTTGGCGCCGTCCTCGGGCCGGGCCAGCAGCACGCCGAAGCTCAGCAGGAACGGCACGTAGACGGCGATGAGCGCGATCGCGGACAGGTCACGTCTGAGGCCCTCGACACCGTCGGCCAGGCGCCACAGTCCGGCGGCCAGAACGGTGACCAGCAGACCCAGCTCGAGGGCGTCGGTGCTGCCGTACCAGGCCAGGCCGGTCATGAGCACGCCGCCGGCGAGCAGCGGGATCATCGGGGCCTTGGCGCCGGTGACCTTGAGGGCCCGGACCATCTCCCAGATCCCGACGCCCGCGGCCACCGCCATCACACCGAGGAAGGCAGGCTTCCAGACGAAGAGCGAGGCCAGGACCACGAGGATCATGCTGAGACCGACCGCGATCGCCGCGGGCAGGTTGCGCCCGGCACGACCGGCGGGCTTGGCCGGTGACTTGCCGTCCCGACCTGCCCGGCGCCGGCCAGGCCCGCGCGGGCTTTCGGCCTCGGTCAACTCCCACTCCGCCTGCGACGTCGAGGTCGCGGCCGTCGGAGCACTCCACTCCGGTACGGGCGGAGCGGCCGGAGCCTCAGCCGGGCCCGGGGTGAACGCGTTCCAGCTCGGGCCGGACTCGGTCGCCTGCTGGGCGTCGGCCTGCCGGCGGTAGGTGGCGTACGGGTCGGGCTCCTCGGCGGGCACGCCGGAGACGTACGGGGCCGGGGCGTCGGGTTGTCCGGACGCCCGGCCACCGGAAGGGGTGTGCCCACCGCGGGGCTCGAGGTACGACATCAGACCTCGAGCAGCTCGGCTTCCTTGTTCTTGACGAGCTCGTCGATCACCGCAACATAACGGTGGGTGACGTCGTCGAGCTCCTTCTCGGCGCGGCGGCCGTCGTCCTCGCCGGCGTCGCCGTCCTTGACGAAGCGGTCGAGCTGCTCCTTGGCCTTGCGGCGCACGTTACGGATCGCCACGCGCCCCTCCTCGGCCTTGGTCCGGGCCACCTTGATCATCTCGCGGCGCCGCTCCTCCGTCATCTGCGGGAGGTGGATGCGCAGCTGGTTGCCCTCGTTGTTGGGGTTCACACCGAGGTCGGAGTCGCGGATGGCACGCTCGATCGGGCCGAGCTGCGTCGCGTCGTACGGCTTCACGATCACCATGCGCGGCTCCGGGACGCCGACCGACGCCATCTGGACCACGGGGGTCGGAGCGCCGTAGTAGTCGACGACGATCTTGGAGAACATCGCCGCGTTGGCACGCCCCGTACGGATCGCGGCGAACTCCTCCTTGGCGTGCTCGACCGCGCTCTCCATCTTTTCTTCGGCCTCGAAGAGGGTCTCGTCGATCACCGCTCCGTCGCCTCCTTGCTTCTTCTGGTCGTTCGCACAAATGACGGGTGACGCGGGATCAGATGGTGATCAGAGTGCCGATCTTCTCACCGCTGACGGCGCGGACGATCGTGTCGTCGCCCTGCGCGCCGAAGACGAGCATCGGCAGGCCGTTCTCCTCGCAGAGGCTGAACGCGGCCTGGTCGGCCACCCGCAGGCCCTGCTGGAGCACGCTGGCGAAGGTGATGTGATCGATCTTGCGGGCGTTCGGGTCGGTCCGCGGGTCGGCGGTGTAGACGCCGTCGACGCCGTTCTTGCTCATCAGCACGAGGTCCGCGTGGATCTCCAGGGCGCGCTGCGCCGTGACCGTGTCGGTGGAGAAGTACGGCATGCCGGCGCCGGCGCCGAAGATCACGACGCGGCCCTTCTCGAGGTGCCGGATGGCGCGCAGCGGGATGTAGGGCTCCGCCACCTGGGCCATCGTGATCGCGGTCTGCACCCGCGTCTCGATGCCCTCCTTCTCGAGGAAGTCCTGCAGGGCCAGGCAGTTCATGACCGTGCCCAGCATGCCCATGTAATCAGCACGGTTGCGGTCCATGCCGCGCTTCTGCAGCTCGGCGCCGCGGAAGAAGTTGCCGCCACCGACGACCACGGCGATCTGCACGCCGCGCCGGGTGGCCGTGGCGATCTGCCGGGCGATGCCCTGCACCACATCGGGGTCGACACCCACCGCACCGCCGCCGAAGACCTCACCGGAGAGCTTCAGCACGACCCTGCGGGGTCGCTCGGACGCGTGCGCCGGAACCTCTTCGACCACGACAGCCTGCTCGGTCACCATCGTCATGCCGAAACCGCCCTTCCTTCGCTAACCCGAGACCCTATGTGACGGGGAGGCCGGGCGCTTGTCTCGCGTCCCGGCCTCCCGCGCAGTGCGCTGGTGCCTGGATTACTCCTGGCCGACCTCGAAGCGGACGAAGCGGGTGACCTGGATGCCGGAGTCGGCGGTGACCTGCTTGACCGTCTTCTTGTTGTCGGTGACCGAGGGCTGCTCGAGCAGGACGTAGTCCTTGAAGAACGAGTTCACCCGGCCCTCGACGATCTTGGACAGAGCCTGCTCGGGCTTGCCCTCCTCGCGAGCGGTCTCCTCGGCGATGCGGCGCTCCGACTCGACGGTCTCGGCGGGCACCTCCTCGCGGGTGAGGAACTTCGGCCGCATGGCGGCGATCTGCATGCCGACCGCGCGGGCGTCGTCGTCGCCGGCCTCGTCGGACTTGCCCGTGTATTCCACGAGCACGCCGACCTGCGGCGGGAGATCCTGCGCCTTGCGGTGCAGGTAGACCGCGACGGTGCCGTCGAGCAGCGCGAACCGGTTGACCACGATCTTCTCGCCGATCTTGGCGGAGAAGTCCTGGACCACGTCGGCGACGGTGCGGCCGTCGGCGAACGAGGCGGCCTGCAGCGCGGCGGCGTCGGCCAGCTTGTTCTGCTCGCCCAGCTCGACCAGCGACTGACCCAGCGCGACGAAGTCGGGGGTCTTGGCGACGAAGTCGGTCTCGCAGTTGAGCTCGAGCAGCGCCTTGCCGGAGTGGCTGACGATGCCGTTGGCGGCCGTGCGACCGGCGCGCTTGCCGACGTCCTTGGCACCCTTGATGCGCAGGAACTCGACGGCCTTGTCGAAGTCACCGTCGGACTCGTCGAGCGCCTTCTTGCAGTCCATCATGCCGGCGCCGGTGAGGTCGCGGATCTTCTTCACGTCCGCGGCGGTGTAGTTGGCCATGACTCTCTCTCGATGCTTGAGGTCCGGATCGGGAAGGGCCGGCCGCCGTCACCGGCGGCCGGCTTCCTGAGGAATTACTCCGCGGTGGCGGCGACGGGCTCGGCGACCGCGGTCGGGTTGTCCGGGACGGCGTCGACGACCGGGGTGGCGTCGTTGCCCGGAGTCGCGGCGGCAGCCGGCGCGGCGGGCGCGGCGGCGGGCTCAGCGGCGGGCTCGGCGTCCGCGGCCTTCTTGTCGGCGCCCTCGTAGAGGTCGCGCTCCCACTCGGGCAGCGGCTCGCCGGCGGCGACGGTGCCCGGCTCGGGCTTGTCGTCGCTGCCACGGTTACGGCCGGAACGCTTGATCAGACCGTCGGCGACAGCAGCCGCGATGACCTTGGTCAGCAGCTCGGCGGAGCGGATCGCGTCGTCGTTGCCCGGGATCGGGAAGTCGACCTCGTCCGGGTCACAGTTGGTGTCCAGCACCGCGATGACCGGGATGCCCAGCTTGCGGGCCTCGTCGACGGCGATGTGCTCCTTCTTGGTGTCGACGACCCAGATCGCCGACGGCACCTTCGTCATGTCCCGCAGACCACCGAGGGTCTTGGTGAGCTTGGTCTGCTCACGGAACAGCTGAAGGGTCTCCTTCTTGGTGTAACCGGCGGCGGTCCCGGTGAGGTCACCGATCGCCTCGAGCTCCTTCATGCGCTGGAGCCGCTTGTACACCGTCTGGAAGTTGGTCAGCATGCCACCGAGCCAGCGGTGGTTGACGTACGGCTGGCCGACGCGGGTCGCGTGCTCCGCGATCGCTTCCTGAGCCTGCTTCTTCGTGCCGACGAAGAGGATGTGGCCACCCTCGGCGACGGTGTCGCGGACGTACGCGTAGGCCTTCTCGATGTACTCGAGGGTCTGGCGCAGGTCGATGATGTAGATACCGTTGCGCTCGGTGAAGATGAAGCGCTTCATCTTCGGGTTCCAGCGCCGGGTCTGGTGCCCGAAGTGGACACCGCTCTCCAGCAGCTGACGCATGGTCACGACGGCCATGGTGAATTGCTCCCTGTTATTCCCTGGTTGTCACGCTCACCGGCGGTGGGCGTCCTGGCGCCCGGTCGCCGGCCCAGGTGGGGCCCGACATCATCGGGACCAGGGAGGGCCGTCGCTGACGGCTCACCATCGGACCGGTCGAACCGGTCCGGCGGGCACGTGCAGAGGGCGCGCGAGGTCGACCGCACGAGGCGGTCGCCGTCGACAAGCATACGCCGTTCGCGACCGGGCCCGCTGCCGGGGTTTTTGTCGCTTTGCCCGGTCTCTGTCCGGCCTCTGGAGCGGCGCTCCGAGGTGTGGCTCTCAGGAGACGTTTTCAGGCGACGCCGAGCCCGGCAGCCAGGAGGAGGATCAGGCCGATCGGGAGGTACACGAGCGGCGGGCGCAGCCAGGCGTCGCGGCCGCTCGTCTTGATTCCCGCGAGCGTGTAGAGACCCAGGCCGGTCATTGGCAGGCCGAGCGTCAGCAGCACGGCCGGCACGATGCCCCGCGAGGCGGGATCGTCGACGAAGGTCGCCTGCACCAGCAACAGGACGGCCGGGATCAACAGGACGACCGTGAGGACAGCGAACACCAGTGCCGAAACCGGGCGCTTCGGGGCGGCCGAGGCCATCGGCACCATGCTCGTCGGCTGGTTGTAGGCCGGCGGCGGGCTCTCCGGCGTGACCCCGGAGCCGTACGTGGTGGTGGTCGTCACGGTCGAGACCGCCGGCGGGTCCGCGGCGGCGGCGCTGGTCGGCCGGACCGTCGGATACTCCGGGCCGCGCACCGGCATGCGGATCGAGCCCGAGTCCGAGGACGACAAGGCATGGCTGCCCGACGTCGTCACCGGGTCCGGGGGCGAGTAGCCGGCCGGGGTCGCGTACGGGTCGGCGGGGCGTTGCTCCGGCAGACGGAACGCGCCGCTCGGCCGCTCGTAGACACCCGAGTCGTAGGCGTTGGCCGCCGCGGGGTCACTCGGGCGCTGACCCGTGTACCAGCTGGGCTCGGGCTCTTCGGCGTACCGGCGATGTCCTTCCACGATTTCGCACCGTAGGTGACTCGGGGTCCGGATGCCACCGCTGAGGCCCTATCACATGACCACGGTGACCCTGCGGTTATCCACAATCGCACTCTGTCCACAACCGGGTCCCCCGGCAGGGGAAATCTGCGCCAGGGTCGCCGCCATGACAACGGAGAGAAAGGCGGTCGGCGCGTACGGGGAGCGGATGGCCGAGGAGCACCTGCGGGCCCAGGGGCTGGTCGTGCTGGCCCGCAACTGGCGCTGCGCCGACGGCGAGATCGACCTGATCCTCCGCGACGGCGACGACGTGGTGTTCTGCGAGGTCAAGACCCGCCGCGGCGACCGCTTCGGCACACCGGCCGAGGCGATCGGCCCGGCCAAGGTCCGCCGTCTGCGCCGGCTCGCTGCCCACTGGCTCTCGGAGTCCCCGGTACGCCCGCACGAGATCCGCTTCGACGTGGTGGCCGTCCTCCCCCAGCGACGCGGGGCGACCGTGGTCGAGCATGTCCGTGCGGCGTTCTAGGTGAGTTATGCCCGCGTGTTGTGCGTCGGTCTGGTCGGCGTCGAAGGTCACCTGATCGAGGTGGAGGCCGACCTGTCGCCGGGGCTGCCGGCGGTGGTGCTGACAGGCCTGCCGGACACCGCCCTGCACGAGGCGCGCGACCGCGTCCGCGCGGCGGTCGTGAACTCCGGCCAGACCTGGCCCAACCGCCGCATCACCGTGAACCTGCTCCCGGCGACCCTCCCGAAACACGGCAGTGCCTTCGACCTGGCCATCGCCGCAGCACTCCTGGCCGGCGCGGGTGAGCTGCCGGCGGCACCCCTGGAAGGCGTCGTGGTCCTGGGCGAGCTCGGCCTGGACGGGGCGGTGCGCCCGATCCGCGGCGTGCTCCCGATGGTGGCGGCGGCCGTACGCGCCGGGATGACGCGGGTGATCGTCCCGCTGGGCAATGCGCGTGAGGCCACGGTGGTGCCCGGCGTGACCGTGCGGGCGGTCGACTCGCTGCACCGGCTGGTCGCGTACGTGCGGGGTGAGGACCGTCTGCTGGACCCGCCGCCGGCCCTGCCGGAGCCCCCGGTCGGTGGCCCGGACCTGGCCGACGTGGCCGGTCAGGAGCTCGGGCGGTACGCCCTGGAGGTCGCCGCCGCGGGTGGTCACCACCTGGCGATGCTCGGCCCGCCGGGTGCCGGCAAGACGATGCTCGCCGAGCGCCTCCCGTCCGTCCTGCCGCCCCTGGACGACGCCTCGGCGCTGGAGGTCACAGCCCTGCACTCGATCGCCGGTGTACTCCCCCACGACGGCCGCCTCGTCCGCCGCCCGCCGTTCCAGGCGCCCCACCACAGCGCGAGCCTGGCGGCGCTGGTGGGCGGCGGCTCGGGACTGGCCCGGCCGGGCGCGTTGTCGCTGGCCCACCGCGGGGTGCTGTTCCTCGACGAGGCACCGGAGTTTGCCAACGCGGCGCTGCAGGCCCTCCGGCAGCCGCTGGAGAGCGGACGGGTGCTGCTGGCCCGGGCCCGCGGCAACACGGAATACCCCGCGCGGGTCCAGATGGTGCTGGCCGCGAATCCGTGCCCGTGCGCCAACCCGGCCGGCGACCAGTTCTGCGAGTGCACAGCACTGGCGCGGCGGCGCTATCTCGGCAAGTTGTCGGGGCCGCTGCTCGACCGCATCGACATCCAGATCCGGATCCAGCCGCTGAGCGCGGCCCAGCTGATGACGGCTTCCGCACCGGCCGAGGGATCACCGGAGGTCGCCGTGCGGGTGGCGGCGGCTCGTTCGGCGGCGGCGGCCCGGTGGTCTCCGGGTGGCTGGCGGGTCAACGCCGAGGTGCCGGGCCCGCAGCTGCGCCGGCCACCGTTCCGGCTGGCGGCACGCGACACCGCCGTGCTCCGGGCGGGGCTGGACCGCGGGGTGCTGTCGGCCCGCGGCTTCGACCGGATCCTGCGTCTGGCCTGGTCGATCGCGGACCTGGACGGACGTGACCGGCCGACCGGGACGGACGTGGACGAGGCGGCACAACTACGAATGGGAGAGGCGCATGACCGAAACTCCTGATCCCGGCACGGAGGCGGACCGCCTGGCCCGGGTCGCGCTCACCTGGCTCGGTGAGCCCGGCAACCGGACCGTATGGCAGCTGGTCCAGGCCGGAGGGGCCGAGGCGACCCTGGCCCGGCTGCTCCGCGGCGACGTCCCCGAATCAGCCCTGCGGACGGCGGTGATCTCACGCTCCGCGGCCGGCGATCCCCGCCGGCTGGCCGAGATCGCCCTGCGCCGGACGGAACGCCTCGGGGCGCGCGTGGTGGTGCCCTCGGATCCCGAATGGCCCACCACAGTGGACACGCTGGCGACCCTCGAGGTCGACGGTGGGGGCCGGATCAATCGAGACGTCCGGCCGCCACTGTGCCTGTGGGTGCGTGGCGGGTGGCCGTTGGACGAGGCGTTCGCGCGTTCGGTGGCCGTGGTGGGTGCGCGTGCTGCCACCAACTACGGGCTGCACGTCACCAACGATCTTGCGTACGGGCTGGCGGAACGCGAGTGGACAGTGGTGTCCGGCGGGGCGTTCGGCATCGACGCCGCCGCGCACCGGGCCGCGTTGTCGGCCGGCGGCCTGACGGTTGCGGTGCTGGCGTGCGGGGTCGACCGGCCGTACCCGATGGGAAACGCCGCGATGTTCGAGCAGATCGCCGACAGCGGGGTGCTGATGAGCGAATGGCCCCCGGGCTCGGAACCTCTGCGCCACCGCTTCTTGATCCGCAACCGCGTGATCGCCGCGGCGACCGCGGGAACGGTGCTCGTCGAGGCCGCAGCCCGCAGCGGCGCGGTCCAGACGATGAGCAGAACCATCGCCCTCAACCGCCGCGCGATGGTCGTCCCGGGCCCGGTCACCTCGGCGATGTCGGTCGGCTGCCACGAACTGCTCCGGAAGTACCCCGAAACGACGCTGGTGACAGGGCTGCCGCACGTGCTGGACGAGGTCGGCAAGATCGGCGAATACCTGGCCGAGGTGCCCCGCGGCCGGGAACGACCCCACGACAGCCTGGACGAGGAGTCGGCCCTGGTGCTGGAAGCCGTGCCACGACGCGGCACCGCGGGCCCGGAAGAACTCGCGACCAAGTCCGGGCTCGGCGTGCGCACAGTCCTGCGTCGGCTGTCCCTGTTGGAGATGGCCGGCCTGGTGGTACGCCGCAACGACGGGGTCGCGCTGGTGCGTTGAGCGCCTCAGCCCTCGGTGTCGTCCTGCTCCTTGCGGTGGACCTTCATCCAGGCCTCGACGTCGTCCGTCGACCAGACCTTGCCCTGGGCGAGGTCGGCAACAGGCGCAGGAAAGTCCGCCCGGCTGGTGATCTGGTAGGCCCGCTGACGGCTCACACCGCCCAGCCGCTCACGGATCTCGTGCGCACCCATCAATCGGATCGGCTTAGCTGCCACATGATCGACCGTAGGCGTATGACTATTAGTCATGGGTCAACTTCGCGAAGGACAGCTAGTCGTATGTCAACTACGGTGGTCGCATGACTATCCCTCGTAGACGGCGCCCGGACCCGGTGCCGTACGAGCCGTCCCACAAACGCCAATGGCGTTCCCTGTGGCGGCGATGCTCGTGCGGCCTGCCGGCTCCGTGCGTGGACCGTTTGGTCCCGGCGCCGCCTCTTCCCTTCCCTCAGGTCCGGGCTTCACCCGCCTCGTCCTCCACGGACGCGACTGCCCGAGCCCGGGACCCCGCGCCTTCGACCCGCCCGACCGGCTTCATCCGCATGAACAGCAACGGGTACGCGGCCTGGAACACCGAACCGGACGAGCCGGTCGAACCCCGCAGCTACGACACCGGCTGGTTCGACCCACCACCCCACCAACCCGGCGACGACGTCGCTCCGGGAGCCCATATTCCGGCCCAGACCCGGCGGCGTGTGACCGACGAAGGTCTCCGCGAAGCGGCCAGGGCCAGGGTCAGGGATCCCGTTCGTCCCGCCGACGGAAGCAGCACCGATGGCCGGTCCGAGCCGTGGAACACCAGCGGATATCGCAATCCCCGCAGCAACTGCGAGACCGGCCGCCCTCCCGACATCGTGGGCCCCGCTCTCTGGGAAGGAGTCGGGTCGATTGGTTATCCCGATCAGCAGTGGGCAGCCGGACCCAGCCACGGGCACCGACCGCGGGACGGACTTCGGTCCGACGATCCAGCTGACGAGGCCGACCAGTTTCAAGCCGAAGCAACGACGGTGGCACCCAGCGAACTCTGGCGGCCTGGACTTTCGCATCATCCTGAGGCAAGCGGGCCGATCAGCTTTCCTCCCCGAACCGCTTCCGACACCCGATCCGAACCGGCCGACCATCGGCAGGCCGATTCGTACGAACCTTCAGAGAGCGAGCACGACTTCCATGCTCGAGCACCCGCGTGGTTGGCGCCCACTGTGCTGCTCTCGCAGATCGGGCGTGCCGGCGGGCTCACTCCGGCTCAGGCCTACCGGGCCAGTCGGGGCCGCTCATGGTGAACCCGCAGCATCTGGGCGCACGACCGGCATGGGATTGCCAGGCTTGCGGGCAACCCTGGCCGTGCGCACCCGCGAAGAGCGAGATGCTCGTCGAGTTCCGGCGATACCCGTCCAGCTTGACGATCTACATGTCCTCGTACATGGCCGAGGCGCTGAACGATCTCAGTGCACACGGTCAGACACCGCCGGCGGATCTCTACGACCGGTTCCTGGCGTGGGTGCGGCCGAGCCTGACCGGGGTGACGCCGGTGCACGAAATCACGGATATTCAACGCTGATCGCGACTCCTGCCATTCTCGGCGACGGTTGTCGCAGCAGTTTCAGGATGTCGCGGTAATGAAGGCAGACGGCGGCCGGGACCTCGCAGGGACCGCCGACCGCCGCAGCCTTCTTTCACCACGGAACGCGGTTCGACGTGGCAGTACGAGCGTATCGACATCGATTCGTACGTACAATGCAACGAAACAACGTGATCACGTACCGTATGAATCATGATCGATCCCTCAGCCGACCGCGCGGTCTTCCGCCAGCTCGCCGATCTGCTGCGCGACCAGATCACCTCCGGCGACCTCGCGCCCGGCGAACCACTGCCGAGCGAGCTGCGCCTGGCCCAGGAGTACGCCATCAGCCGCACCACCGTGCGTCAGGCCATCGGCCAGCTGCGCACCGAAGGTCTCGTCACGGTCGACCGCCCACGAGGGACCTTCGTCCGCGTGCCCGAGCCCACCGAAACGATCACCCTCCCCCGAGGCGCCCGCGCCGCCGCCCGCATGCCAACCGACGCCGAACGCCGCCACCACCGCCTGCCCGAAGGCGTCCCGGTCCTGGTCATCACCACATCGGACGGCACCACAACGGTCCACCCGGCAGACCGCGTCCAACTGACCCGCCCCTGACCGGACCCGCTCTCCTCGCCCCAGCACGTTCTCGCGCGAAGCGCGGAACGGCCCGGGATCCCGCCCGCTGCTGACCACCCGCACCGGCCGGCCCCATCCGCCGAGGATGAAGCCCACTCCGCAACGGCAGCACGCAACGCCCGATCACCAGCCGCGACCGGATCGATGCTTGCTTGCCCATTCGCCCCGGTCCGGCTCGACAAGACCACTGCGCAGCAGCCAATCCGGCCTGGCGCTGGTCGGCCCGTCGACGCCGACAAGGCCAGTGCGTAGCGCCCCATCCAGCCTGGCACTGGTCAGCGGCCGGCCGCTCGTTGCGCGATCAGATCACCGCGCCGCAGAGGACCCAACATCGGTGAAGTCGGGCCCTCGCGCCTCCGACCACACCCCAACATCGCTGAAGTTGGGCCCTCGGACCTCGAGCGACAGCCCAACATCGCTGAAGTCGGGCCCTCGAACCCCGACCACACCCCAACATCCGTGAGCCTTTTTCATCGTGTTGGTGCTGGTCACGGTGATGGCTGTGGGTCGGGTATCGATGAAGGTGAGGCTCCCGGTAAGACAGCAGTCGACCAAGATCCGATGCCCCAACCGGGAGCCTCACCATGCTGTCTTACCCCGCGACGATCTCTCTGTCCAGCCAGTCCCTGAACCACCTGACCACCCTCATCCGCCACCACCGCCGGCAACGACGGTCGCGGTGGCGGGTCCTGGCCCCGGCCCGGCAAGCCCTGCTCGCCCTGGCCCACCTGCGCAACGGCGACACCTACCACCGCCTGGCCACCGGCTTCGCCATCAGCACCAGCACCGCCTGGCGTTACGTCCGCGAAGCCATCGACCTACTCGCCGCCACCGCACCAGACCTGACCACCGCCATGACCCGGATCCGGCGGCTCTGTTTCGTGATCCTCGACGGGACCCTAATCTCGATCGACCGGGTCGCCGACGACAAGGCGTACTACTCCGGTAAACACCGCCGGCACGGCATGAACATCCAAGTCGTCGCCGACCCCGCCGGCCGGCTCATCTGGGCCTCACCTGGACTACCTGGCAGGACACATGACCTGACCGCGGCCCGCACCCACGGCCTGATCGACGCCCTGACCACCGCGGGTGTGATCACCTTCGCCGACCGCGCCTACCAAAGCGTCCAGCGTCCGTTCATCACCCCGTACAAGAAACACAAAGGCCGCAAGGTCTTCACCGCCTGGAACAAAAAATTCAACCGCGACCACGCAGCGATCCGCGCCAACGGCGAACGCGCCAACGCCACCCTCAAACAGTGGAAAATCCTGACCCAGATCCGCTGCAGCCCCGGCCGGACCACGCCTATCGTGCAGGCAATCCAGGTCCTGCACAGCGTTGAGACCGCTCAACACCCACGATGAAAAGGGCTCGCTGAGTTGGGCCCTCGCGACCTCAGCCACAGCCCAACATCGGTGAAGTTCGGCCCTCGCGATCCCGGGCCACAGCCCAACATCGCTGAAGTTGGGCCTTCGTGGGGCTCGTCCTGGCCTACATAGCGGATGTTGTGGCGATCTTGCCGTTGGCCTGCCGAAGAGTCGGAGCCTCACACCCGGTTCAGCCCGACGAGACCGTCGCGCAACCGCCGCTCTGGCTAACACGACCGTTCTAGCGCGAAGCGCGGGCCGAGCAGCGTCCGATCCGGGCCCAGCGCTGGTCGGACCGCCGGCCCGGCGGCGCCTGACAAGACCACCGCGCAGCAACCGATCAAGCTTGGCGGGAATGACGCCGCACTCCCCGGCGGCCGTATGAGGTCTAGCCGCTCGGCCTGATGAAGCCAGCTCCCACACGCGACCGCTTAGTCGACAACCGGCTCGATAGGAATGACGACTCTTCGCGCCGGTCGAACAATGGCCAACGAAGCTTCCCTATTGCTCACAACAAACGGTGACCAGCCAGTAATAGATCGGGATTCCTACCGGCAGGCGGAAAGCGCTTCCAGCTACACGCGGGCAAAGAACGCCGCGGCCGGCTCGGTCCGCAGCACACCCGGGTTGTCGCTGAGCAGAGATCACCCTCCACCGGCAGCGTTTGCCTGCTGTTAGTTGCGGGTGCGGCGTGTGTGGCGTTCCCGGGTTCGATCACCAGGTGGTCGGCTGGGCCACCGGCTTCGCAACGACGGGGCCGGTGAGGCGGCGTCGAGCTCGTGTGAGAAAACCATGCCGACAAACCTGAAAGCGAAGTCAGAAGATCGTGTACTGCTCGATCGCGAGCGTGAAGCCGTGGCCGGTCCCTGTGTCCTCGCAGCGGGTGCGTTGGCTGGTGCTGTCGCACCGAAGGTCACCGACCTGAATGGTTTCGCCGTAGTTCAGGATTTTGTCGGCGCCGAGCACCGTGTCGCCGGCGCAGGTGAACATCGGTTGCTGGGATGAGCTGTTCAGGGAGATGCTGGAGCCCCAGGCCAGATCGCAGTCGGACGGCTTGGCGGGCGGCTTCCACGACTTCTTGACGATGTCGCAGCGGGCCCCGTCCCGGTCGACGTAGCAGCCGATGTTGCCCGACGGGGACGTGAACGCGGCTGACGTTGCTGGGGCGTTGCCGAAGCCGGCGCTGGCGGTGGGCGGGTCGGGTGAGGTGGACGGGCCCGAGCAGGCGCTCAGGGCGAGCACCGACGTCAGAAGTACACGTGCCGAAACCATCACAGCCCTCCAAAGGCGGAATGATAGGTGACGTGAGCACCCGTGAGGTTCATGAGGCGTTGCCGGTCGCGTTGCGGGAGGCCGTGGACGACTTCGGGCATCATCTGGCCAGTGTTGACAACCGGTCGGCGCACACCGTGCGGGCGTACGTGGGTGATGTTGTGTCGCTGCTCGATCATGCGGCGCAGGTGGGCTGTGCGGCGCCGGCCGATCTTGATCTTGGGGTGGTGCGGGGGTGGCTGGCGCAGCGGATGAGTGATGGGGCTGCGCGCACCTCGCAGGCACGCCGGGCTGCGGCCGCGCGGACGTTCACCGCGTGGGCGCATCGGTCGGGGCTGGCGCCGGCCGACGTGGGGGCGTCGCTGGCCAGCCCCAAGGCGCATCGTGATCTTCCGTCGGTGTTGCGTGCCGATCAGGCGGCGGACCTGGTTGTCTCCACCGGCGACGCCCACGCCGTCCGGGATCGGGCGGTCCTCGAGCTGCTCTACGCAACCGGCGTACGTGTGAGCGAGCTCTGCGGCCTCGACGTCGCCGACCTGGACGAGAGCCGCCGTGTTGTCCGCGTCTTCGGCAAGGGCGCCAAGGAGCGTGTGGTTCCCTACGGCATCCCCGCTCAGAAGGCCCTCGACGAGTGGCTGCGGCACGGGCGGGCCGCCGTGGCGATCAAGGGCAGTGGTGACGCGCTCTTCCTGGGCGCGCGGGGTGGCCGGCTGCAGCAGACCGTCGTCCGGCGGATCGTGGCCGCGGCGGCGCAGGCTTCCGGGCTGCCGCACACCAGTCCGCACGATCTGCGCCACTCCGCGGCCACGCACCTGCTGGATGGCGGCGCCGACCTGCGGGCGGTGCAGGATCTGCTCGGGCACGCCTCGTTGTCGAGCACGCAGATCTACACGCATGTGTCCACCGAGCGGCTCCGGGCGGCCTTCAAGCAGGCCCATCCCCGCGCCTGACCGGAACGAGCCGTCCTGGACCCGTACGATCAGGGGGTGAGCGTCGGAGATCCGCCCCCGGCCATCCCGGGAGCGCGGCTCCTCTTCTCCCTGGATGCGGCCACCGCCTATCTCAACCACGGCTCGTTCGGCGCCGTCCCGATCGGGGTGCAGCGTGCCCAGCAGCGGCTGCGGGACGAGATCGACCGCAATCCGATGTCGTTCTTCGTGCATCCGGGGCTGACCGACCGGATCGTCCATACGCGACGGCATCTCGCGGCTTTTCTGGGTGCGGACCCGGACGGCAGCGCCCTGGTGCCGAACGTGACCGCGGCCGTCTCCCTGGTGCTGCAGTCGGTGCGGCTCACCTCCGGTGACGAGGTGCTGCTCACCGATCACGGGTACGGCGCGAACGCTTTTGCGGTGCGGCGGCAGTGCCGGCGTGACGGGGCCACGGCGCGGACGGTCGCCCTGCCGCTGGACGCAACCGACGCCGAGGTCGTCTCCCGCATCCGCAACGCGTTGCGCCCCGGCAAGACCAAGCTCCTGGTCGTCGACCAGATCACCTCCCCCACCGCCAAGGTCCTTCCGGTACGCGAGATCGCCGCGGCCGCCCGTGAGCACGACATCCCCGTGCTCGTCGACGCGGCGCACGTGCCGGGGATGCTCGACGTCGACGTGGAGCGGATCGGCGCCGATTTCTGGGTGGGGAACCTGCACAAGTGGGCCTTCGCCCCCCGGAGCACCGCGCTGCTGGCGGTGGCGCCGGCCTGGCGCCGCCGCATCGAGCCGCTGATCGTCTCGTGGGAGCAGGAGTCGGGTTTCCCGATGGCGGTGGAGTTCCAGGGGACGATCGATTACACGCCGTGGCTCGCCGCACCCGCCGGCCTCTTCACCCTGCGCACTCTCGGGCTCGACACGGTCCGGGCGCACAACGCGGCCCTGGCGGCGTACGGGCAGAGGGTTGTCGGTGAGAGCCTCGGTCTCGCGCCGACCGACCTGCCGGACCCGGGCGCGGCCGAGGCGTCCATGCGGATCCTGCCGTTGCCGAGCGGGCTCGCCACCACGCAGCCGGAGGCGCACGCGCTGCGGCAGATGGTCGCCGACAAGCTGGCCACCGAGGTGGCGATCAACGCCTGGGGCGGTCGTGGCTGGCTCCGGCTGAGCGCGCAGGTCTACAACCGCCCGGACGAGTTCGAGAACCTCGCGGAACGCCTGCCGCCCCTGCTCGCCGGGCTGCGCTGACCCGGCCGTCATAGCGGGCGCAGTCGGACACGGCCGAGGCCCAGCAGGGTGAGCGGGTCAAGATATTCGGTGCCGCGGCGCAGGCCCCAGTGCAGGCAGGCGGCCGCGGGACAGCCCGGATGGGCCGCTTCGAGGGTCCCGAGCGCGTCACCGGCCGCCACCGCATCGCCCGGTTGGAGATCAGCCGCGGTGACCGGCTCGTAGGTGGTCCGCAGACCGCCGGGATGCGCGACGCTGACCACGCCCCGCCCGGCCACCGTCCCGGCAAAAACGATCGTGCCGGCGCCCGATGCCCCCACCGGGACGCCCGGAGCCGCGGCCAGGTCGACACCACGATGGCCGGCCAGCCAGGGCTGCGGCGGCGGATCGAAGCGCCGGACCACAGCAGCCCCGGCCACGGGCCACCGAAAAGCAGAAAGCGGCACGCCGGCCGACGGCCGAGCAGAAGCCGAAGCCGGCAGGCCAGGCGAAGGCAGGCCGAGAGCCGGAGCACCGAGGAGGATCAGCAGGGCCGGGAGCAGCAAATGCATGCCGGCATCGTGCTCTGATCCAGGGACGGCCGCGACCCGCCCTGTGGATAACTCAGCTGCCGCCGAAGCCGGCCTCATCGGGCAACGAGATGTCCGGCTTCTCGAGCTCCTCCACGTTGACGTCCTTGAAGGTCATCACGCGGACGTTCTTGACGAAGCGGGCCGGGCGGTACATGTCCCAGACCCAGGCGTCGTGCATCTCGACCTCGAAGTACACCTCGCCGTCGGAGTTGCGCACGTGCAGGTCGACCTGGTTCGCCAGGTAGAACCGGCGCTCCGTCTCCACAACGTACGAGAACTGTCGGACGATGTCGCGGTACTCCCGGTAGAGCTGCAGCTCCATCTCGGTCTCGTACTTCTCGAGATCCTCTGCGCTCATCGCTTCTCGCCCTCCATGGCCTCATCTTCCCCCACCGGCACCGGCGGCCGAGGCTGCTCGCCCGACGCCACGCCGACCGTACCCTCAACCGCTGGCCACAGCATCAGCGGCTCGGCAGTGTCGGCGGGCAGATTCGCCGGGCGGCGGGCCCGGGGCGGGCGATTGCCGCGTCCGGAGACCGCCGCGACGTTCACGTACGAGAAGCGGTGCTCGGCGCAGGGCCCGTGGCGGGTCAGCGCCGCGCTGTGCTCGTCGGTGATGTAACCCTTGTGCACGGCGAAGCCGTAGTCCGGGAACCGGCCGTCGAGCTCGACCATCAGGCGGTCCCGGGTGACCTTGGCGAGCACGCTGGCCGCCGCCACGCAGGCCGCGACACGGTCGCCTTTCCAGACGGCGAGTCCGGGTGCGCCGAGACCGTCGACCGGGAATCCGTCGGTGAGGACGTACTCGGGGCGGGTGGTCAGTGACGCGAGCGCGCGGCGCATCGCGGCGAGGTTGCAGACGTGGAGGCCGCGACCGTCGACCTCCGCGGGCGGGATGATCACGACGGACCAGGCCAGCGCGCGGGCGACCACCTCGGCGTAGACGCGTTCACGGGCGGCCGCGGTGAGCAGCTTGGAGTCGGCCAGCTCGTCGATCTCGCCGCGCTTGCCCTCGGGGAGGATCGCGGCGGCGGCCACGAGCGGCCCGGCGCACGCGCCACGGCCCGCCTCGTCGGCGCCGGCGACGTGCCGGAAGCCGCGGCGTTGCAGGGCGCGCTCGAGGGCGTAGAGGCCGCCTTCGCGTCGCACGACCGTCCGGGGTGGGCTCAGCATCAGACGACCCGCCGCAGCAGATCGGCGAGGCCGAGGGGGAAGATCTGCTCGGTCGTGGCGTCGAGCTCGGGGGCGGACCACCAGCGGTGCTCGGTGATGGTGCGCCGCTCGTCGTCGTCGAAGCCGGCGGTGTCGACCTGCCAGTCCGGCACGCGGAACAGGAAGAAGTCCTGCTCCTGGCGATATTGCCGGTTGTTGTAGCTGAACTCGGTGATCTCGTGGAACACCGGCTCGCCGAGAGCGCTCGGCTCGACCTTCAGCCCGGTCTCCTCGTGGAGCTCACGGGCCGCACCCTGCACGGGCGTCTCACCCTCGGCCAGGCCGCCGCCGGGGGTGAACCACCAACGCTCCCCCGGCCGGGCCGGATCGCTGCCCCGCAGCAGGAGAGCACGCTCGGCGGCGTCGATGAGGAGCACCCGTGCGGCCCGCCGGTCGATGAACGTCACGCCCCCAGCCTATTGCGCCAGTGGTCGATCTTGATCCCGGGTCAGTTGGCCGGGGCGGCGTTCGGGACGCCGTCGAATCCCTTGGGCACCGAGAGCCAGGTCGCCCGGCCGATGGGCCAGAAGATCGTGAACGCCCGGCCGACGATCGACTCGGACTCGATCGTCGCGGCCTGGATGTCCTCGGTCTGCTCCCAGTGCTCCAGGGAGTCGCCGGAGGCGGACCGGTGGTCACCCATGACCCAGAGGCGCCCGGCCGGCACGGTGATGTCGAACTTCTCGTCGGCAGCCGGGTCCTGCTTACCGTCGGCGTCCTTGTAGATGTACGGCTCGTCCAGCGAGTGGCCGTTGACGATCAGGCGTTCCTGGTCGTCGCAGCAGACCAGGTGGTCGCCGCCGACGCCGATGATGCGCTTGATGAAGTCCTCGCCCTCGGTGCCGCTCTGCCAGTCGGTCGGGGCCTTGAAGACCACGATCTCGCCCCGGCGGGGGTCCCGGAAGTCGTAAACGAGCTTGTTGACCAGCACCCTGTCCCAGACGTTGAGCGTGTGCTCCATCGAGGGCGACGGGATGTAGAAGGTCTGCAGAACGAACGCCCGCACCAGGACGGCGACGAGGATCGCCACACCCAGCAGGATCGGCAGCTCGCGCCAGAACGATCCCTTGCGCTTCTCTTCGGCTTGCTCGTCAATCACGAACGGAGCCTACGTCGCCGCAGCCGCAACCACAGTCCGGAACGCGCGGATACGCCGACACTTAAGAGGAACGGCAGCATAACGGCAACGGTGCCGGGATCCGGCTCACGAGCCGGATAAACACCCGCCGGGGCGGCCGCGACGGGGTGGGCCTCGCCGTAGGCCTTCCAGTTGTCGGGGACGGAGAGGCTGGTGAAGTGCTTGGTCGGCCAGACCACGACGAAGGCGCGGCCGATGATGTTGTCGATCGGGACCGGCCCCTGGCAGCGGGCGTCCTGGGACACCATGCGGTGGTCGCCCATGACGAACATCTCACCCGCGGGGATGGTCACCTCGGCGAAGCGGCGGCTGGTGCACTGGCGCGGGTTGGGCGGGGCCTCGAGGGGTGAATTCTCGAAGATGTACGGCTCGTCGATCGGCTCGCCGTTGACCGTGATCCGGCCCTGATCGTCGCAGCAGGCGACCTTGTCACCCGGCAGACCGATCACCCGTTTGATGAAGTCACGTTCGCCCGGACGGCTGACACCGACGAGGTCGCCGATCGTGCGGCCGAGCTTGGCGCCGAAGGTGTTGCTGACCGGATCGAGCGGCTGCTCGGGCGCCCAGTTGTCGGTGCCGCGGAAGACGACGATCTCGCCCCGCAGCGGGTCACGCATGTCGTAGACGACCTTGTTGACCAGGACGCGGTCCTTGATCGCGAGGGTGTTCTCCATCGAGCCGGACGGGATGTAGAACGCCTGCACCAGGAACGTGCGGATCAGCACGGCGAGGCAGAACGCGACCACAAGAAGCAGCGGCAACTCCTGCCAGAGGGGCATCTCCTTGCGGCGGATCACCCGCCCGCGGCGACGCCCGGAGGAGGAGGCTCGATACCCCTGCATCGGTTCCACGCTACGCATCTCCCGCCGCCGTCCGGTGAGCCGCCCCGGATACAGCACTACCGCCCGGGATCCCCCGTGAGGGACGTGTCGGGCGGTAGTGCGAATGGTCCACCGGCGCGGCGACTACCGCGCTGGCACTGATTCCCATCCGTCACTGGCGTAAGCGTAATGCGCTCGCGCAGTAAACGTCAGTCCGAGTGAATACGGCCCGGACCGCTAGGGGGTTCAGCTGACGGTCTGCTTCTCGCGGAGCTCCTTGATCTTGGCCTTCTTGCCACGGAGCTCGCGGAGGTAGTAGAGCTTGGCGCGTCGCACATCACCGCGGGTCACGACCTCGATGCGGTCGAGCTGCGGGCTGTTGATGGGGTAGGTCCGCTCGACACCGACGCCGAAGCTGATCTTCCGGACCTTGAAGGTCTCGCGCAGCCCGCCACCCTGGCGGCTGATCACGACGCCCTGGAAGACCTGGACACGGGAACGGTTGCCCTCGACGACCCGGACGTGCACCTTGACGGTGTCACCGGCCCGGAAGTCAGGGATGTCGGTGCGCCGCGACTGGGCGTCGAGTGCGTCCAGCGTGTTCATTGGCTGCATCCTCGTGTGCTCAAAGCGCACCGGGAGTTCGATGCGCGATTGGGTGATTCTGACCCCCAGCGGAGTGCTGGTGATCCTCGCCCGTCCTCCACGGCGTGGACGACGAACGGCAACCTCACTACTTTGCCACACCCGGGGGCGTGATCTGAAATCCGGCCTCGTCCAGCGCCGCCCGGTCCTTCTTGTCGAGCTGCTCACCCGGGTAGGCCGCGAACATGTCCGGGCGCCGGGTGGCCGTCCTGACCAGGGATTCCGTACGCCTCCAGCGCGCGATCCGCCCGTGGTCGCCGGACCGCAGCACCTCGGGCACCGCCCGGTCCCGCCAGACGGCCGGCTTGGTGTAGACGGGCGCCTCCAGCAGCCCGGCGGCGTGCGACTCCTCGGTCAGCGAGTCGGCGTTGCCGAGCACCCCGGGCAGCAGTCGGGTGATCGCTTCCATGATCACGATGACCGCGACCTCACCGCCGAAGAGCACGTAGTCGCCGAGCGAGACCTCCCGGACCGGCATGCGGTCGGCGGCGTCCTCGAGCACCCGCTGGTCGATGCCCTCGTACCGGCCGCAGGCGAAGATCAGGTGCGGCAGTGCGGCCAGCTCGTGCGCGGCGGCCTGGGTGAACGGCTTCCCGACCGGTGACGGCACGACCAGCACCGACTCGGGGCGGGCCACAGCGTCGAACGCGGCCGCCCACGGCTCCGGACGCATCACCATGCCCGGGCCGCCGCCGTACGGGCTGTCGTCGACCGTGCGGTGCACGTCGGAGGTCCAGGTACGCAGATCGTGCACGGCCAGGTCGAGGAGCCCGGAGCCCCGCGCCTTGCCGATCAGCGACAGGTCCAGCGGGGCGAAGTAGTCCGGGAAGATCGAGACGATGTCGACGCGCACAGGCAGGCCTTTACAGGTCGAGCAGGCCCTCGGGCAGGTCGACGATCACGCGGGCACCGGCCAGGTCGACCGTGGGCACCATCTGGCTGACGAAGGGGATGAGCGCTGTCCCGCCCCCGGCCTTCTCGAGGACGATGAGGTCGGACGCCGGCGCGTGGTCGATCCGGCCGACCGTGCCGAGCACCGAACCGTCCACCGACACCACGCTGAGCCCGACCAGCTGATGATCGAGGAACTCGTCGGGATCGTCGGGAGCGGTCACCGAGGAGCTGTCGACCTGCAGCAGCACACCACGCAGCGCCTCGGCGGTGTTGCGGTCGAGAACACCCTCGAACTGGGCGATGACCTTGCCCTGGTGGAAGCGCGCGGCTTCCAGAGTGAGCTTGTCCGGCACGCGGTAGGGAACTCCGGCGGCAGCGGCACCCGCCGGACCGGCGCTCACCCGGCGGTCCCGGGGGACTTCCGTCGTGAACGCCGACCCGGCGGCAAATCTCGCCTCTGGATCATCGGTGCGCACGGTCACCAGCACTTCCCCACGGATGCCGTGGGGTTTACCGATCTGACCGACGACCAGCAGCATCAGCGCGGCACTCAGTACGCGTCGACGATGTCGACGCGGATGCCGCGCCCACCGATCGACCCGATGACCTGACGCAGCGCCTTGGCCGTGCGCCCGCCCCGCCCGATGACCGTTCCCAGGTCCTCGGGGTGGACGCGCACCTCGAGCCGCTTACCGCGGCGCGAGTCGACCAGCCGGACCCGGACGTCGTCCGGGTTGTCGACGATGCCCTTGACGAGGTGCTCCAGCGCGGGCCGGAGCGCCCCGTCAGTTCGCGTCGGCGCCGGCACCGGCCGGGTCCTTCGCGTCGGCGGCAACAGCCTCACGGTTCGGCTCGGCCGGGTCGACAGCCTTGGTGTCGGACGGTCGCGTCTCGGCAACCTCCGGCGCGGCCGGCGTCTTCTCGGCGGCCTTGTCAGCCTTGTCGGCCTTGGCCTCGGTCGCCTTCGCGGCCTTCTTGGCCGGCTTGGCGGCCGGAGCGTCCGCGACGCCGGCGGCAGCCTTCGCCTCGGCCTCGTAGGTCGCGGTGCGGTTCGCCTTCTCCGGCGCCATGAGCAGCGGCGGCGGGGCCGGCAGACCCTTGAACTGCTGCCAGTCGCCGGTCTTCTCGAGGATGCGCTGCACGGCCTCGCTCGGCTGCGCGCCGACCGAGAGCCAGTACTGCACACGCTCGGACTTCACCTGGATGATCGAAGGATCTTCCTTGGGCTGGTAGATGCCGACGTACTCGATGGCGCGGCCGTCGCGCTTGGTGCGCGAGTCGGCGACGACGATGCGGTACTGCGGGTTGCGGATCTTGCCCATCCGCAGGAGCCGGATCTTAACGGCCACGGTTCTCTTCGCTCCTGATAACAATGACGACCGGCCTAGCAGAGCCGGTGCGTGAGGTCGAGCCGCCGGGACCGCGTGGGGAATGCGGGACCGTTGCCTCATGGACTGGCAACGCGCTCAGGGTTAGAGGGCGCCTCACGCGTGCCGGATACCAGCGGTCCATTCTGCCAGATGCTCTGCCGCCTAGCCCAACCGGCCCGAGAAAGAGCAAATGCCAGATCCGGATCAAGGTCATGTCGTGCCTGCGTGCATGGCACTGATCGTCGCTCCCGCCGAGACCGGGCGCGGGCGGCCAATCGCCTGGCGGCTCATGAGCGGCCACCCGCACCCTGCCTGCTGATTGCATGGCCAGAAGCGTCAGGACAGGCGCTTCAGGGTGGCGCGGATCACTTCGTTGAGGGTCGAGTAGGCCGCGGTCGGGAAGCGGGACTGCCAGTTGGGGTTGCCGGCGGGGACGGCGATCTCCATGGTGATCAGCAGGTTGGAGTCGGCGACGGTCACCTGGAAGCGCGGTGGGTTGGTCGCCGGGTCGTGGTAGCCGAAGGAGCTGTCGGTGAGGTCCCGGCGGTTGGGGCGGTCGGTGACCGTCCGCGCCACGTCGTCACGGCGCATCGCGTACTGGACGTCGGCCACCGCACCGTTGGGGTAGTGGGTGAAGGTGATCACGGCGGCGACCCGGGGAGTGCCGTCGGATTCGGCGGCCGTGATGCGGCAGTACTGCTGGTCACCGACTGGGGGGACACCGTCGTCGACCTTCGTGGCGGGGCCGATCGGGGTGGCCAGGCCGGCCGAGAGCGGGCCGACGTCGACGGCCGGGCAGAAGTCCGCGCGCTCGGCGTAACGGGCGCCGAAAATGCTCTGGTACTGCTGGTAGGCGACGCCTGCGCCGGCCAGGACGACGACCAGGGCGAGCCAGGAGGCGAAGCGGCCGGGCTTGCGGGGCGGCGGGTCCCACTCGGGGTAGGGCACGGAGATCGCAGCGACTGGGGTCTCGGTCACCGCGGCAGAGTACGGAAGATCGGCAGTTCGCCGCTGCCCCGTTCCTCAGCGGGGAACGGGCGGGCGGTCCCAGCCGGGCGGGACCTCGGCGAACGGCGACCAGGCGGGGTCGGGCCGGAAGTCCGTCCAGGTGCCGTCGAAGGGGAACTCCCCCGCCTCGATCTGCTTGATCACCCGCAGTCCCTCGTCCCGGACGGCGGTCTCGTCCCGCACCCAGTAGTGCTCCGGGAGGGCGAGGCGTTCGGTGAACTCGTCCTCGTCCTTCCACACCCACGACCGGTCGGGCCGGACCACGATGTCGAGGTCCTGGTCGATCACGTCGACGCCCGCGATGTGCCCGTCGTCCCAGCGCAGCGCGCGGTCCTCGAGGTTGACGTACCAGTTGGTGAAGGTGCCGGCGTCGTCACGGAAGAACCAGACCGAGTGGTCGGCGTCCGGCGGGATGAACTTGAGCAGGCCCGGCCCCTGCCAGGTCACCGGGACGACCTCGGTGGGCAGACCGACCCACTCGGTGAACGGCATGTCCCGGATGCCGCGGCCGTCCTCCGCCACCTCGACGAGCACCGCCGAGCCGCGGGCCAGCCAGAGCAGCAGCCCGCGGTTGTCGTCGCTGACCACCCGGCACGGTCGCACGGACGCGAGCCGGGGGCCGTCGATGTTGCGGTAGAGGACCTCGCGGCCCGGTGCGAACCTCACGGTCAGTACGAACGCGCCAGGATCGCGACCAGGTTCGGCTCGTCGTCGGTGTCGGGCATCGACCCGTCCTCGCGGAACAGGCAACGCACGGTCACCGCCTTGCCGTTTGCCTCAGCCTCACCGTCGGTGCCGACCGCCGACCACGGAACGCGTGCCCAGCCGGTCTGCGCGGCCTCGATCGCGTCACCGAGCGTCTTGACGTCCACGGTGTTCGCCTCGCGGAAGGTCAGCGCGTCGTCGTACATGCGCTGCTGGTCGGCCTTGAGGGCACTGACCACGTCGGCGACGACGTCACCCAGGGCGATCGGCGACTTGGTGCCGTCGATGCGCCGGGCCACCACGGCGTTGCCGGCGGCGAGGTCACGCGGGCCGACCTCGATGCGTACCGGAATGCCCTGGAGCTCGGCGTCGACGGCCCGGCGGCCGAACGGGATGTCGGCGCGGTCGTCGAGCTTGACGCGGACGCCGGCCGCCTTGAGCTCGTCGCGGAGGTTGGCCGCCGCCTCGACGACACCCTCGCCGGCCTTGATCACCATGACCTGGGCCTGGATCGGCGCGATCCGCGGCGGCAGGCGCAGGCCGTTGTCGTCGCCGTGCACCATGATCAGGCCACCCATCATCCGGGTGGAGGTGCCCCACGACGTCGTCCACGCGTGCTCGACCTTGCCCGCCGAGGACGAGTAGGTGATGTCGAACGCCTTGGCGAAGTTCTGCCCGAGCTCGTGCGACGTGCCCATCTGCAGCGCCTTGGTGTCGCCCATCATGGCCTCGACGGTCATGGTGTTGGTGGCGCCGGCGAACCGCTCACCCTTGGTCTTGCGGCCCGGCACGACCGGGATGGCCAGCATGTTGACCATGAACTCTTCGTAGACCGTCTTGTGGATCTCACGCGCGTAGCGGCGGGCGTCCTCTTCGGTGGCGTGGGCCGTGTGACCCTCCTGCCAGAGGAACTCGGTGGTCCGCAGGAACGTCCGCGGGCGCAGCTCCCAGCGGACGATGTTGGCCCACTGGTTGAGCAGCAGCGGCAGGTCCCGGTAGGAGTCGACCCACTTGGCCATGAACTCACCGATGACGGTCTCGCTGGTGGGACGCACGACCAGCGGCTCGGCGAGCTGCTTGCCACCGGCGTGGGTGACCACGGCGAGCTCCGGGGAGAAGCCCTCCACGTGCTCGGCCTCACGGCGCAGGTAGCTCTCGGGGATGAAGAGCGGGAAGTACGCGTTCTGCGCCCCCGCCTCCTTGATCCGCAGGTCCATGTCGGCCTGCATGTGCTCCCAGATGGCGTAACCGGCCGGCCGGATCACCATCGTCCCGCGCACCGGGCCGTTGTCGGCCAGCTGGGCCTTGGCGATGAGGTCCTGGTACCAGCGGGGAAAGTCCTCCGCACGGGGAGTGAGCACGCGAGCCATGAGGCAGCATCCTAGCCGCGCCCGTCGCGCAACCACCCGGGTGGGCATCCCGTGTCCTCTGGTGAGGAAGGCGGTGGGGATGGACTTCGACGAGTTCTACCGGGACACGTCACGGCGATTACTGCGCTACGCCTACGGGCTGACCGGCGACCCGGGCGAGACGCAGGACCTGGTCCAGGAGGCGTACGCCCGGGCCTGGGAGCGCTGGCGGCGCGTCCGCGGGTACGAGAATCCGGAGGCCTGGCTGCGGCTGGTGGTCACCCGGCTCTCGTCGGACCGCTGGCGCCGCATCGGCGTCCGCCGGGCCCGGGCAGCCGCGGCGCCACCCCTGGAGGCGATGCCCGGGCCGTCCGAGGACACCGTCCTGCTCGTGCGGGCCATGCGCACGCTGCCCGTGGCGCACCGGCGAGCCCTGGCCCTGTACTACCTGCTCGACCGGTCGGTGGCGGACATCGCCGCCGAGACGGGCGCCTCGCTGGGCACCGTCAAATCCTGGCTGTCCCGCGGTCGTGCGGGCCTGGCCGCGGCGCTCGGCGAACCGGAGCGCACCGAAGTCCCGGAAGGAGTCCGTAATGCCCGTTGACCTGGATGACCTGTATGCCTCGCTGGCCCGGCAGGCCGACACGGTGCCGCTGGGCGGTGCGGACTCGGCCCGCCGCCGCGGCAAGCAGCGCAGGCGCACCCGGTCGATGATCGCCGCAGCGGCCGCGGTGTGCCTGGTGGGCGGTGGTGTCGCCTGGGTGGCGCGACCCGGGCCGGAGCAGTCGCCGCCCGCGAGCAGCACCACGCTCACCGAGATCGGGTCCCCCCGCTCGCTCGGAGTGCGCTCCCCCGACGACCTGCCGGAGGTGACGATGATCGTCGAGAACATCGCCTACACCGGCTGGCGGGAGGCGAGCGGCGAGGTGAAGATCTCCGCGCTGGACCTGAGGACCGGCCGGCCCGTCTGGCCGACACGCTCGCTCGGCCGGCTCGCCGGCTTCGAGAACATCGTCGTCGTACCCGGAACCCTGCTGGTCAAGGTGCATGTCGAGGCGGGCCGCCCGCGCCCGGCCATGCATGTCTTCGACACGGCGACCGGCCGGCAGCGGCCCTACATCACCGACCCGACCGAACAGACGCTGGTGTACGGCCGGGGCACGCTGATCAACAAGATCGGGGGTACCGGGCGGTTGTGGGCGACCGACGCCGCGACCGGCCGGATCCTCTGGGACGAGACGACGACGAACGTTCCCGTCGACCGCACGATCGGCATGACGATCACCGCGAGCGGCGACGACGACCGGCCACCGGCAGCGCAGGTGACCTACTTCTCCGGCAACCGGATCCTGCAGGCGGACAAGAAGGGTCAGCTGATGATCCGGGACGCCGGCACCGGGAAGCTGCTGGAGACCAGGTCGGCCGGCAGCAACGCCCCGGAAAAACTGATCCTCCACGACTACCGGATCTACAGCGTTCAGCAGGAGCAGCCGGACCGCGTCCAGGTCATCGACCTCGACGGCGGGCCCGGTGGTGTCATCCGGCTCCCGGCCGGTCGCGAAGTGCAGGACCTGCAGCCGTGCGGCGAGGACAGGGTCTGTGTCCTGGACCGGAGCGAGGACGCCCCGGGCCGCCTGACGGTGTACCAGGGAGCGACCCGGCAGAAGATCTGGCAGGTGGAGGCACCCAAGGGCGCGACCGAGGTGTCCTCGCGCAAGGGCCGGCTCCTGGTCGGCGGCTCGGCCGTCTTCAGCGCCGGCGGTAAGCAGCTCTTCCGCGCCGAGGAGGAGGGACGCCAGTACCGCTGGCTCGACGACCAGCACCTCATCGACGTGCCGGTCTGGCAGAGCGGTCCGGTCGTCACGGTGACGGTGGCCACCGGCAGGAAGCGGGTCCTGGGCACCCTCGACCAGCCGATCGGCAGCTACTGCTCGATCGCTCCCGAGCGGCTGCTGTGCAACGAGGACGGCGAGCTGCGGCTCTACGACATCTCGGGCTGAGCTCAGCGCACGACCGCGCCCCGCAGCACGATGCGTTGCGGGGCGCGGACCACGCGCAGGTCCTGACGGGGATCGGTCTCGTAGACGACCAGGTCGGCGAGCCCGCCCTCGACCAGGCCGGGGAAACCGAGCCACTCCCGGGCCCGCCACGACGCCGCGGCCAGCACGTCGCCGGCCGGGATGCCCGCCTCGTGCAGCAGCAGCATCTCCTCGGCGGCAAGACCGTGGCGGATGCTGCCACCGGCGTCGGTGCCGACGTAGATCGGCACACCCGCCTCGTACGCGGAGGCCACCACCTGCGGGAAGCCGTCGCGGAGGGCGAGCATGTGGTCGGCGTACCCGGGGAACTTGGGCCGGGCCTGGTCGGCGATGCCACCGAAGGTCTTGATGTTGATCATCGTGGGGACCAGGGCGGTGCCGCGGCGCGCCATCTCGTCGATGAGGTCCAGGGAGAGGCCGGTGCCGTGCTCGACCGAGTCGACGCCGGCCCGCACCATCTGCGCGACACCCTCCTCGGAGAACGTGTGCACGGCGGCCCGGGCGCCGGCGGCGTGCGCGGCCTCGACGGCAGCGGCCATGGTGGCCGGATCCCAGGAGGGCGCGAGGTCGCCGACGGACCGGTCGATCCAGTCGCCGACCAGTTTCACCCAGCCGGTCCCGGCCTTGGCCTGCGCGGTGACGGTCGCGGCGACGTCGGCGGCGTCGACCTCGATGCCGATGTCCCGCAGATAACGCCGGGTCGGCGCGACGTGCCGCCCGGCCCGGACCAGCCGCGGAATGCCCGGCTCGTCGTCGAGCTCGGGATATGGATAAGGCGAACCGGCGTCCCGCAGGGCCAGCACACCGGCGTCGCGGTCGGTGTGCGCCAGCTGGCGGGCCTGGTCGAGGCTGTCGATGGGCTTCGCGCCGTACTGGATGCCCAGGTGGCAGTGCGCGTCGACGAGCCCGGGGACGATGAAACCGCCGTCACTGATGGTCTCGGCGTCGGCCACGGGCTCGAGCGTGACCCGATCCCCCACGAGCCAGAGATCGCGGACCTCACCGTCGGGCAGAACCGTCCCACGCACATGCAACGCCATGCGTAAGTCCTACCCGATCACCGGCTCAGATGTCCGGCCGGGCGTCCTCACGCAGCTCGTCCCGCTCCTGTGTCCAGGCCGCCAGATCGAGCGTGACCTTCCAGGGCTGATCGATGGTGACCAGCCCTTCCGCTTGCAATTGGCAGTGGTAGGTGCCGCCAGAGCTCAGGAGGAACTGCGAGAACGTGATGCGGTCACCCAACGGATCGATGATCCAGTAGGCCGGGATGCCCGCATAGGAGTAGAGCTTCATCTTGTCCTCGCGGTCACTGACCCGCGACGACGGAGAGACGACCTCGGCAACAAGAATGACGTCGGCGGCGAGAACCGGCGTGCGGTTCGCACCTTCCCGACGCATCAGGACGACGTCGGGACGTGGCTCGTTGCGGTGGTCCACCAGGACCGACTGGTCCGTGGCGAGGTAGTAGCCGGCAGGCCAATTCGCCCGGAGCGCCAGGACTATTTCTATGCCGAGAGATTGGTGGATGGGCAACGGCGCCGGAGTCAAGGCAAGCCTTCCGTCGATCAGCTCATAAGGAAGATCCTCGGGAAGGCGTGCCACGTCGTCGACGGTCCAGTCTCGCTTGTCGGCCAGGTTCAGTGCAGCGATCATCGGCTCCTCCTCGAAGGGATCACCTGTCACCATACTAGGCACCTGACTAGTTGCTCCATGCCAATATCAGCGCTTGTCGTCGTCCGGCTTCTTGGTGAGCTTGTTGAAGTCGAGCTTGGGGAGCTTGAAGCCGGGCGGGAGCCCACCCGGTCCGCCGCCCAGTGCGCTCGGGTCCATGCCCGGGGGCAGCTGAGGCATGCCGCCCGGGAAGCCGCCGGGCATTCCACCGACGCGGGGACGGTTGCCGCCCTTCGTGCCCTTGCGCTTGTTCTTGGGGCTCTTGGTGGCCTTGCGGCGGTTGCCGCCGGGCAGGCCCATCATGCCGCCCATCTGCTTCATCATCTTCTGGGCGTCGGTGAAGCGGTTGAGCAGCTGGTTGACGTCCATGACGGTCACACCGGAGCCGTTGGCGATGCGGGCGCGGCGGGAGCCGTTGATGATCTTCGGGTTGGTGCGTTCGCCCGGGGTCATCGAGCGGATGATCGCCGTGACGCGGTCGAAGTGGCTGTCGTCGAGCTCGTCGAGCTGGCCCTTCATCTGGCCCATGCCCGGCATCATGGCCAGGACGTTGGCGATGGGGCCCATGCGGCGGACCGCGATCAGCTGGTCGAGGAAGTCCTCCAGGGTGAACTGCTCGCCTCCGAGCAGCTTGGAGGTCATCTTCTCTTTCTGGTCCTCGTCGAAGGCCTGCTCGGCCTGCTCGATGAGGGTCAGCACGTCGCCCATGCCGAGGATGCGGCTGGCCATCCGGTCGGGGTGGAAGACGTCGAAGTCCTCGAGCTTTTCACCCGTGGACGCGAAGAGGATCGGCTCGCCGGTGACGTGGCGGACCGAGAGGGCGGCACCACCGCGGGCGTCGCCGTCGAGCTTGGAGAGGACGACGCCGGTGATGCCGACGCCGTCGCGGAAGGCCTCGGCGGTGGTGACGGCGTCCTGGCCGACCATGGCGTCGATGACGAAGATGACCTCGTCGGGGTCGACCGCGTCGCGGATGTCGCGGGCCTGCTGCATCATGTCGGCGTCGATGCCGAGGCGGCCGGCGGTGTCGACGATGACGATGTCCTTCGCCGTCCGCTTGGCGTGCTCGATCGAGTCCTTCGCGACCTGGACCGGGTCGCCGACGCCGTTGCCGGGCGCGGGGGCGTAGACGTCGACACCGGCGCGGCCACCGAGGACCTGGAGCTGGTTGACGGCGTTGGGGCGCTGGAGGTCGGCCGCGACCAGGAGGACCTGGTGGTTCTGGCCCTTGAGCCAGCGCGACAGCTTGCCGGCGAGTGTCGTCTTACCGGAACCCTGGAGACCGGCCAGCATGATCACCGTGGGCGGCTGCTTGGCGAACTGCAGGCGCCGGCCCTCGCCACCGAGGACGGTGATGAGCTCGTCGTGGACGATCTTGATGATCTGCTGGGCGGGGTTGAGGGCCTGCGACACCTCGGCGCCGCGGGCCCGCTCCTTGAGGTTGGCGATGAACGACTTGACCACCGGCAGCGCGACGTCCGCCTCGAGCAGCGCAAGACGGATCTCGCGCGCGGTGGCGTCGATGTCGGCGTCGGTGAGCTTGCCCTTGCCGCGGAGCTTGGTGAAGATCCCGGAGAGGCGGTCGCTCAAGGTGTCAAACACGGCGCAACTTCCCGTTGGTCAGAGGTGAGGAGATGACCGCAAGCCTAGCCGCCCGCGGGAACGCTCACTGGTTGCGCATCCGGTACGTCTTCGCCGCTGCCTCTATCCGCCGCTGGGTGCGGGTTCCGGGGGCCAGTCCCTTCTTCGCCTTGCCGTAGAGGTAGACCCCGCCGCCGACCACGATCGCGCCGACGATCAGGTAGGCCAGTGCGCCCACGAGGACGTGCAGCAGGCTCACCGCGATCCAGCCCACCACGATCACGCCGGCGATCGTCGCCACCAGGTACGCGATTGCTTTGCCCATCTCAGCCTCCCGAGGAAAAACTTCACCGCCGTTCTCCACCATGCGCCTGCGACGCAAGCGGGCGCATCGGGGCCGACCCGTAGGGGTGGCCGTCCGCCGTTCCGCCACGCTACCTGCGCAAATCGCGTATACCGCAGATAACAGGCGCCACATCAGAGCCTTCTGCGGCACCCGTGGCGACATAGCACAGATGTCCGAAAAGCCGATATCGACCGCAACCTTCCGATGAACCGCGCCGTTGAGGCACGAGGAACCGGGCGGCTGATCAATCGGCCCCGACGACATCCGGCGGAAGGACTACGGCGTGTCTCTGCGGCGGATCCTGCGAATGGCACCCTGGGGAGTCCGGGCCCGCGTCCTGCGGTCCGTGCAGCATCGGGTGCTCCCCCGCGTCGCACCGGCCCAGCGCCTCGGCGTGGCCCGCCGGGTCGTGCACCTCTCCGCGCCACCCCGGCTGCCGCTGATGCGGACCGCCGCGGACGCGCCGGTCATGCGGGTCCGCGGCCGGCAGGGCTGGGTGACGGCCCGCCGGGACGCGACGGCGAGCCCGGCCCGCGTACGCCGCCAGAACCTCGACCGGGTCGTCACGGCACTCACCGAGGCGGGCGTCGACTGGTTCCGGATCCCCGCACGGTCCCTGCGGCACACGGCTGTGGCCGTACCGGTGGGTGACCGGGACCTGGTGGTGCGCCTGCTGGACGGGCTGACGGCCGAGGGCGCCGGTCTGCTCGAGGTGGTCCGGCCGCGGGGGCGCAAGGGCCGCAAGGGCCGGCGCACCGCGGACGTCCTGCGGGTGTGCTGGCCGGTGACCGATCCGACCGGCAGCCTGGTGCTGTCGCTCGACGTCGGGTGCGAGGTCGAGTTCTGGCGGGAGAAGGACGGCTACCTGACCGGGCCGCGCAGCAACCCGATCGCGGACGTGATCCCGGCCGACGAGCCGGTGGTCAGTGCGCCCGAGCCCGCCTTCGGGGCGTTCAGCGCGCCGGACGACACCACGCGGTACCGGACGCGGGAGATCTTCACGCTGCCCAGCCCGGACCGGATCAGCTTCCCGATCGACGTCGTCTACACCTGGGTCGACGGCGGCGACCCGGCCTGGCAGGCCCGCAAGGCGGCCGCGCTGGCCCGCAACACGTGGCTGAGCGAGGCCAGCAAACTCTCGACGAACGATTCCCGCTTCCTCAGCCGTGACGAGCTGCGGTACTCGCTGCGCGCGCTGCACTGTTTTGCGCCCTGGGTCCGGCGGATCTTCCTGGTCACCGACGATCAGGTGCCGGCCTGGCTGGACACCTCGCACCCGCAGATCACGGTGGTCAGCCACCGGGAGGTCTTCGGTGACACCGGCACGCTGCCGACCTTCAACTCGCAGGCGATCGAGTCGCGGCTGCACCGGATCCCGGGGCTCAGCGAGCACTTCCTCTATCTCAACGACGACGTCTTCCTCGGCCGTCCGGTGTCGCCGGACCTGTTCTTCACGCCGGGCGGGCTGACGCGCTTCTTCCCGTCGACGGCGCTGGTCGACTCGGCGCCGCGGCTGCCGACCGACCCGCCGGCCGACTCCGCGGGCAAGAACAACCGGGAGCTGATCCGCGAGGCGTTCGGCCGGGTGCTGACCCGCAAGATGATGCACACCCCGCACCCGTCGCGGCGCAGCGTCATCGCCGAGATCGAGGAGCGTTTCGCCGAGCACATCGACGCGACGGCCTCGCACCAGTTCCGGCACCCGGACGACGTGTCATTGCTGTCGTCGCTGCAGCAGTACTACGCCTACCTGACGGGCCGGGCGGTGCAGGGGTCGATCGACTACAAGTACGCCGACCTGGCCGCTCCGGCGACGCCGTTCAAGCTCGCGGAGCTCCTGCGGCACCGCAACCTCGACGCCTTCTGCCTCAACGACACCGATTCCGACGAGGCCCTGGCGTGCGAGCAGGCCGCGCTACTGGCCGACTTCCTGCCCGCGTACCTGCCGTTCGTCTCGCCGTTCGAGCTGGCCGTGCCGCGGCCCGCCACGGCACCGCCGGCCGTGGCCGTCACGCTGCCGGGCCGCCAGGCCGGGCGCCACGCCCATCGGCCGGCCGCACCGCCGGCCGTACCGCCGGCGGCCCCGGTCGCCGACGTCGCGCTGCCCGCGCAGCCCGACCGCGGAACCGGCGATCCGACCTCCACCACCACGCCTGTCGCTTGACCGGCGCCTGCAGAAGGAGAGCAATCCCGTGACCTACGACGTCGTCATTCTCGGCCTCGGATATGTGGGGCTGCCGCTCGCGCAGCAGGCCACCCGGGCCGGCCTGTCCGTCCTGGGCTTCGACGTCAACGCGGGGGTGGTCGAGGCCCTCGGCGCCGGCCGCTCGCACGTGGACGACCTGTCCGACGCCGACGTCGCCGAGATGATCGCCGGTGGTTTCCGGACCACCGCCGACGAGTCCCGCATCGCCGAGGCGGACGTCGCGGTGATCTGCGTGCCGACGCCGCTGTCCGAGGGTGACGGCCCGGACCTGCGCGCGGTGACCGGTGCGACCGAGGCCATCGGGCGCAACCTGCGCCCCGGGATGCTCGTCGTGCTCGAGTCCACCACCTACCCCGGCACGACCGACGACGTCGTACGGCCGCTGCTGGAGAAGCTCTCCGGGCTGGTCGCCGGGCGCGACTTCCACCTGGCGTTCTCGCCGGAGCGGATCGACCCGGGCAACGAGAAGTTCGGCGCGCACAACACCCCGAAGGTCGTCGGCGGGTACACGCCCGGGTGCACCGACCGGGTGGCGGCGTTCTACGGGCGGTTCGTCCAGACCGTCGTCCGCACCCGGGGCACCCGTGAGGCGGAGACGGCGAAGCTGCTGGAGAACACGTACCGGCACGTGAACATCGCGCTGGTCAACGAGATGGCGCGGTTCTGCCACGAGCTCGACATCGATCTGTGGGACGTCATCAACGCCGCGTCGACCAAGCCGTTCGGCTTCCAGGCGTTCTACCCCGGCCCGGGTGTCGGCGGGCACTGCATCCCGATCGACCCGAACTACCTGAGCCACAACGTCCGCAGCAAGCTCGGATACCCGTTCCGGTTCGTGGAGCTGGCCCAGGAGATCAACGCGACCATGCCGGCGTACGTGGCCCGGCGCGCGCAGAACCTCCTGAACGCCGACGGGCAGGCGGTGCACGGCGCCACGGTGCTGCTGCTCGGGGTCACGTACAAGGCGAACATCGCCGACCAGCGGGAGTCGCCGGCGACACCGCTGGCCCGGCAGCTGACCGCGCTCGGCGCGACGCTGACCTACCACGACCCGCACGTCACGCGGTGGAGCGTGGGCGGTGCCGAGGTGCCGCGCACCGACGACCTCGAGGGTGCCGCCGCAGCCGCGGACCTGGTGATCCTGGTGCAGCACCACCGCGAGTACGACGCGGACCACCTGGCCGGCATCGCCAAGCGCTTCTTCGACACCCGGGGTGTGACCAGCAGCAGCGAGGCACACCGACTGTGACCGAGATGAGCATCGCGCCCGTCGCACCGGCGCCACGGGGGCGTACGCGCCCCGCCGGGCCCCGGCCACCCGTCGCTGCGGCACCGGAGCCGGCCCGGCACCGGCGTGACATCGAGGGGCTGCGGGCGGTCGCGGTGCTCCTCGTGGTCGCGTACCACTGCGGTCTGCCCTTCGTGACCGGTGGTTACGTCGGTGTCGACGTCTTCTTCGTCATCTCGGGTTTCCTGATCACCGGTCTGCTGCTGCGGGAGGCGCAGCGGTCCGGCACGGTCTCGATCCCCCGTTTCTACGCCCGCCGGGCCCTGCGGCTGCTGCCCGCCTCGACCGTCGTGGTCGTGGTGACGGTGGCCGCCGCGGCGCTGTGGCTGCCACCGCTGCGGCTGGCCGGGATCCTCTCCGACGCGCTGCACACCACGATCTACGCGATGAACTGGCGGCTGGCCGCCGTCGGCACCGACTACCTGAACGCCGACGCGGACCCGTCGCCGCTGCAGCACTTCTGGTCGCTCGCCGTCGAGGAGCAGTTCTACCTGGTCTGGCCGGTGCTGCTGCTGATCGTCATCCGGCGCGGGGGCCGCGGTCTCAGCACGGTTTTGAGCGTGCTCACGGCCGGTTCGCTGCTGGTGTCGGTGTGGCAGACGCAGCACAACGCCGGGTGGGCGTACTTCGGGGCGCACACCCGCGCGTGGGAGCTCGGTGCGGGCGCGCTGCTCGCGGTGGGCGCGGCCCGGCTGACACGGCTGCAGCCCGGCGTGGCCCGGGCGCTGACCGGTGCCGGCCTGGTGGCCATCGTCGTCTCCGCCTTCGTCTACACCGCGTCGACGCCGTTCCCCGGGTACGCGGCCCTGCTGCCCGTCCTGGGCACCACCGCGGTCATCGCCGGTGGGTGCGCGCGTCCGGCAGGGCTGCTGGGTCTGCCGGTGCTGCAGGGCATCGGGCGCCTCTCGTACTCCTGGTATCTCTGGCACTGGCCGGTGCTGCTGCTCACCCCGTACGCGGTGGGCCGGGATCTGGAGGTCTGGGAGAACGTCGCGCTGGCGCTGGGTGCGCTGCTGCTGGCCGGGCTGACCTACGCGCTGGTGGAGAACCCGATGCGGAACCTCGCCGGCCTGCGTGACCGGCCGTGGCACGGCATCGGCGTCGGTGCCGCCCTCTCGCTGGGCGCGGCCGGGCTGTGTGCGCTCATCGCCTTCACAGCGGCGCACGCGGGTGGTGTCAGCACTTATCGGGCCGCGCCGCTGACCGATGCGGGGCGCCTGCAGCAGAGCCTCGCTGCCGCGTCCAAGATGCCGGCCGTGCCGCGCAATCTGACGCCGAAGCTGGAGAACGCGGCGAAGGACAAGCCGCAGATCTACCGCGACAAGTGCTCACCCGCGTTCGACGACGCCGAGGTCAAGACCCCCTGCGCGTACGGCGACCTGACGTCCCCGACAACCGTGGTGCTCTTCGGCGACTCGCATGCCGGCCACTGGTTCCCGGCGCTGGAGACGGTCGCGAAGCAGCGGCGCTGGAAGCTCGTGATGGTCACCAAGAGCGCGTGTTCCGCCGCGGACACCCTCATCTACGAGGACGCGCTCAAGCGGGAGTTCACCGAGTGCGTGCAGTGGCGCAAGGCCGCGTGGCGGCACATCCGCGCGCTGCGCCCGGCGATGGTGGTCATGGCGTCGACCGCGCCGAGCACCGAGCTGCTCGAGGTGACCGGCACTCAGGAGCAGGCCTGGGTCGACGGCTGGAAGCGGTCCGTCGACCAGGTGTCCGCGCCGGGCACGAAGGTCTACTTCATCAACGACACGCCCTGGCAGAACGGGCCGGTCCCGGAGTGCCTGTCGGCGCACCTGGACGACCCGGCGGCCTGCGGGCGCAGCCGGGCCACCGCGGTCAACGTGCCGGAGCGCCGGGCCCAGGTCATCGCGGCCGTACGCGCGGAAGGCGCCACGGTCATCGACCCGCTGCCGTGGTTCTGCACCGACAGCCGCTGCCCGGTCGTCGTCGGCAACGTGCTCGTCTACAAGGACCAGCACCACATCACGACGGCGTACAGCCGATTCCTGGCGCCACTGCTGTCCGTACGCCTGAAACCCTGACGGATCAGGCACCGGGCCGGCTCTCCACACGGGGAGCCGGCCCTTTTTGTGGTCTTCGCACCCGACTCGCAACCGGCCGGCTCCCGGCGTCGCAACTGGACTCCGGCAGCTACCCGGGCGGCAACCCAGCAACCCCGGCAAGGCACCTGAACAGGCATCAGGGAAGGGCGCAGGTGCTCCGAAGGGAATGGTGTACCTGGCGAACAAAGCGTCCAGGCGGTGTTCCTCGAAAGGTTGACCCGTGCAGAAGACCCTGGTCCGTCGCCTCGCCACCCTCGCGATGATCCCCGCCGCGCTGATCGGAATGATCGCGATCGCCGCCCCGGCCGAGGCCGCCACCGTCTCCATGACGACGCTGCAGACGCAGGTCGTGAGCCTGTCGAACGCCGAGCGGGTCAAGGCCGGCTGCAAGGGCCTGCGGGTCAACGCGGAGCTGCTCTGGGCGGCCCGCGGACACAGCAAGTTCATGGCGACGACCGGCAAGTTCAGCCACAGCGGATCGGGCAGCTCGACGTTCGTCGCCCGCGCCCGCGCCGCCGGTTACACGGCCGCTCGCAGCGAGAACATCGCGTGGGGCTACCGCACCGCGTCCGAGGTCGTCAAGGCGTGGATGAAGAGCCCGGGCCACCGTCACAACCTGCTCGACTGTGGCGCGAAGACGTTCGCCGTGGGCGTCGTCTACTCGTCCAACGGCACCCCGTACTACACCCAGGACTTCGGCAGCCGCTGATCGCAGCGCGCCACCCAGGCTTCAACCCTCCCCCCGGACCGGCCGGCATGCCCCCGCATGCCGGCCGGTTTCCCGTTTGCGAGGGCTTCAGACCGAGACCGGAGCTCCGGTACGCGAGTACGACAGCACCGCGTGCCGCCCCAGCAGCCGCTGCTCCTCGGTCAGACCCGGCACCTCCTGCGTCCACCGCAGCACCGCGTCCCGCTCGTCCTGCCGGTTCGCGTCGTCCAGCACCACGGTGGCGGTGCTGGCGAGACGCTTCTCGAGAACGGACAGCGCCGGGTAGCGCGCGTCGGGGCCGGTCGCCGCCGGGGGCCCGTCGACCAGCAGCAGGTCGACGCCGGTGAGGTCGTCCAGCGCCTGGGTGTCGTACCACTGGTAGGTCTTGCCGGTGGCGGTCAGCTCGCGCAGCGGCGCCTCGCGCACCTCGACGACGGCGTTGAGGCCGTGCGCCGCCAGCATCGCGCGGGTCTTACGGGCGTAGTCGGCGTCGTGGTCCAGCGAGATCAGCTTGCCGCCGTACTGCTCGAGGGCGTATCCGAGCCAGACCGACGACGTACCGCTGCCGAGCTCCACGACCAGGCGGGGCTCGCGCAGCCGGACCAGGTGCAGCAGGTCGAGCAGGTCGGTCGGGTTGAGGGCGAAGTCGCCCGACGACGGCATCGGCGCGCGCGGCGTGAACTGCTGGAACAGCTGGAACATCGCCTCGATCTCACGGCTCTGCGCGCGCAGCAGCAGGTCCGTGCCGTGCCCGCTCTGCCGCAGGCCGCGGGTGATGGTCCGGGTCAGGTCCTGATGCCGGTCGCCCGCGCTGAGCCGTTCCTTCTCGACCGTCGCGACGACCCGGCGCTGCAGCTGCTCGACGACCGTCCGCATCTCGCGGTTCGCGGTCTGGTTGGCGCGGTAGACACCGCCGATCCAGCGTGAGAGGTGCAGGATGCCGAGCAGGACCCCGAGCAGCAGGACGGCGACCAGCGAGACAGCAAGTCCCTGATGTCCCGTCGCGGCCGCGGCCCACACGCCGAGGCACAACGCCAGGATGGCCATGAGGACCACCGCCTGCGGACGGGTCAGGCTCCGCAGCCGCACCGCCAGCCGACCGCCGAACCGGACCAGGCTGCTCATAGAGACCTCCAGGGAGTCATGTGCGCCTCGGGCGCGGGTCAACACCATCGGTAACGCCCGCGGCGACACCGTCGTTACGGCCGGGGATCACCGTGTGGCGCCGGCCGCCCGCTGCACCGACCGCTGGACGGGTGTCGCCGGATGCGGCGCCGTGACGATGCCGGCGATGCGGTCGACGAACAGTTGCGGGTGGTGCGCCTTGGCGACGACCGCGCGGGCCCGGCGGCTCTGCTCCGCGAACAGCTCCCGGTCGCTCTGGTACCGCTCGAGGGTGGCCTCGACCTCGCCGGGTCCGCAGTAGACGGCGGCGTCGCCGTAGACCGCCGCGTGCCGTTCCGGCATCACCACGACACAGCCGTGCGCGGCTGCCTCCAGCGCCGGGCGCGAGAACGTCTCGATCCGTTCCGGGCTCGGGAAGTGCAGGTAGAAGTCCAGCTGGTGGACGAAGGTGCGCAGGTCCAGGTCGGCGGCGTCGAAGACCAGGTGAGAGCGCGGTCCGCCGAGCTGATAACCCGTACGCGGCCAGTCCGGCAGCCGCAGCCGCACGTCCCACCGGCCCAGCGACTCGTAGACGACCACGGCCTCACGCACGTCCCGGGGCCAGACGCCCTCGTCGCTGAGGTCCGTACCGACCACGGCGAGCCCGGCGGAGGCACCCTCGCGGTTCGACGACCACCGTTCGCTGTTGATCACCGCCGGCAGGTCGTACGGGGTCAGCTCGACGTTCTCGGCGCGCAGCAACGCGCGGACCTGCGGATCCTGCGGGCACCACACCGGTTCGGGGCCGAACAGCCGTGTCGCCGCCCGCGAGCAGTCCTCGGGCGAGTACCGCCGGTCGAGGTCCTCCGACCGCGTCGGCGCCTCGTCGGCGACGATCATCACCTGCCGGGCGCGCAACAGGCACGGGTCGCCGTCCGGGAACTGCAGCACCGCCGCGTGCCGCACGATGACCAGCTCGGCCCGGTTCTCGTCACCCGGGAGGATCTGGTCCACCCGGCCGTCGTTCACGAGCTGCTGCAACGGTGCGCAGAGCGGCCACCGGCGGCGTGCGGGCGGCCGCAGCGACTCGGTCTGCATGATCGCAACGCGCAGTCCCCGGGCGACGAGGGCCCGGATCTCCTCCAGGCCCGACTGCTGGGCGCCTTGGAGGAAACGCCAGTCCGCGACGACGACCACGTCGTACTCGGGGCGCCCGGCGTCCTCACCGCGGGCCCGCAGCAGGTGGTCGGGGGCGGCGAACGGTCGCCGGCTGCCGTCCCGCGGCCGGTGCGGCTTCGCCGTGCGCGCGGCGATCCGCGAGTGCCAGTGCTGATAGGCGGACATGTAGGCGGTCCGCGCCGGGTGCATCCAGTAGGGCCGGATCTCCGACCGCGACAGCGATCCCAGCGACAGCCGGATCAGGGCCAGCGGCTCGGACTCGACGTGCTCGACGGCCCGCTCGCCGTAGACCGCCCGCATCCGTCCGATGTACTCGGAGTCGGCGGCCTTGCGCACCCGGTCGAAGTAGCCGATCCGGCCCATCACCAGCGCCCGGCGGAACAGCAGCGACGACGGGTTGAACCGGCCGCGCCGCACACCGGGCCGCGTGATCAGCAGGTCGTCGGAGACACCCAGGCCGTCGGACGTCGTCGCGACCAGGCGGCGATTGTCCAGCAGCGGCCGGACCTGGAGCTCGAGCCGGCGCGGATGCGACCAGTCGTCGGAGTCCTGGAACGCCGCGAACTCACCCTCGGCGGCGTCCAGACCGGCGTTGCGCGCCTCGTAAGTACCCATGTTCACGGGCTGCTTGACCAGCCGGATGCGGCTGCCGAGCGCCACGGCCCGGGCCAGCACCGCGTCGTACTCCGGCGGCGAGGCGTCATCCACGATGATCACCTCGACGTTGCGCCAGGACTGGTCCAGGATCGAGCGCACCGCCGTGATCAGACCCTCGTCGGGGTGGAACGAGGTCACGATGACCGAGATCCGTTCCGGCTCCTCGACGGGGGGCACCGCGGCCGCGACGGTCAGCCGGTCGAACGGCGGCACACCCTCCTTGTGCTCCAGCGCGAGCGGCGGATCGGGCAGCATCTTCCGGAACGCCGTGAGCCACGGGATGACCGGCCCGCTCCCCGCGAAGGGATTGGCCAGATCGAGCTCCAGGTCCGTGCGCACACTCTCGCTGAGCTGCCTGTACGCCCGCAGCAGCTCCCGCGCCCGCTCAGGCCCCTGCCAGGCGAAGGCGAGCTGGGCGTGCAGCCCCTGATGCGCCGACGGGAGCGCGTTCGCACCGAGCGCGACCCGGATCAGGTCGTAGATCGCGAGCGAGTCGACCCGGTCCTCGCTCAGCATGTCCTGCTGGGCCAGGGTCTGCGCGAGACCGGCGAGGACCGCCGGCTTGACCTCACGCCGGCGCTGCTTGAGCCAGCGGCTGTCACCGGCCCGCGCCGCGGCCAGCAGGTCCTCGTAGGAGCCGCTCTCCCGCAGGCCGGAACGCGCGAGCAACTGCCGTGCGTCGAGCGAGCGGATCCTGATCGCCGTCGGTGGCAACGCCAGCCGCACGTGGTAGCGGGCGATTCTCAGGTAGTCGTCGAGCAGACCGGGTGTCTCCCCCATGCGGCAACAGACCTCTTCACGTACGCCCTGGATGTCGCTAGGGCCAACGTCGGCGGGTCGATCGAGGTGACGGTCGGGCCCTCGTCGTAGTCGGACGGACCGTCACCGCGGCGCCGCCGGTCCAGCCGCTTGAGCGACGCCACCAGCACGAAGCTGACGCTGACCAGCAGCGCCCACGAGCCGAACTTGGAGAGGTGGACCATCCGCCAGATCTCCGCCTGGTCCGGATATTGCCAGGCGCCGAGGAACGTCGCGGCGTTCTCGGCCAGCCACAGGAAGCCGCCGATGAGCACGAAGGCCAGGGCGAGCGGCATCCGGTAGCGCACGGTCCCGACGCGGTAGGACACCGTGGTGCGCCAGGTCGCGGCCAGCAGCGCCAGCGCACCGAGCACTCTCAGATCGGGCAGCCAGTGGTGGGTGAAGAAGTTGGCATAGATCCCGGCGGCCGCGATCGACGTCGCCACCGGGCGGTAGTCGTGCAGCACCAGATCGAGCCGCCGCCAGGCCTGACACAGGTAACTGCCGACGGCCGCGTACATGAAACCGCTGTAGAGCGGCACCCCGAGGACCTTCGTGTACGCGTCCTCCGGGTACGACCACGAGCCGGCGCGCACCTTGAACAGCTCCAGGGCGAGCCCGACCACGTGGAACAACGCGACGACGAGCACCTCGCGCCCGGTCTCCAGCCGGGTCAGCCACAGCACCGCGGTCACCAGCACACACCCCGCGAGCAGAAAGTCGTACCGGGGCAGGGGTGTCTCGACGACCTGGGAGACGGCCAGCAGCAGAAAGACCGCGACAGCGAAGATGCAGCTCAGCGCCTCCTGGACCGCGAAGCGGAAGAGCTGTTTCACACCGCGGCGATGACGGCCGCTTCGACCCTGTCCCGATCCGCTGCTTCCGCCCATGCCCCGACAAGGTAGAACGCGTCCACCACGTCACCGCCCAGCGTCGAGATGCGGGCCGCCCGGACCTCCGCGCCGGCATCGTCCAGCGCGGACGCCACCCGGAACAGCAGACCCGCGGAGTCGGCCGCACGCAGCTCCAGCACGGCCGCGTCAGTGGCGGCACCACGATGCCAGACGACCCGCGGCGCGGCACCACCCCGGGCCGACATCGCCCGGGCCCGCAGGCGCTGCGTCACGGACACGTCGCCGGCGGCCACCCGGCGCAGGTCCGCGGCGAGTGCCACCGGGTCGGCCGGTGAGCCGTACCGGGGCTGGGTCGTGAACTCGACGATCGCCCGGCCGTCCACGGTCGAGGCGTCCGCGGCGATCACGTCGAGGCGGTGCATGGCCAGGCACGCCGCCACCGAGCCGAGCAGACCCCGGCGGTCGGCCGCGGCGACAGCGACCCGGTCACCGTCCAGATGGACGGCCGGCAGCTCACCCTCGAGCAGCTCCGGATCCGGCTCGGGTGGTGTCGGCAACGCGCCGGTGTCCAGGGCGGTGTGCACCCGCCGGACCAGCTCGGCGATCAGCCGGCCCTTCCAGTCCGACCAGGCGGCCGGACCGGTGGCGTGCGAATCGGCCCTGGTCAGCGCGTGCAGCAGATCGAGGGTGGCGGGGTCGCCGACCGCCTCGGCCACCGTGGTGATGGTCACCGGGTCGCTGAGGTCCCGGCGGGTGGCGACGTCGGGCAGCAGCAGGTGCAGCCGGACGAGCTTCTCGATGGTGGCGACGTCCGCGGGTGGCAGACCGATCCGGGTGGCGATGTCGGCGGCGATCGGCGCGCCCACGATGCTGTGGTCGCCGGGCAGCCCCTTGCCGACGTCGTGCAGGAAAGCACCGATGAGCAGCAGGTCCGGGCGGTCGACCTCACGCGTGAACGCCGTCGCCTCGTACGCCGCCTGCACGAGGTGGCGGTCCAGGGTGAAGCGGTGGATCGGGTGATGCTGCGGGAGGCTGCGCAGTCGTGCCCACTCCGGCAGCCAGGCGTCGATCAGGCCGTACCGGTCGCAGGCCTCCCAGGTCGGGAGCAGTCCCTGGCCGGAACCGAGCAGCGAGACCAGCGCCGCGCGGGCCGCGGGCGGCCACGGCATCGGCAGCGGCGGGCAGAAGGCCGCGAGCCACTCGCAGGTGGCGCGGGCGATCGGCAGCCGCACGGTGGCGGCCGCGGCGGCCACCCGCAGCGACAGTGTGGGATCGGGGACGGGCCCGATGGCCGTGCGGGCGAGCACCAGCTCGCCGTCCTGCTCGACCACGTCCCGGGCGACCGGGCGCCGGGCCGGCGCACCGGCCGGCGTGCCCCGGCGGCGACCGCTGCGCAGCCGGTCGGCGGCCCGCCAGGCGTCGTCCAGAGCGTGCGCGATGGTCCGGGCGTCACCGGCGACCCGGCGCAGCAGGGCGTCACCGTCGTCGAGGCCGAGCAACTCGGCGACCGCGGCGCGCTCCTGGGCGACCAGCCGGTCGACCCGGCGGCCGACGGCGAGGTGCAGGGCGTCGCGGGTGTCGAGCAGGCGCAGATTGGCGGCGCGGACGGCGGGACGCATCGTGTCGGCGACACCGGCCCGGCCGATGCCCCGCAGGATGGTCAGGTCGCGCAGACCGCCGGCGGCCTCCTTGAGGTCACCCTCCAGCAGGAACGCCAGCTCGCCGTGGGCCGCCCAGCGGCTCGCGGTGATCTCCTTGAGCTGCGGCAACAGGCGGACGGCGGTGCGTCGCCACTGGTCGGAAGTGGCCGCGATCAACTCGGCGGAGAGGGCCGCGTCACCGGCGACGTGCCGGGCGTCGAGCAGGCCGAGCGAAACCTTGACGTCGTCGTGGGCGACGGAGAGCGCCTCGGGCAGGGTGCGCACCGAGTGGTCCAGGCCGAGCCGCGCGTCCCAGATGGGATACCAGAGAGCGGACGCGATGCGGTCGATGCCGGCCGTGCCGTTGTGCAGCAGCACCAGATCGAGGTCGCTGTAGGGGGCGCAGTCGCGCCGGCCGAGCCCGCCGACCGCGACCAGGCTGACGCCGGTCAGGTGGGCGGGGAACAACGTCTGCAACCACGCATCGAGCGCTGCTGCCCGGTCGACCCGGGCGGCAGCGCCGAGATGGTCACGCAATGTGTCCAGCGAGCCGCCGGACGGCACCTTGGGTGGGGCCGACGGCTCGCTGACCACGTATGACAAATCGCTTCCTTACAGTCAAACCCGCAAGAACTAAGGGCTAGAGAGCGTCGAGTCCACGCTCACCGGTACGCACCCGGATCACGTCCTCAACTGCGGTCACCCACACCTTGCCGTCGCCGATCTTGCCCGTACGGGCCGAGGTGGTGACGGCGTCGACGACCTTCTCGACGTCGATCTCGTCGGTCAGTACCTCAACCTTGATCTTCGGAAGGAACTCCACCGTGTACTCGGCACCCCGGTACACCTCGGTGTGGCCCTTCTGACGTCCGTACCCCTGTACCTCGCTCACGGTCAGACCCGCCACGCCGAGCGCGTGCAGAGCCTCTTTCACCGCGTCGAGCTGGTACGGCTTGATGACCGCGGTCACCAGCTTCATGCTCAGTCCCTCCATCGCAGCCATCAGGGGAAATTAACCGGCGACCTTTTCACTGACGGAGGACTTCCCGTCAGTGGTACCCGCCGGCGTGATCCCGGCCATCGCAAAAGCGCTGCCCGAGCCCGTGGTGGGCGAGAAGTCGTACGCGCTCTCGGCGTGCTCGGCGACGTCGATGCCGGACACCTCGGTCTCACCGTCGACCCGCAGGACCTTGACGGCCTTGAGGATCAGGGCGAGCACAACCGCGATCACGAGGGAGTAGACCGTGACGGCGGCGCTGCCGACGAACTGACGCCAGAGCTGGTCCACGCCACCGCCGTAGAACAGGCTCTCACGGGCGGCAACGGCGTTGACCTGGGTGGTGGCGAAGAAGCCGATGCCCAGGGAGCCGATCCAGCCACCGACGAAGTGGACGCCGACGACGTCGAGCGAGTCGTCGTAACCGAGCTTGTACTTCAGGCCGACCGCCAGGGCACAGACGGCACCGGCGATGATGCCGAGCACGGCCGCGGGCAGCGGGGCGATGAAACCACAGGCCGGGGTGATGGCGACCAGGCCGGCGACCGCACCGGACGAGGCACCGACCAGCGTCGGCTTACCGTCGCGGAGCCACTCCACGATGATCCAGCCGAGCAGCGCGGCAGCCGTGGCGACCTGCGTGTTGACGAACGCGACCGCGGTGATGCTGTCGACGGTCAGCTCGGAGCCGGCGTTGAAGCCGAACCAGCCGAACCACAGCAGACCGGCGCCGAGCGCGACGAACGGCACGTTGTGCGGCTTCATGGCCTCGCGGGGCCAGCCGACACGCTTGCCGAGCACCAGGATCAGGCCGAGCGCCGCGGCACCGGCGTTGATGTGCACCGCGGTGCCACCGGCGAAGTCGAGTGCGCCGAGGTTGACGCCGATCCAGCCGCCGCCCCAGACCCAGTGCGCGACCGGGACGTAGACGAGGGTGAACCAGCCGAAGGCGAACAGGATCCAGCCGCCGAACTTGAGGCGGTCGGAGAGGGCGCCGCTGATCAGGGCGACGGTGATGATGGCGAACATCATCTGGAAGACCATGAAGACGTAGGTCGGGATGCCGGTGCCGGCCCCCGCGACCATCCATTCCTCGCCGATCCAGGTGGTGCCGGTGCCGAAGTACTGGCTGAAGCTACCGATGACGTGGTTGGTGCCTGAGCTGTCGTTGGTGCCGAAAGCCAGGGTGAAGCCGTAAAGGACCCACAGGACGGAGACGAGCCCGATACTCGAGAAGCTCATCATCATCATGTTCAGGGCGCCCTTGGACCGGTTGAGGCCACCGTAGAACAGCGCCAGGCCCGGTGTCATAAGCAGAACGAGCGCAGACGACAGGAGCAACCAGGCTGTATTGCCGGTGTTGATCTCCACGCTGCCTCCTCTCGGATTAGGTGTCCTCCCACACGGCCACGGGGCAGCGTCGCCTGTTGGCCGGTTCAGGGCGGAAGCCTTTCGTTCCGCTGTTTCGCGCACGGTCTACGCGCGATTTCCGACGCGTGACGGGTTGTTTCGTACGTGTGAAGAAACTCTCACAGGCGGCCCGACAAAATACCCTGAACTGGAACAATAGGCCCAAGGAGACACGCCAAGAGGATCATCACCTTGTCAACGGCGTGTCACCGCAAGGCGTACTCCAGGGTGTGCCGCTCGTAATCGAGCAGCCGGAGATCACGCATCGGTCGCCGGAGATGTCCCTTGTGCACGATTCGCACGAAGGCCGGGTCCCCCGCGGCGGCCATCCGCCGGATGCCCTCGACGTGGTCCACGATCCGCTTGCGGATCGTCCGGACCAGGCGGTGCCTGTCCCGCGGGATCAGGCCGTACGCGTCGGCGAAGAGCCGCAGCCGGCGCGGACGGTTCGGCCTCTTCCAGCCCAGCGTGTAGGAGTCCCGGTCGCTGAACAGCGGCACCCAGGTCCAGGCGGCGTAGGCCACGTCGTAGATCCGGGCGCCGGGCGAGGCCAGGTCGAAGTCGATCAGCGCGAGCGTGCCGTCGGGACGCCAGACCACGTTGTGCGGGGCGGCGTCGTGGTGACAGATCACCTCGGTGTCCGGCGGCGGCGGGCCGAACGAACGCCAGACGGCACCCGGCGGCGGCTGGAAACCGTACTGCGCGTCGTGGAACATGCGCAGCATCGTCGCCACCGTGACGAGCGCTTCCTCGGTCGTCCAGTGCGGGGCCAGCGGATATTCGCCGCACTCGCCGTCGAGGTAGGACAGCACCTCGCGGCCGCGGTCGTCCATGCCCAGGGCGTGCGGCGAGCCGGTGAAACCGACCCGCTGCAGGTGGTTGAGCAGCGAGTGCACGGCCGGCGTCCACGGGCCGGCGTTGCGCCGCACGGTGTCGCCGAGCTTCGAGACCGTGCTGACGTTGCCGCCGTGCAGAGGGATCTCGCGGTCGCGTTCCTGCGTCACCCACGACCTCCCCTAGAAGTGCCCCGCGGCGCGAGCCTGCCGCCCCCGAGACTACGCGTCGGTGCCAAGCAGGGCCTCGACGAAGGCGGCGGGCTCGAACGGCGCCAGGTCGTCCGGGCCCTCGCCCAGACCGACCAGTTTCACCGGGATGCCCAGCTTGTTCTGCACGGCGATGACGATGCCGCCCTTGGCGGTGCCGTCGAGCTTGGTCAGCACCACACCCGTGACGTCCACCACGTCGGTGAAGACACGGGCCTGCTCCAGACCGTTCTGCCCGGTGGTGGCATCGAGGATGAGCAGCGTCTCGTCGACCGGGCCGTGCTTCTCCACGACCCGCTTGACCTTGCCGAGCTCGTCCATCAGGCCGACCTTGTTCTGCAAACGGCCGGCTGTGTCGATGAGCACAGTGTCGACACCGATCTCGATGCCGCGCTTGACGGCGTCGAAGGCCACGCTGGCCGGGTCGCCGCCCTCGGGCCCACGGACCGTCTCGGCGCCGACCCGCTCACCCCAGGTGGAGAGCTGCTCGGCGGCCGCGGCGCGGAAGGTGTCGGCCGCGCCGAGCAGCACCGTACGGCCGTCGGCGATCAGGACCCGGGCGACCTTGCCGCAGGTGGTGGTCTTGCCGGCGCCGTTGACACCGACCACCAGCACCACCGCGGGGCGGCCGTCGTGCGGGGTCGTCCGCAGCGAGCGGTCCATCCCGGGGTCGAGCGCGGCGGTCAGCTCCTCGGCGAGCTGGGCCCGCACCTCGCTGACCGTGCGGGTGCCGAGCACACGGACCCGCTCCTTGAGCCGCTCCACCAGGGCCTGGGTGGCCTCGACGCCGACGTCGGCGGAGATCAGGCTGTCCTCGATCTCCTCCCAGGCGTCGTCGTCCAGGTGATCGCGGGACAGCACGCTGAGCAGGCCACGGCCGAGGACACTCTGCGAGCGGCTGAGCCGGGCCCGCAGCCGCACGAGCCGGCCCGCGGTGGGCTCCGGCGTCTCGATCGTCGGCCGGGCGGGAGCCTCGACCACCGGCTCCTCGACGACGGGAGCCTCGGGCTCACCGATCAGCGGGGGCAGCTCGTCGACCGACGGCACCGACGGCCCCGCCGGCGGGGGCAGTTCGCGCCGGCGGCGCCGGGGCACGACCAGACCGATGGCCCCGACCACCAGCACCGCCAGCAGGATCAGGGAGGCGACCACGTATTCCATTCCGAAATCCTGACAGATGTCCTCCGGACGCGTGGGAGCACCCGTCCTACCCGACCGGAACGGACGGTCACCCCGTGATCGCCGAAAGCATGTTGGCGAAAAGGCTGCCTGCTGGGGAGGATGGCTGCATGTCGCGCCACCCGGTATCCCGTTGACCGCCCACCTGCTGATCGGGCCCGTGCTGCGCCGCGTGGTGGGCGACCGGGCGTCGATCTGGGTGGAAACCACCGAGCCGGCCCTCGTCCGGGTCCAGGCGGCGGGCGGCGGCGCCGGCTCCGCGCGGACCTTCACCGCGTACGACCACCACTACGCGATCGTCGTGGTCGAGGGACTCGAGCGTGGTGCCGCCAACGAGTACGAAGTGTGGCTCGACGACCGGCAGGTGTGGCCGCAGACCGACTCGCCCTACCCGCCGTCCGTGATCGTGACCCGGCCCGGGGACGACGCCGACCGGCCCGTGAGCATGATCTTCGGCTCCTGCCGGGAGGCCACACCCCACGCCACCGGCCGCAAGCTCCCGCCCGACGCGCTGGACGCGTACGCGAGGCGGTTGATGACCGATCCCCGCGACCCGGACCTGCGGCCCGACCTGGTCGTGCTGCTCGGTGACCAGGTCTACGCCGACAACACCTCGGCGAAGGTGCGGCGCTTCCTCAAGAGGCGGCGCGCGGCCGGGCACGACGGCCCCGCCGACGAGGTCGTCTCGTTCGACGAATACACCAAGCTCTACCTGGAGTCGTGGCGTGACCCCGAGGTGCGCTGGCTGCTCGCCACCGTGCCGAGCGTGATGATCTTCGACGACCACGAGATCATCGACGACTGGAACACCTCGGCGTCGTGGCGCCGCGACATGTCGGCGCAGGACTGGTGGTCCGAGCGGATCGCCAGCGGGCTCGCGTCGTACTGGGTCTATCAGCACCTGGGCAACCTGAGCCCGGACGAGCTCGCGGCCGACCCGCTCCTCGCGAAGATCACGTCGGTCGACGACGCGACGACGCTGCTGCACGACTTCGGGATCTCGGTCGACTCACCCTCGTCGGCGGAGAACACCGACCGGCCGTACCAGTGGAGTTTTGCGCTGGACATCGGGCGCACCCGGCTGGTCATGCTCGACAACCGCTGCAACCGCGTCCTGACCCCGGGCCGCCGCGAGATGCTGCCCGCGGCCGAGTGGGGCTGGTTCGTGGACCAGGCGCACGGCGATTACGACCACCTGGTCGTCGGCTCGTCGCTGCCCTGGCTGATGCCCCCGGCCATCCACCACCTCGAGGCCTGGAACGAGCGCCTCGCCGACTCGGCCGGCAAACGCCGCGCGGCGCTCGCCGAGAAGGTCCGCCGGGCGTTCGACCTGGAGCACTGGGCGGCGTTCACCCGTTCCTTCGAGGCGCTCACCGAGCTGTTCCGGCGCCTCGGCGAGGGCGGGCCGGAGTCCCCGGGTCACCGGGTCGGTGCGGGCGGGGCCTACGCCGCCCCGGCCTCGATCAGCGTGCTCTCCGGTGACGTGCACCATTCATATGTGGCGCGGGCCGACCTCGGTCCGGCCGTGGTGACGCCGGTGCACCAGCTGACCTGCTCGCCGATCCACAACCAGGTGCCGGCCTTCATGCGTCCGCTGATGCGTTTCAGCTGGTCACGGGCGGCGGCCAAGGCGGTCCGCGGGGTCGCCCGGGGCGCGGGTGTCAAGCGGCCGCCGGTCCGGTGGAAGCGTCTCGCCGGGCCCTACTTCGGCAACGCCGTCAGCACCCTGCGGCACCGGGGTGCGCAGGCCGACGTCCGCGTCGAGGGCACGACCCGCGACGGCGAGCTGACGACCGTGGCCGACGTCCACCTGCACGACGCCTGAAAATGTCGGAGGGGCAGTCCAGGATGTCGGGGTGACTTCCTGGACAGCGCCGGCGGCGCAGCGCGTGGACGAGCCCTTCACCGGTGACGAGCGGACCATGCTCGAGGGCTGGCTCGACTGGCACCGGCAGACCCTCCTGAGCAAGTGCGAAGGCCTGACCGCCGAGCAGCTCAAGCTACAGGCCGTCGAGCCCTCCGGCCTGTCGCTGCTCGGGCTGGTGCGGCACATGTCCGAGGTGGAACGCGGCTGGTTCCGGCGCAACGCGGCCGGTGAGGACGTGCCGCAGATCTACTGCTCGGACACCGACGAGGACGGCGACTTCGACAACATCGACACCGCCGACGCGGAGGCCGACTTCGCCACCTTCCACGCGGAGATCGAGGCGTGCCGGGCCGCGATGACCGGCGTCCCGCTGGAGCACGAGTTCGCCACCCCGCGGCGACCGGTGATCAGCGTCCGCTGGGTCCACCTCCACATGATCGAGGAGTACGCCCGCCACAACGGCCACGCCGACCTGCTCCGCGAGCGCATCGACGGCCGGACCGGCGACTGATGACACCCGAGATCTGGCGACTGCACGCGGTCGCCGACGACACGCTGCTCGGCGAGCTGCGCGTTCACGAGCGGGACTGGCCCTGGGTCCACGCCAAGTTCGAGCCGGCGCCCGCCTTCGCTCCGCTGCGCCCGCTGTTCGACGAGGAGGCCCGGCTGGTCGAGGCCGACGGGCCGGTCGAGGTGTGGGAGGCGGTGTACGACCGCGTCCGCGCAGCCGTGCGTCTGGCCGACCCCGACGGGGTCTGCCCGGCGGAGTTCATCCTGCACGTCGAGGGCGACGACGCCTGGTGGCGTCACACCTAGGGGGTGTCTGGTGGATCACGGCGAGTCTGCGGCGAGGTCCAGGTTTCGCGTCGCCAGTGGGCCGGAAGGTCGCATACCGGTGTTGTATGTGGCCTTTCGGACCGCGCAGCGAGGCGGAAGCTGGGCCCGGCGCAGGCCGTCGTGATCCACCAGACACCCCCTACGGCAGGGCGGAGGCGCCCTGGTCGAGGAGGGTGAAGGTGGTCTCGGGCCGGGAGCCGTCGATCTTCTCGGCGACCAGCCCGGTCCCGCCCAGCGGGTGCCACTGCAGAAAGGCGTCCCGGTTGCGCACGGTGTAGGTCGTGCTGCCTTCGCCGTCCTCACCGGTGACGTCGAAGGTGAAGAGCTGGGCGGCCACCTTCGGGTTGCAGACCGCGGTGACGACGGCCGGCACTCCGGATCCGGGGCTGTCCACCTGCAGGCACAGGGGCTTGCCGCCGGCGCGCAGTTTGGCGGTCTTGATCAGCCGCTCCGGCGCACCGCCGCCCTTGGGCGTGGGGACGAAGAGTGAGTGCTCGTCGTAGTCGTCGGTGACCTGCACCCGGCCGCCGCCGGTGACGGCCAGCACCGAGTCGGGCAGGTCCGTCTCGTTCATCCGGGGCAGGAAGAAGACCTGCCGCTTGCCGTCGAGCGAGCCCGCGGGCGGGGGTGCCCCACCGAGACCGGTGGTCACCGGCGGCGGGCCGGAGGCGAAGGGGGCCGCGGGAGAGGGTGCCGACGGCTCGTTCGCGGAGCAGCCCGGCAGAGCGAGGGCCAGAACGGCCACCCCGATCAGACTTCGCCGCATCGACACCTCCCTGCGCCGCGGGCCAGCCTACGTCGTCAGTCGAGCGCCGGCAGGGTCGCCTTGCCCCGGTCCGGGAGGACGAAGGGGGTGTCGATGTCCGGCGTACCCTCGCCGATCTGGACCGCGGCCACGCCGGTGCCGGTGTTGCCGAGCTTGCCGTCGGGGTCCTGCACCAGGTAGATGTCCTTGCCGGTGCGGATCGTGTAGGTCGGTTTGCCGTTGGACTCGCCCGTCCTGCGGAAGCGGAAGAGCTGGCTCTCCGTCGTCGTGTCACAGCCGGCGGTCACCACACTCTTGCCCTTGACCGTCACGCAGAGCGCCTCGCCGCCGCTGCGCACCTTGGCCGTACGGATCCAGAACTTGTCGTCGCGGACCGGCGTCAGGACGAAGAGCGCCCGGTCCCCGAAGTCCTCGGAGAGGGTCATCCGGCCGGCCTTGTCCAGCGCGAACGTCGCCTCGCTGTTGCGGGGCAGCAGATAGACCTGCCGCTTGCCGGAGAACACCCCGGTCTTGGCGGTGGTGCCACCGGACGAGGGCTTCGTGGCCTCGGACCGGGACGGCGTGGGCGAGGACGTCACCGGGCTGGACGACGACGTCACCGGGCTGGACGACGACGCCGACGCGGTGGGCGAGGACGCTGACGGGGAAACGGGCGAAGGCGACCCGAGGTCCGACGCCGCCGGTGGTGCCGATCCCGTCTGGCCTCCGCACGCCGCCTGGGTCAGGAGCCCGGCGAGCACCACCAAAACCGCAGATACGCGCTGGAAAGAGACTCGATTCCGCACAGACTTCTCCTTACTGATGGGGGGGGTGGTGCCTCGTCAGCCGAGCGTGGGCAGGGTGGCCCGGCCCTGATCGGGCAGGAGGAACGGGGTGTCGATGTCCGGCGTTCCCTCGCCGATCTCCACCGCGACGACCCCGGTGCCACCGGAGATCAGCCGGCCGTCCGGGTCCTGCACCAGATAGATGTTGTTGCTCGTCCGGATCGTGTATTTCGGCTTGCCGTCGACGGTTCCGGTGCGCCGGAACAGGAACCGCTGCTTGCGGTCCGCGGCATCGCACGCCGTGGCGACGACCGGTGCCGGTGCTCCCCCGTCGTCCTGGACGGCGACGCACAACGGCTCACCACCGACCTGGATCTTCGCGGTCCGGATCCAGTACCTGTCGCTGCCCAGGGGAGTGAGCACGAACAGGTCCCGGTCGCCGAACGCCTCGGAGAGCCCCAGCCGCTCCGAGGCGCCGACCCCGAACGTCGACTCGCTGCCCACCGGCAGCAGGTGGATCTGCCTCTTGCCCGAGAAGACGGACGTCGTGGCCGAGCCCGAGGGCGTCCCGGAGGTCCCGGGTGCCGACGAGGGCGACGCCGATGACGACGGTGATGAGGACGGTGATGAGGACGGCGGCGTCGAGGGTGGTGGGGACGGAACCACCGGGGGCGACGTGGTCTGTGCTGTGCTGCCGGTGGCCGCCGGAGGTCCGGGACGCGGGCCCGCATCCGGCCGGGCGACGGCGATCCCGACCCCGAACGCCCCGGCCAGGACCACGGCACACGCACCCGTGGCCACGTACCGCCGGCGCCTGCGGCGATCCGCACGGGCCCGGATGTCCCCGGCGGCGGCGAGCCGCCCGGTGCGTCCGCCGTGGTCGGCGAGGGCGCCGAGGCCGTGACCGAGGTCGTTCTCAGGCATCGTGGTTCACCTCCCGCAGCGCGTACTCCTCGGTCTCGGACAGGTGCCCGGCCATCGCGCGACGGCCCCGGGCCAGGCGAGCCTTGACCGTGCCGCTCGGTGCGCCGACCTCCTGCGCGATCTCGGCGACGCTGAGACCGACAAGGTGGTGCAGGACGATGACGTGGCGCTGGTCGGCCGGGATCTGGCGCAGGGCGTGCACCAGCGCCACGTGGTCCGGGTTGAGCCCGGCCAGCTCGTGATCGACGGCTTCGCGATGATGGGCGCGGAGCCGGTTGACCGCCTTACGCCAGGAGCTCACGGCGTTGCGGGACGCCACCCGGCGGACCCAGGCCTCGGGGCTGTCGCAGTCGCGCACGGTTTCCCACCGGTCCCAGGCCTTGAGGTACGCCTCGGCCACGGCGTCCTCGGCCTCCGCGCGGTTGCCGGTCATCGCGTACATCTGACCGAGCACCCGGCGCGACGACCCCGCGTAGAAGGCGTCGAACTCTTCGGCGTCCCGCATCGACAAAATCTCCTGAGCTGCCCCGTCCGCCCGGCGGTCGTCGCCGGGGTTCTCGGTCGTGACGCCTGGGCGGCACACCTGGTTGCATGGTGCGCGAGATTTTTCGCGGCGGGCGCTGACATGCCCTCATGACGCCCGGAGGAGCGACCCGGTTGCGTCGGTCAGGCGGAAATATCCAGCGCCTTGCGCAGGTAGGGCAGGTCCTGGGCACCGGACCAGCGCAGGGCGGGCATCTTCATCGCGCGGGCGCCACGGACCGCGCGGTCGTCGTCGTCCACGAAGAGCACCCAGGGCGCCTCGACACCGAGGGCCGCGCAGGCGCGTTCGAAGAACTCCGGTGCCGGCTTGTGGATCTTGAGTTCCCAGGAGCTGACGATCGTGTCGAACTCGTCGGCCAGGCTGAGCAGATCGAGGTCACCGCGGAGCAGCTCGGTGGCGTTGGTGGCCAGACCGACCGGACGCCCGGCCGCGCGGACCTCCCGGACGAACGCGAGCACCTCGGGGTCGACCTCACCGCGGTACTGCTGCCACTCAGCCACGGCGGCCTTGGCGACGTCCTCCTCGAGCGGCAGGCGGGATGCGACCAGCCACATCCATTCCGCGTCGGTGATCTCACCGGCGACCGCGGGACGCAGCAGCTCCCAGTTCATGGCCGTGGCGAGCAGTGCGCCGGGCTCGAGGCCGTACTTCTGCTCGACCGCGGCGGGCACGGCGGGATCCCAGCGGCGCAGCACGCCGTCCAGGTCGATGAGCAGGGCCTGGGCGGGCTGGCGGTGCATGGGGGTCTAATCCTCCGGTTCGCGGTTGAGCCGCTGACTGATCACCTGGGTGACGCCGGCACGCATGGTCACGCCGTAGAGCGCGTCGGCGACCTCCATTGTGCGCTTCTGGTGCGTGATGATGAGCAGCTGGCTCTTCTCCCGCAACTGCTGGAAGAGCGTAATCAACCGGCCGAGGTTGACGTCGTCGAGGGCGGCCTCGACCTCGTCCATGATGTAGAAGGGGCTGGGGCGCGCCCGGAAGATCGCGCAGAGCATCGCCACCGCGGTCAGCGAACGCTCACCACCCGACAGCAGCGACAGGCGCTTGATCTTCTTGCCCGGCGGGCGGGCCTCGACTTCGACACCGGTGGTCAGCATGTCCTCGGGGTCGGTGAGGACCAGCCGGCCCTCGCCACCCGGGAAGAGCACCTGGAAGACGGTCTGGAACTCCCGCGCGGTGTCCTCGAACGCCGACGCGAAGACCTCGAGAATCCGGTCGTCGACGTCCTTGACCACCGTGAGCAGGTCTTTCCGGGTCGCCTTGAGATCCTCGAGCTGGTCGGAGAGAAACTTGAAACGCTCCTCCAGCGCGGCGAACTCCTCCAGCGCGAGCGGGTTGACCTTGCCGAGCAGGGCCAGGTCGCGCTCGGCCTTGTTGGCCCGCTTCTCCTGCGTCGGCCGGTGGAACGGCACCGGCTCCGGGAGCTCCTTGCCGTCCTTCTCGGCCTGCGCGGCCTCGGCCTGCGTCGGCGGCACCAGCTGCTCGGGGCCGTACTCGGCGACCAGCGTGTCGACGTCGAGCGAGAAGTCCTCGGCCGCCTTCGCCTCGAGCGTCTCGATGCGCATCCGCTGCTCGGCGCGGGCCACCTCGTCGCGGTGCACCTCGTTGGTCAGGCGTTCGAGCTCGGAGACGAGGCGCTTGGCGCTGGCGCGGACCTCCTGGAGCTCGGCCTCGCGGGCGGTCCGCGCGCGGGCCAGCTCGTCACGGACCTCGACGGCCGCGGCCAGCGAGACCGCGACGCGGCTCATCGCACCGGCCGCACCGAGCGCGACGGCCTTGGCGATCTCGGCGCCGCGGGCCCGGGCCGCACGACGGGCGGCGGCCCGCTCGCGGGCCTGGCGCTCCTGGTTGGCCTGACGCATCAGGGAGTCGGCGCGACCGGCGATCGAGGAGACCCGCTCCTCGGCCGTCCGCACGGCCAGCCGGACCTCCATCTCGTTCTGCCGGGCCTGCGGCACCAGCGCCGAGAGGGTGTCGCGCTCCTCGGTGGACGGCTCCTCGTCGATCGGGGTGGCCTCGGCCAGCCGCAGCCGTTCCTCCAGCTCGGCGAGGCCGGCCAGATCGCGGTCGCGGTTCCCCTCGGCCTTCTGCCGGGACGCGCCCAGACGCTCCGACTCGGCCCGGGCCGACCGCGCGGCGGCACCCAGCTCGGCGAGGCGGCGGGCGGCGGCGTTGCGCTCACCCTCGGCGGCCCGCTTGGCGGCGGCCGCGACGTTGACGGCTTCCTTGTGCTCGGCGACCTCGGCGCGGGCGTCGGCCAGCTGGCCCTTGAGGACACCGATGGACTGCTCGGCGGTCTCGCGGTTGGCCCGCGCCTCGTCGACGGCGGCCTGCACCTCGATGTAGCTGGTGGCCTTGCCCGAGCCACCGGCGGCCGCGTGCGCGCCCAGGACGTCGCCGTCGGGCGTGACCGCGCGCAGCTCGGCGTTGTCGGCCACGAGACGGGTCGCGGCGGCGAGGTCGGGCACCAGGACCACGTCACGCAGGGCGCGGTTGAGGGCCGGGCGGATCGTGTCGGGGCACTCGATGACGTCGGGCGCCCAGGTCGCACCCTCGGGCAGGGCGGGCCGCAGCGACTCGAGCGAGCCCTGCATGCCCGGCGCCGCGGGGCCGCCGACGATGAGCGCGGCACGCCCGGCGTCGGCGATCTTGAGCGTACGCATGGCCTCGACGGCCTCGTCGATCCCGGTGAGCGCGACCGAGTCGGCGAGCGCGCCCAGGGCGGCCGCGAGAGCGGCCTCGTGCCCGGACCGGACGGTGAGCATCGAGGCGAGGCTGCCGAGCAGGCCGGGGACCTGGTCGGCCTTGGCGAGCAGCGCGCCCGCGCCGTCCTTGCGCTTGAGACCGAGGGCGAGCGCCTCCTCGCGGGCCTTCCAGCTCGCGGCGTCCTTCTCGGCGGTGCGCTCGGCGTCGGACAGCTCCTTGACGACGGCCGCGGCACGGTCGTGCAGAGCGACGGCCTCGGCGTGGCGTTCGTCCAGCTCGGCGTTGTCCCGGTCGGCCTCGGTGGACTCCGCGGAGACCGCGTCGACCTCGGCCTGAGCGGCCTCGGCCCGCATCAGGGCATCGTTGTGGGCCACCGCGAGCCGCTCGATCTCCTCCGCGGCACTCCCTGTACGCGCACGCGCGGCGTTCACGTTGCCGGTCAGCTTCGCGAGGCCTTCACGCCGGTCGGCGATCGCCTTCGCGGCGGCGCGCAGGGCACCCTCGGCCTGCAGCAGCTGGCGCTCCAGCTCCTGGCGGTGCTCGACCGCCTCGGCCAGGCGCATCTGGTCGTCGGTGAGCGCCTCGCGGAGCTCCTCCTCCTGCTCGCGGACACGTTCGGCCTCGGCGACCAGCTGATCCGGGTCGCGGCCGGGCCGCTCGTCGTCCGGCGCGGCGGCGAGGTGACGCAGCCGCTCGCTGGCCAGCTGCTCGGTCGACCGGAAGCGTTCCTGCAGGGCGGAGAGTTTGTACCAGGTGTCCTGCGCGGCGGCGAGCAGCGGCGCGTCCTCGGCGTGCGAGGCCTCGAGGTCGGCGAGCCAGCGCTGGACCTCGCGGTTTTCGCCCTCGACCTGCTCGCGGCGCTCGCGCATCGCCGACTCGTCGGCGATCTCCTTGTCCAGGGTCGTCCGCAGCGTGTGCAGGTCGTCGGCGAGCAGCCGCAACCGGGCGTCGCGCAGGTCGGCCTGGATGCCGGCGGCCCGGCGGGCCACTTCCGCCTGCTTGCCCAGCGGCTTGAGCTGGCGGCGCAGCTCGGCCGTGAGGTCGGTGAGACGGTTGAGGTTGGTCTGCATCGCGTCGAGCTTGCGGATCGCCTTCTCTTTGCGCTTGCGATGCTTGAGGACGCCCGCGGCCTCCTCGATGAAGGCGCGGCGGTCCTCGGGCTTGGCGTGCAGCATCGCGTCGAGCCGGCCCTGGCCGACGATGATGTGCATCTCCCGGCCGATGCCGGAGTCGCTGAGCAGTTCCTGGATGTCGAGCAGGCGGCACGAGCTGCCGTTGATCTCGTATTCGCTCTCGCCGGAGCGGAACATCCGGCGGGTGATCGACACCTCGGTGTAGTCGATCGGCAGGGCGCCGTCACCGTTGTCGATGGTCAGAGTCACCTCGGCGCGGCCCAGCGGGGCGCGTCCGGCGGTGCCGGCGAAGATGACGTCCTCCATCTTGCCGCCGCGCAGCGCCTTGGCTCCCTGTTCGCCCAGGACCCACGCGATGGCGTCGACGACGTTGGACTTGCCGGAGCCGTTCGGACCCACCACACAGGTGATGCCCGGCTCCAGCCGCAGCGTCGTAGCGGAGGCGAAGGACTTGAAGCCCTTGACCGTCAGGCTCTTGAGGTGCACGGATCTCCGGGGGTCGGCGGGTGTCTGCTGGTCAGCAGGTTACCCGCAGGTGCGGGCCATGTCCGCGCACGCCGCGCGTCCCGGATCGTGCCCATCTCGGGCAAGTCGGACGCTTTTGTCCGATTACCCGAGGAGCGATCGACAGGACTGATGGGTCTCGGAGCAAAAAGATGCGCGCCGCCACTGGCGTGGAGGCGCGCTTTGCGGGGTGCGTCCGTGATGCGAGGGGATCATGGGCGCCGGGTCTCGGTGCCCGGCAGAGCTCAGGTCAGCGCCGGCTCGCTGAGCCGAAGAAGATCGTCTGCCTCCGCGGCGGCAGCCGCGAGACGATCGTTCTCCGCCCGGAGGCGGGTGATCTCGAACTCCAGAGCCTGCACCCTGGAACGCAGTCGGGTGACCTCGTCGAGCAGGCGCCGGTCGGGCGCCGCACCTACGTGGCCGTAGAGGGCCTTCGCCATTTCGTCTCCTTGTAAAGCGCTGCCGGAAAGGCCGGCCAAACGCGCGCCCAGTGGTACCGCACACCGATGCACCCACGGACACGCGTGAGCACAAACTCCTGCACCCGGAACGTGCGATGGATGCAGATTTATCCGTGTCCAGGACTCGACTGGACACAGATGGGCGCGACTGGCGACTCCTCCATGGTGCGCCGATACCCACGCTCCGTCAAGCCGTGCGCACCGCGTCACCCCCCGCCGGACCAGTGAATCACGCCACCCCGGCCCCCTTATCCAGGACTTATTTCTTTCTTAGCTCGTTTGCCGCAGGACGAAACGGCTGCTTACCGTCTGCCGGGTCGAAACCTCTCGATCCGTGGGCAGGACGTGGAGGCACGACGTGCAGGGGCAAGTAGATCCGAAGCCGGCCGGACGTCACCGCGGACGACAGGCGATGCCGTCGCCGGTGATCTTCGGACTCTCCGTGACCGCCCTGCTCGCGCTCTTCGGCGTCGGCGCCGCGGTGCTGCCCGAGAGCCTCACCGGCCCGGGCACCCCGGCCGAGCTGCCGGAAGCCGCCGTCGCCGCCCTGGCGCCGGGTGCCGGTGGCGGGGGGCACCCCGGGCGCCCGGGGGCGGCGCGGCCGTCCTCCACGCCGGTCCCCTCGGCCACCCCGTCGAGTGCCGCACCGGCTCCGAGCCCGAAGAAGACCGCGAGCAAAAAGCCGGCCACCCGGAAGCCCACGCCGAAGAAGACCCCCACCCGCAAGCCGACGACCAGCACCCCCAAGGTCGGCTTGGGCCTGGCGGCGCAGGAGTCCGAGGTCATCCGGCTGACGAACGTCGAGCGCGACAAGGCGGGGTGCGGGTCGGTGTCGCTCAACACCAAACTGCGGACGGCCATGCGGCTCCACGTCCAGGAGCTCGGCACCCACGGTGATCTCTACATCAGCCACGTCAGCGACGACGGCCGCGACTTCGCCACCCGGGCCAAGGAACAGGGCTACAACGACCCCGGCGGCGAGAACGTCGCCCGCGGCCAGCAGAACGCCGCCGACGTCATGAACAGCTGGATGAACAGCGAGGGCCACCGGGCCAACATCCTCAACTGCAGCTTCGAGGCGATCGGCGTCGGCGCGGTCAAGGGTGTCGACGGCACGATCGTCTGGGGCCAGATTTTCGGACGATCCTGACGAAAATCACCCGTAACTCGTATTACTTTTCGGGGCTGTGTCGTTGCAGCCTTCGTGATATCGCCCCCGTCGCGCCTGTGGTGCTGAGCCCATGCGCATCTGTCTGCTCACCGGGGGCGGGTACCCGTTCCGCCGGGACGCGCTCGGCGGCTGGTGCCGCACGCTCGTCGATGGCCTAGGCCGCTTCACCTTCGACCTGCTCACGATCACCGACCGCGAGCCACCCGGCGGGCCGGTGTTCCCGCTGCCCGGGCACGTCGTGTCGGCCAAGGCCGTCGCCCTCACCCGCGACACCCGCAGCCGTCAGACCGGCGGCGACCACGCCACTGCGGCGGCGTCACTGCTCTGCCGCGGCCTGCTCTCGGAGCCGGAACCCGACCTCGCGGACGCGCTGTTCGCCAAGGGCCTGGTCGGGCTCTCCGTGCTGACCGCGTCCGCCGAGCACCCGCTCAACGGCGTCCAGCTCACCGACGTGCTGCTCGACGCGTGGCGGGCCGGGCGGGTGTCGGCCCAGGAGGAACGCCTGCCGCGGCTCAGCCTGCGCGACGCCCGGACCGCGGCGACCCTGCTGCGGCACGCGACCCGGGCGCTGTCCGTGCCGGTGCCCGCAGTCGATCTGGTGCACTGCGTCGGCGGGACCACCCCGCTGCTGGCTGCGCTGGCCGGACGCTGGCGCAACGGCACCCCGCTGCTGCTCACCGAGGCGCGGACGCCGGTCGCCCGGTCCCGCGCCGGTGAGGAACGACTCTCCCCCGCGGTCCGCACGGTGCTGCGCCGGTTCCGCCGGGCGGTCGCCCGCACCGGGTACGCCGAAGCCGGGCTGATCGCGCCGCTGAGTGCGTACCACCACTCGTGGGCGTTGCGGCACGGTGCCGAGCCCGGGCGGCTGGTACCGGTGCCCGCGGGTGTCGACCCGGCCGACTTCCCGTCCGCACCCGAGTCGCGGGACCAGCCCGCGATCGTCTGGGCCGGCAACGGCGGGCCGGAGAGTGGCCTGCGCCCGCTGCTCGACGCGTTCGCCGTGGTGGCAGCCGCTGTGCCCGGCACCGTGCTGCACCTGGTCGGTGTCACGGCGGCGCACGAGGACCACTGCGCGGAGCAGATCGAGCGGACCGGTCTGGGGCGTGCGGTCCGGCTGCACCCGCTGCCCGCCGACCCCCGTGACCGGTACGCGAACGGTCACCTCGTGGTGCACGTGCCGGGACCGTCCGACCCGCCGTACCGGCTGATCGAGGCGATGATGTCCGGCCGCGCCGTGGTCGGCGTCGACGTGGGCCCGGTCGCGGAGACCCTCGGTGACGCCGGTGTGGTCGTCCCGGCCGACGACCCGTCCGCACTGGCCACCGCCTGTGTGGGCCTGCTGAGCGCACCGGCCCGGCGCCGGGCCCTGGGTGACGCCGCACGGCGCCGGGCGCTGGCCTGTTTCACCGCCGACCGGGTCGTCCGCGTCTACGGGGCGCTCTACACCGATCTGGCCGGACCGCCACCGGCGCCCGCGTACGAGCTGGCGCTGGCCGTCCCCGCCCCCCGGGTCGCGCAGCCGGCGACCCTGCGCTGGCTCGCCGAGGCCAGGGAGGACCGATGACCGATCTGGCTCAGCGCACCACCCGCCGGGCTCCGTCGCTGGCCGCGACGCTGCTGCTGCGGTGTGCGCTCTACCTCGGACCACTGAGCGTGGCGGTCGCCGGCGTACGCCCACTCGGCGCCACCCCGTGGCAGGTCTCCATCGGCACGCTGATCCTCGGCTGGAGTGCCGCACAAGCGCTCGCCGGTGCCGGTACGACCGTCGCGCGCCGCCGGGGCAGCAGTGCGGGCGCCCGCGTGGTCGGTGCGGGCTTCGCCGCCGCCACGGTGCTGTGGTCGGCGCTGATCCTGCTCGCCCCGGCGGAGCTGACCGGTACCGATCGGGCCACGGCGCTGGCGGTCGGCATCGGTGGTCTGGCCACGCTGGCGACCGTGACGGCCGCGCTGGTGACCCACACCGAGGCCGCGGTGATCCGGTGGAGCCTGCCGTGCTGGCTGCTGGCCGCGGTGAGCCTCGCCGGGTCCCTCGGCGACACGCTCGCCGATCGTGTGCCCGTTCTGCTGCTGCTCCCGATCGCGATCGCCGCCGCCGCGACCCGCGCGTTCCGCCCCGCCCTCGGTCGCACCGCCACGGTCGGCCTGTGCGCCGCCGACCTGCGTGGCACCGCCGGACGGCTGCTGCTCGGCGCGGGCCAGGCCGGCTGCGCCGCGCTGCTCTGGCGGGCCGGGCCACCCGCGGCGACCTCACCGGCCGTGCTGCCGCTGCTCGCCGCCGCACCCGTGCTCGAGGCGCTGATCGGCTGGCACCGGCGTCAGGTCCAGGCCGGACTCGACGTGGCCGAGAGCGACGAGGAGTTCCGCGAGCACGTCGGCGGCGTCACCCTCGTGACCGTGGCCGCACTGCTGCCGCCGCTCGCCGCCGGTCTCGCCCTGTCGCTGGGTGCGTACCAGTTGCCGGGCGGCATCGAGGGCGCCCGCGAGGTCGTGCTGGCGCTCGCCGGCGGGATCCTGCTCAGCGGTGTCCTCGCCATCACCCTGCTGCTCGCCGCGCACGGCCGGACGGCCGTCGCGGCGCTCCTCGCCGTCGCACCGCCGCTCGCCGCGGTCGCGACGCCCCTGGTCCCGGTGCTGCCACCGGACCCGCTGCCCACCGTCGTCGCCATCCTGGCGGCGACCCACCTCGTCGGCCTGCTGACCGTCGCACAAACCGCCGCAGACCCCCGGAGGACGCCGTGAAGACCCTGTTCCCCCCGTACGCGCAACCGTCGCCCGAGCTCGCCCTCGACGCCGACACCTGGGTCGTCCAGGAACGGCCGGGGCCGCGCCGGTCCACCCACCAGGTGCTGGGCAAGGTCGACCTGGACTGGGGCGGGCGTTCGCTCGCCGACGTGCTCGCCGACGTGGACGCCTGGCGCGAGGACGGCGCCGAGGGGCTCTTCCTCGACCGGGCACCGGCCGGGTCGGGCGGCGTGGGACCGGTGGCGCTGACCGTCCGCCTCGCCGCGCGGCGCGGGCTGCACCGGGTCGTGCTCAACCCCGGCGTCCCGACGCACCCGCTCTACCGCGAGCTGGGCGTCCGCATCTGTACGTTCGACGGCCCGTGGTCGGCGTACCAGGGCTGGGCCGGTGACGGGGTGCGACCCGGCGACGGCCACCTCGTCCACGGGGTGCCGACGCCGCTGCTGACCGCCGCACGCCGGCTGATGGGCCGTCGTGGTGCGGGCTTCGGGCTGGCCACCGACGCCAGCCCCGCCCTCAGCGCAGTGGCTGCCGGGGGCGCGGCTGGCAGCGCGGACAGCTGTAGGACGAGCGGTTCATGAACTGCTCGCGGCGCATGATCGTGCCGCAGCGGTGACACGGCTGCCCCTCACGCCCGTACGCGTTCAGTGACCGGTCGAAGTAGCCGCTCTGCCCGTTGACGTTGACGTAGAGCGCGTCGAAACTCGTGCCGCCGGCCACGATCGCCTCGCCCAGCACGTCTCGCACGTGGCCGAGCAGCCGGCGCACGGCCGGTTTGGTGAGCGCGTCCGTCGCGCGGGCGCCGTGCAACTGCGCCCGCCACAGCGCCTCGTCCGCGTAGATGTTGCCGATCCCGGAGATCAGGGTCTGGTCGAGCAGCGCCCGCTTCACCTCGGTGTGCTTGCGCCGCAGGGCAGCCACGAACTGCTCATCGTCGAAGAGCGGGTCCATCGGGTCCCGCGCGATGTGCGCGATCTCCGCCGGCAGCTCGGCGCCGTCCTCGGAGACCGACAGACCGCCGAACGTGCGCTGGTCGACGAACCGCAGCTGCGGGCCGTTGTCGTCGAAGGTGAACCGGACCCGAAGGTGCAGCTCGTCCTCCGCCTCGGCCGGCTGCATGAGCAGCTGCCCGCTCATGCCGAGGTGCGCGATGATCGCGTCTCCGGAGTCGAGCGGCAGCCAGAGATATTTGCCGCGGCGGGCCACGCCGGTGATCGAGCGGCCGGCCAGGATCGCGGCGAAGTGCACGTCACCGGGCACGTGGCGGCGGATGGCCCGGGGGTGGCGCACCTCGACGGTGCTGATGCGCCGGCCGGTCACCCACTTCGCGAGTCCTTCGCGGACGGTCTCGACCTCGGGAAGTTCAGGCACAGGGGGTCCTTACAGGTCCGTGTCAGATCGTGTACGGCCAGACGGCCACCAGGTAGGCGCCGTACCAGAGTCCGAACGCGGCCCACGCGGCGATCGCGAGCACCGCGACCCGGGGACGGGCCCGGGCGGCAGCGACCACGCTGGGCAGCAGCGTCAACAGTACGGGCAGCAGCAGCCGCGGTTTGGAGTGGTAGAACCCCGCCTGCCCGTACGCGAGCACCATCGCGACGAGGCCGTAGACCGCGAGGGGCAGCCACGGGCGGCCGGCCAGGGCGACCCAGGCCGCGGCCACGGCGGCGAGCAGGATGAGCGCGACACTCATCGGCACCCAGCCCTCGCCGAGGGTCAGCGTCGAGCCGAGGAAGGACAGGGTGCTCGCCCCGAAGTCGAAGGACGTGCCCCAGCCCGCAGTCTGGATCTTGAACCACGCCTCGGGGTCACCGACCCGCCAGGCGACCCAGCCCAGGTAGGCCGGCACACCGGCCAGCGCCACGGCCGCGGCGGCCAGCGGCGGCCACTTCTTCGACGGGTCACGCCGGACCGCGAGGATCGCCGCCACCGCCAGCGCCACCGCGGCGGCCGCACCGGTCGGACGGGTCAGTGCGGCACCCAGTCCGAGCAGGCCGGCGGCCCACCAGACCTGCCGGTGCGCGGCCACGAACATCCCGGCGACCAGGGCGAGGAAGAGGCTCTCCGAATAGGCCATCGAGAGCACCACCGACATCGGGGCGGCGCAGCAGATGGCGACCAGCGCCCAGCCCGCGCGACGGCCGTACAGGCTGGTGCCGAGCAGGTGCAGGGCGACGGCCGCGCCGATCGAGGCGAGCCAGCTCACGGTGATCGCGGCGAAGCCCGGCTCGAGACCGAGCGTCGACAGGCCCCGGATCAGCATCGGATAGAGCGGGAAGAACGCCAGCTCGTTGCCCTGCAGCGTGCCGTCGGCGCCGTAGGTGTAGCCGGACGGATACCCCTCGGCGACCCGCAGGAACCAGCCGCCGTCCCAGAGCAGCAGGTTGGCGCGCAGCCCGAGCGGTTCCTCGGTGGCGCGGTCCAGCCCGACCAGCAGGAGCAGCTGGACCACCCGTGTCAGGGCCAGGATGCCGACCGCGAGGCCGACACCGTGCCACCGGCCCGCCCTGTCCCACAGCCGCCCGGCGACGGTGGGCGCCTCGGCACCGGCCTCCTCAGCCGTCACACTCACCGGCCGGCGGCCTCGGGCAGCTCGGTGTGGCCGCCACCGGCCACCGCAGGCGGCGGGGTCTCCGCCTCGGCCCGCTCGGTGAGGGTGCGCCACGCCGCCGCGGCCGCCCGCTGCTCGGCCTGCTTCTTGCTGCGCCCGTCCGAGCCGCCGTAGCGCTCACCGGCGACGACGACCCAGGCCGTGAACGTCTTCGCGTGGTCCGGCCCGGCGTCGTCGATCACGTAGTCGGGCACACCCAGGCCCAGCGCCGCGGTCAGCTCCTGCAGGCTCGTCTTCCAGTCCAGTGCCGCGCCGCGCCCGGCCGACTCCGCCATCAGCGGGTCGAAGAGCCGGTGGATCACCTCGCCGGCCATGTCCAGCCCGTGCTCCAGGTAGATCGCGCCGAGCAGGGCCTCCAGCGTGTCGGCCAGGATGCTCGCCTTGTCACGGCCACCGGTCGTCTCCTCACCCTTACCGAGCAGGAGGTGCGGACCCAGACCCGCAGGCCCGAGCGTACGGGCGACGTCGGCGAGCGCGTGCATGTTGACCACACTCGCCCGCAGCTTCGCCAGCTGACCCTCGGGCAGGTCGGGGTGGTTGTGGAAGAGCGCCGAAGTGATCACGACACCCAGCACCGAGTCGCCCAGGAACTCCAGCCGCTCGTTGGTCGGCAGCCCACCGTTCTCGTACGCGTAGGAGCGGTGCGTGAGGGCGCGCTCGAGCAGGCCGGGCTCGAACGGGATGCCGAACGCCTCCTCCAGAGGTTCGGTCGAGGGCCGCCGGCGCTTGTCACTGATGCTCATGAACCACCTCTGGGGTCTTCGTGCGCTGGTACCTGTGACTGGATCAGGTCCGCGATGACCGGCACCGCGGCACGGCGGTGCAGATCGGCGGCGAGGGCGATCCCGGCGGCGACGTCCTCGCCGGTGGCAGCGCCGTGGCAGACGACAACGGTGCCGCCGACGCCGAGCAGGATGGCGGCCCGGGGCGGCACGTCGCCGTCGTTCGGGGGACGGATCAGCGCGTACGCCGTCTCGAGCCCCTTGAGCAGGACGTTGCCGGTGAAGCCGTCGGTCACCACGACGTCGGCCTTGGCGCCGGTCACCACGTCGTTGCCCTCGACGAGCCCGACGTACCGGGCGCCGGCGGGCAGCTGGAGGCCGGCGAGCACCGCGGGGGCGGTCCGGCGCAGGCGGTCACCCTTGCCCCGCTCGGTGCCGATGGTGAGCAGCCCGACCCGGGGTGCGGCGACCTCGTGCACGATCGACGCGTACGCGGCGCCGAGCCGGGCGTGCATGGCCAGGGTGAGCTCGTCGGGGTCGACGGAGGAACCCACGTCGAGCAGGACGAGACGACCGGCGGCGGTGGGCAGCACCGCGGCCAGTGGGGGACGGCGCACGCCGGGCCAGCGCCCGAGCCCGAGCGCGGCCGAGGTGACGGTGGCACCGGTGTTGCCGGCGGAGACGACCGCGTCGGCGTGCCCCTGGGCGACGGCGAGTATGGCCGTACGCACCCCGGACTCGACCCGGCTGACGTCGTGCTCGCCGGGGCCCGCGGGTGCGGTGATGGTGCCGACCCGATGCCGAGCTTCCGGATCGAGGGCAGCAAGAAGCGCGTCGGCGGCCTCGACGGGGCCGACAAGAAGCAGCTGGAGGGCCGGATCGGCCTGGCTGGCGCGCAGAGCGCCGTCAACCACGACGGCGGGAGCATGGTCCCCGCCGAGGAGGTCGACGGCGATCCGCGCGATGCCCGGTTCCGGTGCAGCCTCGGCCGAGAGATCTCGGCCGGACTGTTCCGGAGCCCGGGCACCGGACGTTCGCCGCCGCTCAGGTGCGACCCGCCCGTAGACCGGGCTAGTCACTCCGTGGTGCTCAGACCTCGAGGACCTGACGGCCGTTGTAGGTGCCGCAGACGCCGCAAGCGGTGTGCGGCAGCTTCGGCGACTTGCACTGGGGGCAGGCCACGGTCGAGACCGCGGTCGCTTTCCAGTTCGCCCGGCGAGACCGGGTGTTGCTGCGCGACATCTTGCGCTTCGGGACGGCCACGGTACCTACTCCTCAGTTTTCCGAAAGATTGCGCAAAGCGGCCCAGCGGGGATCGACGTCGTCGTGGCTGTGGTCAGCCGGTAGATCGTCGAGATGCACCCCGCACTCGGGGCACAACCCTGGGCAGTCCGGCCGGCAGACCGGATTGGTCGGCAGCGTGAGCACCACCGCGTCCCTTACCGCCGGCTCCAGGTCGAACAGGTCGCCCTGCATCCGGCCCACCTCGTCCTCGTCCGTCGTCTCCTCCGTGGTGCTGTCCGCGTAGGCGAAGAGCTCCGCGATCTCGACGTCGAACTTCTGGTCGATCTCGTTCAGGCAGCGGCCGCACTCGCCGGAGAGCGAACCACGGACACTGCCGCTGACGTACACACCCTCGGAGACCGACGTCAGGCTCAGATCGAGCTCGAGGTCGGATCCCGTGGGCACCGAGACCAACTCCAGACCGAGGTCCGCGGGTGCCGGCACCACCCTTTTCAGGGCACGCGTCGCCCCGGGCTGGCGCGGGAGTTTCGTCGTGTCGACGACCAGCGGCTGCCTGGGATCGAGGTGTTTCTGCGTTTGCTTGGGCATCATGAATCCTCAGCCTGTAGGTAGGCCGACAGGAAAGGTTACCTGAGCAGCGGGCCCATCGTCGAATCGGGTGGGGACGTCTCAGAAGGGCAGCGGCCGCTCGTGGTCCTCACCCTGGAAGGTACCGATCTCGCGCAGCGCGTGCATCTTGTCGCGGCCTCGCTCTATCGATCCCAGTGCCCTGGTCAGGAACTGTTCGAAGTTGGCCAGCGCGGTGTCGACGTAGTCGTCGACCTCCTCGCGGAGCCGCTGCGCCTCGGCCCGCGCCTCGGCGATGATCCGGGCACCCTCGTGCTCGGCCGAGACGGTGATCTCGTTGACCGACACGAGCCGGGCGTGCTCCGTCTCACCCTCACCGATGATCCGGTCGGCCTCACGCTTGCCCGCGTCGATGATCTTGTCGCGTTCCTCGAGCAGGGCCACCGCCCGGCGCAGGTCGCTCGGGAGTTCGGCGCGCAGCTCATCCAGGATCGCGACCATCTCGCCGCGGTCGAACATGAAGTTGGTCCGGGACATCGGCACCGAGCGTGCCGTCTCCACCATGGAGATGATCTCGTCGATGCGGTCGAGCGGATCCACCGGCGCCTCACTCCTGTCATCTCGCACTCACGCTGAGTGGTGCGATCACGTTACTGCCGTACCTGATGATGCAGCCGCAAAGGGCGCGCCGTCAGTTTTGCCGCAGTCGTGTCACCAGGCGTTCACCCACGAAGTCGGGAACGTACGAAGACGCGTCCCCGCCCCACTTGACCACGTCCTTGACCAGACTGGAAGACAGGAACGAGTACAGCGGATTGGTGGGCATGAACAGTGTTTCCACGCCGGAGAGACCGATGTTCATCTGCGCCATCTGCAACTCGTAGTCGAAGTCGCTGACCGCGCGCAGTCCCTTGATGACCACTGCGGCACCCTGCGCCCGGCAGAAGTCGACCAGCAGGCCGTGGAAGGACTCGACCCGGACGTTGCCGTAGGAGGCCGTGGCCTGGCGCAACATCTCTATCCGCTCCTCGACCGTGAACAGCCCGGTCTTCGAGTGGTTGATCAGTACGCCGACGATGACCTCGTCGAAGAGCCGGCTGGCCCGGCCGACGATGTCGAGGTGGCCGTTGGTGACCGGATCGAAGGACCCGGGACAGACCGCGCGTCTCATGATCGGCGACCGTACCAAAGGGTGGTCTCGCCGTAGCGGCGACTGCGGTCCGCGGTGATGCCGTCGACCCAGCTCAGTGGCTGACCGCGGACGACCGTCCGGGTGGAGCGTTCGAAGGTCACGACTGCGTCCTCCGCGAGCCAGCCGTTGGAGACCAGCGCCTCCTGGACGGCCGTGATCTCGTCGTCACCCAGGGCGTACGGAGGATCCGCGAAGACCACGTCGAACGGGCCACCCTCGGGGGGTCCGGCGAGGACCTGAAGGACCTTTCCGGTGACCAGCCGGGCGGCATCACCGGCACGGAGAGTGACGATGTTGTCCCGGACAGCACGCGCCGCCTTGGCGTCCGACTCCACTAGCAGAGCGTGTCCAGCACCTCGCGAGAGGGCCTCCAGACCGACTGCACCGGAACCGGCGTAAAGATCAACGAAGCGGGCGCCCTCCAGGTCCACCATGGTCCCGAGCGCGCTGAAGTAGGCCTCCCGCACCCGATCGGCGGTCGGGCGGGTCTGCGCGCCGGGCGGCGCAGCGAGCTTCCGGCCGCCGTGCACACCGGCGATGATCCTGGTCATGCGCCCTCATGGGGGTCGTCAGGTAGCACAGTGTGACGCTACGCCACCAGGGTCGACCGGCCACTGCGGAGTGAACTTTTCCCCACCATGCGTCGACCCGTAACCACTCAGAGCATCGATGTCCTGCCTTTGCGTACAACGAAGATCTCAAATATGTATCAACGCGCTTAGGTGGGCCTACGACGTTTCTTAGATTCAGCGACTTGGCTATGGTCGGTCGGCCGCCGACGAAACGCTGTCGGCTCGACGATGCGGGGAGGCGTCGTCGCCGGCTTCAGTCGCCCTCATCGCCGCGACGCTTGCCGCCTTAGCTTTCCCGCGCCGTACCCCTCGATCCTCTACAGGAGTAGGCGTGAACCTGAAGTCCCCGCTGCGCCGCACGGCTGTCCTCACTGCCGGCGCGCTCATCGGCCTCACCGGCGCCTTCGCGCTGACCGGCCCCGCCAGCGCCCACCACCCCGAAGTTCTCGGTGGAACGTCGTGCGTCAACGACGACGGCAGCTGGGAGGTGCACTGGAAGGTCGAGAACAGCGAGTCCGACCTCGCCGGCAAGGTCACCGTGGTGGAGCTCACCCCGGCCGACAGCTCGATCACGGGCATCGCGGTCGGCGCCGACCTGCCGATCCGTGGCCAGGGCATCCTCGAGGGTGTGCAGAAGCTGAAGGCTTCCGACACCGAGGCGAACGTCAAGGTCACCGCCGCCTGGCAGCGTGGCAACCAGACCATCACCGCGGCGCGCGACTCCCACCAGCCGGTGAAGAAGTCGGACGAGAAGTGCAACCCGACTCCGACGACGCCGCCGACCACCCCGCCGACGACGCCGCCCACCACGCCGCCGACGACGCCGCCGACCACGGCTCCGACGACGACCCCGCCGACCACGGCCCCCACGACGCCTCCGACCACGACCCCGCCGGCGCCCACCAAGGAGCCGGAGTTCGTCTACGAGGAGACCTGCGACACGGTCACCGTCGGCATCACCGTCCCGGCCGACTGGGAGAAGGACGTCAAGGTCGAGTTCAAGACCAGCGAGGGCGAGTCCAAGACCGTCGTCGGCAAGCGCGGCAAGACCACCACTGTGGAGTTCAAGGCCGTCGACGGCATGAAGATCACCGCGACGCCCGAGGGCTACGAGGGTGAGGACGCCACCATCACGTACGAGCAGCCCGAGGACTGTGACACCGCCGGTGGCGGTGGCAGCGACGAGCCGAGCCTGCCGCTGACCGGTGCTGCCGCGGGCAGCATCGCGGGTGGCGCTGCCGCGCTCCTCGCGCTCGGTTTCGGCCTGTTCCTCATGGCCCGCCGTCGCAAGGTGAAGTTCACCGCCTGACAGGCACCAGCGTAAGCAAAAGGGGCGCGTCGGCCATCACGGCCGGCGCGCCCCTTTGTCCGCGGTGGTCCATTTTTGGGTACACGGAATGCATCGATCATGTTGCTTTCGGTGCAGCGATTGTCACGGATGGGCCACGACAGTCTTAAGTCGTCAACAGGTGTTCCCCATATTCATCTAAGTAGCTATCGTCAGGCCGCTACAGCGCCGACGTTACGCAGTCGGTTCGACGATGCGGGGAGGCATCGTCGCGATCCCCGCACTCCCGGGCGGGTGACTCGCCGCCTCCCTGTGCCGTGCCCCCCGTTCCGCCGTCACATGGAGTACGCGTGAAGTTGAACTCCCCGCTCCGTCGCGCCGCGATCGTCCTCGCCGGCTCGCTCATCGGTCTGACCGGAGTCGCGTTTGTCGCCGCTCCCGCCAGCGCCCACGCCACCGAGGTCAGTGGTTCCGCCAAGTGCGACACCGCCACTGGTACCCGGATCGTCACGTGGACGCTGACCAACGACTACGACGCCGATGCCACGGTCTCCGACCTCGTCACGACGCCCACCCCTGTCGAGGGTCTGCAGACCGGTCTGGTCATCCCCCAGGCCAGGGACCGCCAGAACGGCGAGCTCGTCCTCACCCAGAAGGTCCCCGGCGACGCCACCAAGGCGACCGTGAAGTTCACGTCCCGCTGGGCCGTCGACGGTTACACCGACGAGGGCAACGAGGGAGACGTCACGCTCTCCGGCCCGTGTGCCCCGGCCGAGACCCCCTGCGTGACGGCCGACAAGGCGGCGTTCCACCACGAGTTCGGCGTGACCGAAGAGGGTTCGACCGCGACCGTCAAGCTCGACGACGGCATCAACCTCTGCGAGGGCGAGCCGGTCACGCTGGTCTCCTACTTCGCACCGAAGCCGCAGTTCTCCGTCCCGCAGTACGCGTTCGACGACGACTCGGGCAAGATCACCAACGAGAACCGCTCCGTGACGCTGAACGTCGACGTGCCGAAGTGCAACACCCAGGTCGACCTCTTCTTCGGCGACAAGGACGACATCATCTCGGAGATCACCGAGAACGGTGATCGTTACGGCGACCGGAAGCTGGGCAGCAGCAACGGCTCCGGCGCTCGCTCGAAGGGCAAGCCGGCCTGGTTCAACGGCGGCACGAACGCCTGCCAGACCCCCGCCGTCGAGGCGGTCTCCCAGTGTGACGGCACCGTCTCGCTGAGCCTGAGCAACAAGGGCCTGACCGAGAAGTACGCGGTCGACTTCACCATCAAGGCCGGCGAGTTCACCAAGACCGTCACGGTCAAGGACGGCAAGGGCGAGACCGTTGTCGTCCCGGCCGGCGCAAGCAAGATCACCGTCTCGGCGCCCGGCATCGAGGACGTCACCTACGACTGGACTCCCCCGGCGGACTGTGCGCTGCCGAGCGTCATCGTGGAGAACGACTGCGAGACCGTCACGGTCACCGTCGAGAACCCCGAGGGTGTCACCCCGGCGACCGCCAAGGTCACCTACGGCGACAAGACCGAGTCCGTGACGGTCGCCCCGGGCAAGACCGAGAAGGTCTCGTTCAAGATCGGCGACGCCGGTTACGCCACGGTCGAGTTCCCCGGTCTGAACGTCGAGCCGATCAAGGCCACCCTCGGTGACGCCGACTGTGACGGCGGCTCCGACGGCGGCAGTGGCGGCGGCGACAACAGCGACGAGCCCACCCTCCCCGTCACCGGCCCGGTGGCCGGCGGCATCGCGGGTGGCGCGGCTCTCCTGCTGATCGCGGGCGGCGTGCTCTTCTTCCTCGCCCGGCGTCGCCGGGTGACCTTCACCGCCTGATTCATCGCCTGACAGAGACGCGCCGGCCGGAAAATCGGCCGGCGCGTCCTGCTTCCTCCCGACCCTCTCCCCGAAGTGAGCGGACGTGCTGAAACCACTGCTTCACCGCGCCGCGGTCGTCGCCGCCGGCGTCATCCTCGGTCTCACCTCGCTGTCGGCCGTGACCTCCCCGGCCGCCGCCGCGAGTGAGACCTCCACCGCGGTCGGCCTCGAGGGTGCGGCGACGTGCGTCGCGGGCGAGTGGGTCGTGACCTGGACGGTCACCAACACGTACGGCGCGGAGCCGAAGGTCGAGCAGCTGCGCACCTCGCCGGCGCCGGTTCCCGAGCTGGAGAACGGCCTCTACCTGCCGAGGCGGGCGCCCAGCGGCACGACCGGCCGACGGGTCTTCACCCAGAAGCTGACCGGCAGCCCCGCATCGGCCTCGGTCTCCTTCGTCGCCAACTTCGGCGCGAGCGGCAAGGACGCGACCAACAGCGCAACCGTCGACCTCGGCGCCTGCACGCCGCCGGAGACCCCCTGCACGGCCGGCACGTTCCATCACACGTTCGCGGTGGCCGACGGCCGGGCGACCGCCTCGGTGACCCTGGACGACGGCGTGAAGCTGTGCAAGGACGAGCCCGTCACGCTGGTGACCTACTTCGCGCCCAAGCCGGAGTTCTCGTACCCCCAGTACGCGTTCGCCCGCGACACCGCGATTATCACCAATGAGAACCGCTCGGTGTCGCTGACCGCCGAGGTCCCGAAGTGCAACACCCAGGTCGACCTCTTCTTCGGCGCCGTGACCGACATCATCGAGGAGATCACCGAGAACGGCCCCCGGTACGGCGACAAGAAGCTGGGCAGCAGCAACGGCTCCGGCAGCCGCTCGGAGGGTCCGCAGGGCTGGTACAACGGTGGCGCCGAGGGCTGCCACCAGCCGGCCGTGGAGACCCTGTCCCAGTGCGACGGCACCGTCGCCGTGGTCCTGAGCAACACGGGTGACCTGAGCCGGTACGACGTCGAGTTCACCGTCACAGCGGGCGCCTTCACCACGAAGGTCACCGTCGCCCCGAAGCAGAGTGAAACCGTCAAGGTTCCGGCGGGCAGCGGACAGATCAAGGTCACCGCGGACGGACTGGACACCGTCACGTACGAGTGGGAACGTCCCCTGGCCTGCCCTGCGCCGCGCGTCAGCATCAAGAACAACTGCGAGCTCGTGACGGTGACGGTGATCGCCCCGGCGGGTGTGGTCCCGGTCAAGGCGACCGTGGGCTACGGCAGTGAGCGGAAGGAAATCACGCCCGCTGCGGGTACGTCGGAGACGGTCACGTTCAAGCTTACCGACGCGACCGACGTGTTCGTGATCTTTGACGAGCTCCAGCGGGAGCCGATCGAGTCGGTGGTCGAACGCCCGGCGAACTGCGACGAGGAACCGGGCGGCGGCTCGGACAACGGCGGCGGCAACGGCAACGGCGACAACGGTGACGGCGGTGGCCTTCCGGTGACCGGTGCTGCCGCGGGCGCGATCGCCGCGGGCGCCGCAGCCCTGCTGGCGGCCGGCGGAGTGCTGTTCTTCCTGGCCCGGCGCCGGAGGATCACCTTCACCCCGTGACCTGACAACAGAAAAGGGGCGCCCAGGCTTTCCGGCCTGGGCGCCTTTTCTGTCTAGAAGGACGGGCGGCTGAAGGTGCCGTCCGGACCCGGGAGATAGGGGTGGGTCGCCACCACCGCGGCGACCGGGATCGGTTCGTAGACGTGGGGAAACAGCATGCCGCCCGGGTCGGGCGGGTCACCCTGCTCCCAGACGACCGGTTTGCTCAGCCGGGCCTCGTCGATCTCCAGGAGCAGGATGTCCTGGCGGCCGCGGGCCAGCGCCGTCGCCGGGATCGCCACCTGGTCCGGGGTGGAGCAGTGGATGAAACCCTGGGAGACCAGGGTGTCGGCGCTGTATTCACCGGCTGCGACAGCCGCTTGCCACGAGGACTCGGGGCAGAAGTGGAGGATCAACCCTTCTCCAAATATTCGGCGCGTTCCTCGTCGACCAGGGCGGCCACCGAGGCGAGCAGCGCGGGGTGTTTTGCCAGCGTGGGGTCCTCGAGCACCAGCGCGGTGGCTTCCGCACGGGCGTCGGTGATCAGTTTGCTGTCGCGCAGCAGCGACAGCAGGCGCAGGTGGCTGTGCTTGCCGGACTGCGAAGCGCCCAGGACGTCACCCTCGCGGCGTTGCTCGAGGTCGAGCTCGGCCAGGCGGAAGCCGTCCGTGGTGGACGCCACCGCGTCGAGGCGTTCACGGGCCGGGGTGCCTTCCATGGCCTCCGTGACCAGCAAGCAGATGCCGGGCGCCGAGCCCCGGCCGACACGGCCGCGGAGCTGATGGAGCTGGGAGACGCCGAAACGGTCCGCGTCCATGATGATCATGACGGTGGAGTTCGGGACGTCGACACCCACCTCGATGACCGTGGTCGCCACCAGCACGTCCAGGTCACCGGCCGCGAAGCGGCGCATCACCGCGTCCTTCTCGTCGGCGGGCAGCTTGCCGTGCAGGATGCCGATCCGCAGGCCGTGCAACGGGCCCTCCTCGAGGATCGGCGCGACCTCCATCACCGCCAGCGGCGGGCGGCGGGCCGGCTCGTTGTCACCCGGCGGCTCCTCGTCCTCCTCGGCCTCGGTCGCGCCGATGCGGGGACACACCACGTACGCCTGGTGGCCGGCCTTCACCTCTTCGCGGACCCGCTTCCAGGCGCGGTCCAGGAACGCCGGGCGTTCCGGAGGGACGACGTGCGACGCGATCGGTGAACGGCCTCGCGGCAGCTGCGACAGCGTCGACGTCTCCAGGTCGCCGTAGACGGTCATGGCGACGGTGCGCGGGATCGGCGTCGCCGTCATGACCAGCACGTGCGGCGGCTGGGCGGCCTTGGCACGCAACGCGTCCCGCTGCTCGACACCGAACCGGTGCTGCTCGTCGACGACCACCAGGCCGAGATCGTGGAAGTCGACCCCCTCGTACAGGAGGGCGTGGGTGCCGACGACGATCCCGGCGGTGCCGTCCGCAACCTTGGCCAGGGCGGCACGGCGGGCGACCGCACCGAGCGAACCGGTGACCAGGGTGATCTGGGTGCCGTCCGGATCACCGTCGAGCTCACCTCGGCGGCCCAGGGCACCGAGCTGCGCGCCGATGCTGCGGTGATGCTGGGTGGCGAGCACCTCGGTCGGGGCGAGCAACGCGGCCTGACCACCCGCGTCGACCACCTGCAGCATCGCCCGGACCGCGACCAGCGTCTTGCCGGAACCCACCTCACCCTGCAACAACCGGTGCATCGGGTGGGCCCGCGCCAGATCCGCCGCGATCTCCTCACCGACCTGCGCCTGACCGTCGGTCAGCTCGTAGGGCAGGGACGCGTCGAACGCCGCGAGCAACCCGGCCTCGCTGCGTGGCCGGGACCTGCCGGGAGACGCCGCCGCCCGGGCCTTCCGCTGCACCAGAGTCAGCTGTACGGCAAAAGCCTCGTCCCACTTCAGCCGGTACTTCGCCAGGTGCAGATTCGTGTCGGAGCTGGGCCGGTGGATCTCCTGCAGGGCCTTGCCGATCCCGATGAGGTTGCGGGTCGCCCGCACCGTCCCCGGCAGCGGATCGTCCGGTGGCTGGAACGTCTCCAGCACCTCACGGACGTACCGGGCGATGGTCCACGTCGGAACGGCCGCCGCGGCGGGATAGACCGGGATCAGGGCGCCGGCGAACTCCTCGATCTCCTCGGCGGCCTCGTCCTCGGTCGCGTCCGCCTTCAGCAGCTGGTAGGCCGGTCCGTTGAGCTGACGCTTCCCGCGGAAGTCGGTGACCTTGCCCGCGAACAACCCCCACCGCCCGGTACGCAGCTCGCGCTCCCGCCACGCCTGATTGAAGAAGGTGCACGTCAGCGTGGCGCCGGAGCCGTCCCCGATGGTGATCTCGAGCATGTTGCCGCGGCGCTGACGCATCGGTCGTACCGTCGTGCTCTTGACCTGGGCCAGCAGGGTGACCTGCTCACCGACCTCGAGTTTGCGCATGTCGGTGTGCTCGCCACGCTCGTCGTAGCGGCGCGGGAAGTGATAGATCAGGTCGCCGGCGGTGTGCAGGTCCAGATGTGTCGCCAGCGCCTTGGCCTTGGCCGCCCCCAGCACCTGCTCCAGCGGGGTGGCGGTGGTCGTGACGGTGGTCGTGTCGGTCATTCCACTCCAACCAGGAGGTGGTAGCGGGGCTGGCCGCCCGCGTAGCTCTGCAACTCGACGAACGGCCACTGCTGCGTGACGTGGCCGCGCAGACGGTCCTCGAGCTCGGCCGGGGCGTCGGCGCCGAGCACCAGGGTGGCCAGCTCACCGCCGCCGCCGAGCATCCGGTCGAGCAGGCGGCGGCAGACCTGCTCCAGATCGTCCCCGATCACGTGGACCTCGCCGTCGACGAGTCCGAGCAGGTCACCGGGACGGCAGCGGCCGGCGACGGTGAGCGCCTCGCGCTGCGCGGTGCAGACCTCGCCGTACCGGCAGGCCCCCGCGGCCTCGGCCATCGCGATGACATCCTCGTCGAACGCCCGCTGCTCGTCACGCACGGCCAGCGCGGCGAGCGCCTGCACCGGCGACCGGGTCGGCACGACACTGACCCGTACGCCGGTAGCGGTCGCCTCCCGCGCAGCCGAGCTGGCCACGGCATGAGCGTTGGCATCGTTGGGCAGCAGCACCACCCGCCCGGCACCGGTCGCCGCGATGGCCGCGAGCATCTCCGCGATCGACGGATTACGCCCCACGACGGTGGCACCCTCGGCGGCGAAGAGAGAGGTGAGCCCGTCACCCGCCGCGACCACGACTGCCGCCCGTTTCCCGGCGTCGGGAACGGGGTTGTGGTCGTGCGGACGCAACCGGTCCACCAGCCGCGTCACGGTGATCCGGTGTGGACGGCCCGCGACGACGCCGGCCTCGATCGCGGCACCGATGTCGTCGACGTGGACGTGCACGTTCCAGGTCGGCGGCTCCCCCTCGCCGGTCCCGACAACCACGAGCGAATCACCGAGCCGGTCGAGGGCGCCGCGCAACACGTCGACGGCGCCGGGCTCGGCATCAAGCAGATATTGCACCTCGTATCCGAAGTCCCCAGCCCCACCGAAAGCCTCCACCCCGACCGACTCCGCCCCGGCCAGGTCGGGTGCGGCCAGGTCGGGTGCGACCCCGGCCAGGTCAGGTGCGGCGCCGGGCATCGGCCCCGCCACAGCGACGTCGGCCGGCAGCCCGCCCCCATGCGCCCGATCCGGACCCGCGGAGGCAGAACCCCCAGAGGTAGGGCCTGTGGAGGTAGCGCCGGCGGTGGGGACGCCCGCTGAGGCCGGGCCCGTGGCGGTGGTGGGGGCCGCGGCGGTGGGGGTGGACTGGAGGGTGGTGTTCAGGGCTTCGACCAGGGCTTCGAGGAGTAGGACCAGGCCGCGGCCGCCCGCGTCGACCACCCCCGCGCGAGCCAGGATAGGCAGCTGCTGCGGGGTCCGGGCCAATGCCTCCGCTGCGGAACGAGCCGCGGCCCGGGCCACCGCGAGCAGGTCGTCCGAGGCGATCCGCCCGGCGCCCTCGGCCGCCGCCGCGACCACCGACAGGACTGTGCCCTCCACCGGGCGCGCCACTGCCGCGTAGGCGGCCTCGGTCGCCGTGCGCAGAGCGCGGGCCAGCTCGCCGCCGCGGACGGCCACCGTCGTCGCGAAGGTGTCCGCCATGCCGCGCAAAATCTGCGACACGATGACGCCGGAATTGCCGCGGGCGCCGAGGAGGGCACCGCGGGCCATGCGGCGCATGGTCTTTTCGACGATCTCGCCGGACAGGGCGGGGCTGTCGTCCAGGGCCTGCTGGGCCGAGGTGAGGGTGAGCACCAGGTTGGTGCCGGTGTCACCGTCGGGCACCGGGTAGACGTTCAGCTCGTCGATCTCGTGCTGGTGGGCGCGGAGCGCGGCCAGCCCACCGCCGCACCAGCGGCGTACCGCGGCAGCGTCCAGGGAGTCCAGCACGCGAAAAGCGTACTAACCAGCACCGACAATTGCCGGGTGCCAGGTGGGTGAAGGGCCGATTGGCTGTCACGGCGACCCATCGGGTAACCTGGCCAGGTTGCCCGGACGCACCCTGTCCGGCGCACCCCAAGTTTCGAATCAATCCCAGGAGTACCCCGTGGCTAGCGTGTGCGACGTCTGTGGCAAGGGACCGGGCTTCGGCCACAACGTGTCCCACTCGCACCGGCGGACCAACCGCCGCTGGAACCCGAACATCCAGTCGGTGCGCACCCCCGCCGGCGGTGGCAACACCAAGAAGCTCAAGGTCTGCACCTCGTGCATCAAGGCCGGCAAGGTCGTCCGCGCCTGACCGCAGCATCACCACAGCCCGCCGGGTCGCTTGACCAGGCGGGCTGTTCGTGTGCCCTGGTTCAGAGGACGCGGGCGTAGGAGAGGACACCTTCCTCACCCTTGTAGTAGCCGAAGTCCTCGATCCGCTCGTACCCGCACTTGAGGTAGAGCGCGATCGCCTCGGGCTGTTTGTCGCCGGTTTCGAGGATGACCCGTTTGCAGCCGCGGTCCCGCGCGGACTCCTCGATCGCCGCGAGCACCTTGCGGGCCACTCCCCGGCCACGGGCTGCGGGCCTGGTGAACATGCGTTTGAGTTCGGCGTCCGGTCCGTGCGCCCGCCAGCCCGCGCACCCGACGAGCTCGTCACCCGCGTACGCCACCAGGAAAGCACCCTGGGGCGGCGCGAAGTCGGAGGCGGCCACGGGGGTGTCGTCGCCGCTGCCGCCGTACCGCCGGCTCAGCTCGGCCATCGCCTCGGTTATCAGTTGCTGCACCGCGGGCTCGTCGAAGCGGGCCGCGCGGATCTTGATCTCCTCCACGCCGACCAACTGTAATCAGCGGAAGTGGTCCCACCCCTTGCCGCCCTGCCATTGGCGGCGGTCGACGGTGACGCCGGTGCCTTCGTGGACCCCGCCGACGACCCGCCAGCCCGGTGGGAGCTCCGCCCCGGGCGGGAACGTCGCGGCCAGGGCGTGGTCGTCGCCACCGGCGAGCAGCCAGCCGTACGGGTCGACGCCGAGCGCCGAGGCCGCGTCCCGCATCTGGTCGGGGATCTCGAACGCGTCGCGGTTGATGTCGATGCCGACGACGCTGGCCGTGGCGATGTGACCGAGGTCCTGCAGCAGCCCGTCGGACACGTCGATCATGGCGGTGGCGCCGGCGAGGGCGGCTGCGGTGCCCGCGGCGTACGGTACTTCGGGGCGGCGGTGAGCCTCGACCAGCACCTTCGGGGTCCGGAAGCCGCGGGAGAGGATCGTGAACCCGGCGGCGGCGTACCCGGTGCGGCCGGCCAGGGCGACCACGTCGCCGGGCTGGGCGCCGCTGCGCACGACCGGCTCCCGGCCCTGCAGGTCACCGAGGGCGGTGACCGCGATGGTCAGGGTGGGGCTGGCCGACATGTCCCCGCCGACCACACTCGCGCCGACCAGGCCGGCCTCGGCCGACAGACCGCCGGCCAGTTCCTCGGCCCATTCCACTTCGAGATCCGTCGGTACGCACAGCGCGACCAGCAGGGCCGTCGGCTGCGCACCCATGGCCGCGATGTCGGCGAGGTTGGCAGCGGCAGCCCGGTGGCCGACGTCGGCGGGGCTGGACCAGTCGCGGCGGAAGTGGCGGCCTTCGACGAGGACGTCGGTGCTCGCCACCACCCGGCGGTCCGGTGCGGCGACGACGGCCGCGTCGTCACCCGGGCCGAGCAGGGTTTCCGCGCCGGTTCCGAGCCGCGCGACGATCCGGGCGATGAGCCCGAACTCACCCGTCTCCGCGATGCTCAACGTCCCACCGTTCCTTCCGAGTTCAGCGTGCGCGGCATCTGCTCTGCCGACCGCTTCCGTACTGTAGTTTCACGTTCGGGTCGCCGGCGGCGGCGGATAGGAGTCTGATCGTGGTCCAGGCATACATCCTCATCCAGACGGAGGTCGGAAAGGCCCGTGACGTGGCCGCCGCGATCGACAAAATCAATGGTGTGGTACGCGTCGACGCGGTCACCGGGCCCTACGACGTCGTGGTACTGGCGGAGGCCCCGAACGTCGATGAGGTCGGCAAGATGATTGTGAGCAAAATCCAGTACGTACCGGGCATCACGCGGACCGTCACGTGCTCCGTGGTAAACCTCTGACATGGTCGACGTGGAGACCCGCCCCGAGCCCCAGCCCGCAGCGCCCGATCGCACGGCGCGCACTGCCGCGCTGTGGGCGACTGTTGTCGCGATCCCGGTGGCGGTCCTGGCCGGCTTCCTGATCTTCTCGAAGATCGTGCCGGAGTCGCCGGTCGCGGCACCCGCGCCGTCCGCGACGCAGCCCGCGGTCGTACCGGCGGAGGCCGTGCAGATGGCCGCGCCGAAGCTGGCGGCCCGGCCCGCGTCGGTCTGTCTGGCGGTGACCTCGCAGCTGCCGCTGAAGATCCGCGACCTGGCGGCGCGGAAGGTCAGCGCCGGCCCGGAGCAGAACGCCGCCTTCGGCGAGCCGCCGCTGACCGTGGCGTGCGGTGTGACGCAGCCGAAGACGTGCGCGTCGCTGGACCAGACCGGTTCGGGCTGTGTGCCCATGGACACCGAGCTGATGACCATGAACCGCGTCTGCTGGTACGCCCACGAGCAGGCGGAGGCGACGACCTTCACGACCATGGACCGTGAGGTCGCGGTGCAGGTCACGGTCCCGAAGGCCTATCCGCAGGCCGCGCAGTGGGCCAACGAGTTCTCCGACGTCGTGGTGAAGACCGACAAGTCGATCACCGCGGGTGTGCCCTCCGGCTGCGTCTGACGCCCCGCAGGAGCCTCAGTGCAGGCCCGTGCCGCGACGCAGCGCGGTGCGGATCAGCCGGTCGACGACCTTGGGGTATTCCAGGCCGGTGGCCGCCCACATCAGCGGGAACATCGAGGTCGGCGTGAAGCCCGGCATCGTGTTGATCTCGTTGAGGTAGATCTGGTTGTCGGCCGTCACGAAGAAGTCGACGCGGGCCAGACCGGCGCAGTCCAGCGCGGTGAACGTCCGGGCGGCAAGCTCACGGACCTGCTGCGCGACCTCGGGGTCCAGACCGGCGGGGATCTGGTACGGCGTGCCGTCGCCGAGGTATTTCGCGTCGAAGTCGTAGAAGTCGTTGCCGTCGGTGCTGACCAGAATCTCGGCCAGCAGTGACGCCTCGGGTGCTCCCCCGGCCTCACCCTCGAGGACACCGCACTCGATCTCACGGCCGACGATGCCGGTCTCGACCAGCACCTTGGGGTCGATCTGACGGGCCTTGGCGACGGCCGCGTCCAGGTGGGCCCAGTCGGTCACCTTGCTGATGCCGTGCGAGGAGCCGGCCCGTGACGGCTTGACGAAGACGGGCAGCCCCAGGCGCTCCTTGTCGGCCTCCGACAGTGAGCAGCCGGCGCGCAGGACGGCGTACGGCCCGACCGGGATGCCCTCCGCGGCCGCCAGCTTCTTGGTGAACTCCTTGTCCATGCCCGCCGCCGAGGCGAAGACGTTCGCGCCGACGTACGGGATCCCGGCCATCTCGAGCATGCCCTGGATGGTGCCGTCCTCGCCGTAGGCGCCGTGCAGCGCCGGGAAGACGACGTCGACGCCGCCGAGCACCGCCACGCCGTCGGCCGGGTCGAGGACCATCAGGCCGGACGAGGTGGGGTCGGCGGGGAACACGACGGCCCGGCCGGAGTCGGTGGTGATCTCCGGAAGCTTCCGGTCGGTGATCGACAACGCCGCCGGGTCACCGTTGGACAGGACCCAGGCGCCGTCCCGGGTGATGCCGACCGGCACCGCCTCGTACTGATCGGGGTCCAGGGCGCCGAGAATGCTGCCGGCGCTCACGCAGGAGATGGCGTGCTCGGTGCTGCGTCCGCCGAACACGATCGCCACACGGGTTTTGCGAGGGGTCGTCATGGAAATGGCCTCTCGTTGCCGGACATCGCTAGGCTGCCTGCGCGCGGGTGCGGGGCGGCGGGCACGACCCTACTCTGCGTACACCACCGGGGTGATGACGGCGGGCGCTGGCACGGCAAACAAGAACGGGGCGTCGATGAGACCAGCACTGCACGTGATCGCCTGGCGCGGCCCGGGGCGGTTGGCAACGATGGGCCACCCCCGTGGCGGCGACTGGCTGGCCGACGAGATGGCCGGTCTGGCCCGCGCCGGGGTCGACGTTTTTGTCTCCGCGCTGACCTGGGAAGAGGACAGGCGGCTCGGCCTGACCGAGGTGGCCGCGGCGGCGGCCGACGCCGGGATCGAGTTCCTGTCGTTCCCGATCGCCGACCGGGGCATCCCGCGCGCCCGTGACATCGCCGACACCGACGTGGTCGCCCTGGGCGTACGCCTGGCCGCCCACGTCCGCGCCGGACGGTTCGTGGTGACCCAGTGCTTCGCGGGCATCGGCCGTTCGACGCTGCTGGCCTGCGCGACGCTGGTGATGCTCGGCGTCGGCCCGGAACGGGCGCTGGAGATGGTCGCCGAGGCACGGGGTCTGCCGGTGCCCGACACCGAGGCCCAGCGGGACTGGCTCTACGAGTTCGCCCTCAACCACGGCGGCTAGAGGCGTCCCGTCGATCACGGGACGCCCCTGGTCCGGCGCGTCAGGCCGGGCCGCGGCGGATCGCCACGTGCCGCATCTCCCTCTCGTGGAGCAGGGCGACCAGGCCGGTCACGACCAGCGAGAGCGCCGCGGCCGCCGCGTAGGGCACGAAGCGTGAGTCGAAACCGCCGTGCTGATCGACCCCGAGCAGCACCTCGGCGAACCCGATGGGCAGCACCGCCGGGACGACGAGGGCCAGTCCGCCCCAGGCGCCGTAGCGGTAGAACCCGGCCGTCGCGGTTGCTCCCGCCACGAAGAACGCCAGGGAGGCCGGCAGCACGTGCCCGAACTCCAGCGCGGCGGCGCCGGCCGAGAGAGCCGGGTAGTCGGGCGGGAGCGGGCCGGCGATGCCCAGCAGCAGCTGCTCGAGCGCGTGGCCGATCGGCACGATGAGCGCGGTGAGCAGGGAGCCGGCCAGGCCGAAGACGGCCATCCCGGTCATGAAGTCGCGGCGGGTGATGCCGTTGGCGACGAACTGCCGCAGGTGCAGGCTCACCAGCAGGACACCGACCACACCGAGCCACCATTTGGCCGAGGCGCCGACGACCACCAGCCAGAGACTGAACTTCGGCTCGGTGACGAGGTTGACCACCGTGCTCCCGATGGCGACCCCGACGATCATGATCGACCAGAACCACAGGGCCACGGGCCGGTAGGTACGGAACAGTTCGGACGTCACGAGCCGGTACCGACTCATCGCAGTGCCTCCGTGCGGCTGGTGTCCCCGGCGGCGGTGCCCGAGGTCAGGTGGACGAACAGGTCCTGGACGCCGACCGGCGCCAGAGTGAGACCGGCGGCCTTCGCGCGGGCCGTCTCGTCGTCGTCCAGCTCCCCGTAGAGGGTCGCCTGGCGGACGCCGCCGAGGCTCTGGCCGCCGAGAACGGTGCGGCCGGCGGTGAAGGCGTCGACCGCGGCGGCCGGGCCCGTCACCGAGACACCGCGGGACTTGAAGGTGTCGGTGTCCTCGTGCACGAGCAGCCGGCCGTGGTCGATGACGATCACCTGCTCGAAGAGCCCGGCGACCTCCTCGATGAGGTGCGTGGAGAGGATGATCGTGCGCGGGTGGTCGAGGTAGTCGGCCAGCAGCTCCCGGTAGAACGTGGTGCGCGCACCGGCGTCCATGCCGAGGTAGACCTCGTCGAGGATGGTCAGCGGCGCCCGGGCGGCCAGCCCGAGGACCACACCGAGGCTGGAACGCTGCCCCCGCGACAGTGCCTGCACCCGCTTGCGGCGGTCCAGTTCGAAGACGTCGATCAGGCGTTCCGCGTACGCGGTGTCCCAGGTCGGGCGCAGGCGGGCGGCCAGCGCCAGCACGCCCGAGATCCGGTCCTGCTCACCGACGTCGAGGCTGTCGCGGACAAAGGCGATGTCCCGCATCAGCTCCGCGTTCTCGAAGGGATCGGTCCCGCCGACCGCGACCGTCCCGCTCGAGGCCTTCCGGTACGCCGCCAGCACGCTGAGCAGGCTGGTCTTGCCGGAGCCGTTGCGGCCCAGCAGGCCGTAGATCTTGCCCGGCTCGAGGTCGAGGCTGAGGTTGTCGACCGCGATCGTGTCGCCGTACCGGACCGTGAGGTTGCGCAGCGAGATCATCGGGCACCGCCCTCGAGGTGCGCGACGATCTCCGCCACGTCGACGCCGACCATTCGGGCCTCGGCGAGCATCGGGTCGACGACGTCGGTGAAGAACCGCTCGCGGCGCTGACTGCGCAGCCGGGCACGGGCGTCGGGGCTGACGAACATCCCGATGCCGCGCTTCTTGTAGAGCACGCCCTCGTCGACCAGCTGGGCGAAGCCCTTGGCCGCCGTAGCCGGGTTGATCTGGTAGAACGCCGCGTACTGGTTGGTCGACATGACCTGTTCGTCCTCCTTGAGCGTGCCGCTCAGAACGTCGTTCTTGATGCCGTTGGCGATCTGCAGGTAGATGGGGCTGCGGTCGTCGAACACGACAGCCTCCTTAGTTCTGCGGTTCATTACTCATGTAACTAACCATAGAGCCAGTACGGCCACGAGGCAACAGGGAATTGGGGTCAGGCGGCCGTGAAGGTCTGCGGCAGTGCGCCGGACTCCCAGAGCTCGTCGAGGTGCGCGAGGAAGCCGACGAGGCTGCGCTCCAGCTCACGGCGCTCGGCCGCGGAGAGCAGGGCCAGCGGATCCGAGAAGACCAGACCCTCCGGATGCTTGGCCCGCGTGCCGACGAACCTGTGGCACGACCTGCACCAGACGTAACTGACCAGTGTCGGCCGGCGGGCGTTCTCCGGAGCGTTCACATAGGCACGAACGCTGTGGGACCCGCAGGCGGGACAGTCACGTTCACCGGGAGCGGCGAGGAAACTCTCGCCCTGCGCGAGCGCCGCCACCTGGTCACCGGTGAAGCTGCTCCAGGACACGGTGCTCATGCCTCGTCGAGCGCGGCTGTCAGGTCGGCCACCAGATCGGTGGCGTCCTCGATGCCGCAGGACAGCCGCACGAAGCCCGGTGTGGTGTCGTCGCCCCACTGCGCCCGGCGGTCGGCGGTGGTGTGCAGGCCGCCGAACGACGTCGCCGCGAAGACCAGCTCGGAGGCGGCCAGGAACCGGGCCACCCGCTCGGCGCTGCCCAGGTCGAACGAGATGATGCCGGGGATGCGCCGCATCTGCGCCGAGGCCACGGCGTACGAGGGATCGTTGGCCAGGCCCGGGAAACGCACGTGCTGCACGTCCGGACGGGCGGCCAGCAGCTCGGCCAGCACCGCGGCGTTCTCGCTCTGCCGGGCCAGCCGCAGGTCCAGCGTGGCCAGCGACCGGTGGGCCAGCCAGGAGTCGAACGCCCCCGGCACCCCGCCCGTCTGCGCCCGCCAGGTGGTGACCTTGGCCAGCAGGTCCTCGTTGTTGGTGGCGACGTACCCGAGCAGCACATCGGAGTGCCCGGTCAGCGCCTTGGTGCCCGACGCGACGACCAGGTCGGCGCCCAGCTCCAGCGGCCGCTGCCCGAGCGGTGTCGGCGTGGTGTTGTCGACCGCGACCAGCGCCCCGGCCTCGTGCGCCGCCGCCGCGACCGCCCGGATGTCACAGACGTCCAGGCCCGGATTGGCGGGCGTCTCCAGCAGCACGAGCCGGACGCCCTCGAACGACGGGTAGGGACCGGCCGTCGGCACCAGCACCGTCTTCACACCGAGGTCGCGCAGCGTGCCCTGGGCGAACGCGCGCACGGTGAAATAGCCGTCCGACGGCAGCGCCACGGTGTCGCCGGTGCGCAGCGTGGAGAGCAGCATCGCGGTGATGGCCGCCTGCCCGCTCGCGAAGGCCAGCACGGCACCGCCCTCGAGCGAGCCGATCGCACCCTCCAGCGCACGCCGGGTGGGGTTGTCCGGCCGGCCGTAGCCGTTGACACCGGGACCCTCGACCGGATCGAGGTGATAGGGCGCCGCGAACACCGGGCCGGGCAGGAACGGATCCCCCGGCACCGGATCCGGCAGTCCCGCGTGCACGACCCGGGTGCCGTCTCCCTCGTACGTCATTCCGGCTTCATCTCCCGGCCCATCAGTAGTTTGACGGCGACCCGCGGGTCGACGCCCTCGTGGCAGACCCGCTCGACCTGCTCGGTGATCGGCATCTCGACACCGTGCGCCCGGGCCAGGTCGCGGATCGCCAGGCAGCTCTTGACTCCCTCGGCAGTCTGCCTGGCCGCACGCTGGGCTTCCTCCAGCGACTCGCCGCGACCGAGGTGCTCACCGAAGGTGCGGTTGCGCGACAGCGGCGACGAGCAGGTCGCAACCAGGTCACCGAGCCCGGCCAGCCCGGCGAAGGTCATCGGGTCGGCGCCGAGCGCCACCCCGAGCCGCGCCGTCTCCGCCAGCCCGCGGGTGATCAGTGAAGCCTTGGTGTTGTCACCCATCCCCATCGCCGACGCCATGCCGTACGCGAGAGCGATGACGTTCTTGACCGCGCCGCCCAGCTCGCAGCCGATGACGTCGTCGCTGGTGTAGGGCCGGATGTACGGCAGCGCGATCGCCTGCTGGACCTGCTGTGCGCGTACCGGATCGGTGCCGGCGACCACGGTCGCGGCCGGCTGCTCGGCGGCGATCTCCGGGGCCAGGTTGGGCCCGGAGACGACCACGACCCGGTCCGGGTCGACACCGGCCGTCTCGACGATGACCTGGCTCATCCGCTTGGTGGTGCCGAGCTCGATGCCCTTCATCAGCGAGATGAGCGTCGAGCCGTCGGGCAGGTGGGCGGCCCAGTCGGCGAGGTTGCCGCGCAACGTCTGCGACGGCACGGCGAGGAAGACCAGGCCGGCGCCGTCGAGGGCGGCGGCGAGGTCACTGGTGGCGCTGATCCGCTCGGGCAGCTTGATGCCGGGCAGCGCGGTCTCGTTGACACCCTCGGCCCGGATCGCCGCGGCCACGGACTCGCGGCGGGCCCACAGCGCCACGTCGGAGCCGGCCTCGGCCAGGATCTTCGCGAACGCCGTGCCCCAGGCGCCCGCACCGAGCACTGCGGCCCGGCTCATGCGGACGGCTCCGACGAGCCGGCGGGCCGGCGGGACACCGGATAGAGCGGTGGTGGTGGCTCGTCCCGCAACTCGGCGAGCAGGTCCCGGGTGGCGAGCTGGATGGCCTCGGTCATCTGCTCCAGGACCGCCCGCCCCGGCGCCTGGCCGAGCCAGCGGTTCAGGTCGACCGGTTTGCCGGCGGTCACGCTCACCGGGATCCGGCGCCCCAGCGAGATCTTCCCGGTACGCACGTCGTGCACCTGCTGGGCTCCCCAGGTCGCCATCGGCACCACGGGAGCGCCGGTGACCAGCGCCAGCCGGGCCGCGCCGGTCTTGCCCCGCATCGGCCACAGGCCGGGCTCGCGGGTCGTGGTGCCCTCGGGGTAGATCACCACCACACCACCCTGCTGCAGGGCTTCGATGAGGGACTCGAGGGACTTCACCGCCTCCACACTGCCGCGTTCGACCGGGATCTGCTGGGTCTTGCGGAGCATGAAGCCGACGAACGGCACCTTCCAGATGCTGGCCTTGGCCAGGAACCGCGGCCAGCGGCCGGAGTCGTAGACGAAGTGCGCGACCAGCAGCGGATCGAACTGCGACATGTGGTTCGGCGTGATGATGAAACCGCCGCCGGCCGGGAGGTTCTCCATGCCGCTCCACGTGCGCTTCGTCCAGACCCGCAGCGCGGGCAGCACGAGCAGCACCGCCAACCGCCGCCAGAACCCGAGCTTGCGCCGCGCCACGGTGCCTCCCCTGCTTGACCTCGGCAGGCCCCCGCGCTGCCATCCCCGTGCCCCTGGGACGAAATCATGCCTGCTCGCGGTCCTCGTAGCCAGGGCGGGGCCCGGCCCGCGGGCGGGTGGCAGGATTGACGCCGTGTCAGGAGCGGACTGGACGGCGGTCATTCCCGTCAAGCGTCTCAGCGCGGCCAAGAGCCGGCTGCGCGGAGCCGTGCTCGATGCCCGGCACGAGGAGCTGGCCCTGGCGATGGTGCGCGACACCGTCACCGCGGTCGTTTTGTGTGCGCGGGTGAGCGAGGTGCTGGTCGTCACCGACGATCCGGCCGCCTCGGCCGCCGTTGCCGCGCTGGGCGCCCGGGCCGTGCCCGACCGCCCCGGCGCCGGCCTCAACGCCGCCATGCGTTTCGGTGCCGATCTGGTCGCCGGGCTGTCGCGCCGCCGCGCGGTGCTCGCCGGGGACCTGCCCGCCCTGCGCCCCGACGAGCTCGGTGAGGCGCTGGAGGCGGCCGGCCCGGGACGTAGTTTTGTCGCCGACGCGGCCGGCACCGGCACCGTCCTGCTCACCGCGGACGCCGGCCAGCCGCTGGATCCGCACTTCGGCGAAGGCTCCGCGGCGGCGCATTCCGCGTCACTGGCCCGCACGCTGACCGGCTCCTGGCCCGGCCTCCGGCACGACGTCGACACCGCCGCCGACCTGCGCACGGTCCTCGCGCTCGGTGCCGGCGAGCACACCTGCGGGCTGCTGCGTGATCTCGGGCTGGTGGCCGATTGTGGCTCCGGCGGTGTCCCGGCGGGTCCGCACCGGTAGCGTTCCTGTCATGCAGGGCACCGTCGCGACCTTCGATCCACAGTCCCGCAGCGGCACCCTGCTGCTCGACGACGGCAGTGAGCTCGCCTTCCCGGCGGAGGCGTTCCAGGCTTCCGGGCTGCGCCTGCTGCGACTCGGGCAGCGCCTCTCCATCGAGTCCGGACCGGACGGCAATGTGATCAAGGTCCAACTTCCTGGAATCAAGTGAGCCTTGTTCATTTCCCGTTCACCTCCGACGGGCAATGATGGGGTGGTGACCACCCCGCCCCGGACACCCGACACGACCGTGCCCCTCGCGGCTCGCCGCCGCGGCACCGACGGGCGGTTCCTCCCCCGGGGGGAGCAGCCCGCCGAGGCGGGGACCACCAGCACCGAGAGCGCAGCCGAGCCGACCGCCACCGAGCCGACGGAGCCCGCCGTGACCACCCCTGCCCCAGCAGTTCCCGACAACAGCGAACTCCCCGAGGACCGCTTCCTCAACCGGGAGCTGTCCTGGCTCGACTTCAACGCCCGCGTGCTGGCCCTGGCCGAGGACCCCGAGACCCCGCTGCTGGAGCGGGCGAAGTTCCTGGCCATCTTCGCCAGCAACCTCGACGAGTTCTACATGGTGCGTGTCGCGGGTCTCAAGCGCCGGCTCAAGGCCGGTCTGCCGATGCGGGGTGGCGACCGCTCCTCGCTGCGCAACCAGCTCGAGATGATCACCGAACGGGCCGCGGATCTGGTCACCCGTCACGCCGCCTGCTTCGGCGAGGAGGTCCGGCCGAAGCTGTCCGCCGAGGGCATCGAGCTGGTCAGCTGGGCCGAGCTGGACGCACCCGAACGCGAGCGGCTGCGCTCGTTCTTCCGCGAGCAGGTCTTCCCGGTGCTGACCCCGCTCGCCGTCGACCCCGCGCACCCGTTCCCGTACATCTCGAGCCGGTCGCTCAACCTGGCTGTCGCTCTGCGCGACCCGGCCGGCAGCAGCACCGAACTGTTCGCCCGCATCAAGGTGCCCAACAACGTCCCGCGGTTCGTGACGGTGCAGAACGACAGCCGTGGCGCGCGGTTCCTGCCGGTCGAGGAGCTCATCGCGGCGCACCTGGACCAGCTCTTCTCCGGGATGCAGATCCTCGAGTGGCACCTGTTCCGGGTCACCCGCAACGCCGAGCTCGAGGTCGACGAGGACCGCGACGAGGACCTGCTGCAGGCCCTCGAACGCGAGCTCGCCCAGCGCAAGTTCGGCCCGCCGGTCCGCCTCGAGGTGGCCGCGTCGATCAGCGACCACGTCCTCGACCTGCTCTCCCGCGAGCTGGAGATGGACAGCCAGGACGTCCTGCGGGTGCCGGGCCTGCTGGACCTGTCGGCGCTCTGGCAGGTGTTCGGCGAGTGCGACCGCGACGACCTCAAGGACCGCCCGTTCGTGCCGGCGACCCACCCGCAGCTGGCCGACGGGGAGGTGCCGCGCAGCGTCTTCAACCGCCTGCGCGAGTGCGACATCCTCGTCCACCACCCGTACCACTCGTTCTCGACCAGCGTGCAGCGCTTCATCGAGCAGGCCGCCGCGGACCCGAACGTCCTGGCCATCAAGCAGACGCTCTACCGCACCAGCGGTGACTCGCCGATAGTCGATGCACTCGTCGACGCGGCCGCCGCCGGCAAGCAGGTCGTGGTGCTGGTCGAGGTGAAGGCCCGCTTCGACGAGGTGGCCAACATCGCCTGGGCCCGCACGCTGGAACGCGCCGGCTGCCACGTCGTCTACGGCTTGGTCGGTCTCAAGACCCACTGCAAGACCTCCCTGGTGGTCCGGCAGGAGGGCAACCAGATCCGGCGCTACTGCCACATCGGTACGGGCAACTACCACCCCAAGACGGCCCGGCTGTACGAGGACTTCGGCATGCTGACGGCCGACCCCGAGGTGGGTGCGGACGTCACCGACCTGTTCAACGTGCTCACCGGGTACAGCCGGCAGACCGCGTTCCGGCGGCTGCTGGTGGCGCCGCACGGTGTCCGCGCCGGTCTCATCGAGCGGATCGAGGAGCAGGCCCGGATCGCGCGTGCCGGTGGCGAAGCCCTGGTGCAGTTCAAGGTGAACTCCCTCGTCGACGAGGAGACCTGCGACGCGCTCTACCGCGCCTCGCAGGACGGTGTGAAGGTCGACCTGGTCATCCGGGGCATGTGCGCGCTGCGGCCCGGCGTGCCCGGCCTGTCGGACAACATCCGGGTCCGGTCGATCGTCGGCCGTTTCCTCGAACACTCGCGGGTGTTCCGCTTCGGCGTGGGTGACGACGCGGAATACTGGATCGGGTCGGCGGACCTGATGCACCGCAACCTGGACCGCCGCGTCGAGGCCCTGGTCCGCGTCACCCTGCCGTCCGCTCAGGAGGATCTGCGCAACGTGCTCGATCTGTCGATGCGCGACGAGAGCGAGGGCTGGGACCTCTCCCCCGACGGCACGTGGCACCGCCGCGCGTCGACACCGTCGGACCCGCACGTCCATCTGCAGGAGGCGCTGTTGCGCCGGATCATCGGCAAGGCGGTCTGACTTTGGTGCAGGAACCCGTCCGGGCCGCCGGAGGCGTCCTCTGGCGACCCGCCGGCGACTCGATCGAGATCTGCGTGGTCCACCGGCCGTACCTCGGCGACTGGAGCCTCCCCAAGGGCAAGCTCGACGGTGGCGAGCATCCCCTGGCCGCGGCGGCGCGGGAGGTGCTGGAGGAGACAGGCCTGCGTGGCGAGCCTCAGCTTCGGCTGCCCGAGGTCGCGTACACGATGCCGAACGGTGTGCCGAAGACCGTCGACTTCTGGCTGATGCGTGCGGAGGACGGCCCCGGCGTCCCGCCGGTCGACCCGACCGAGGTCGACGCCGTGGAGTTCCTGTCACCCGTGGACGCGATCGCCCGCCTGACCTATCCCGACGATCGCCGCCTGGTCGAGCACGTCGCCGCCCTGCCGCCGGTGACCGCGGTGACGGCGCTGGTCCGGCACGCGCACGCGGGCAAACGCAGCGAGTTCGACGGCAACGACAACCTGCGCCCGATCGACGAGAAGGGCCGCGGTGAGGCCGAGACGCTCGGGCTGGTGGTCTCCCTGATCAACCCGCGACGGCTCTTCGCCGCGACCCCGTTGCGGTGCAAGCAGACCCTCGAGCCACTGTCGGCCCGGGTGGGCCTGCCCATCGTCACCGATTCCGCCTTTGCGGAGCCCGTCGACACCGACGAGGTGCCGGCCAAGGTCAAGGTGGGAGCGGCCCGTCTGCTGGAGCTGCGCGACGGTGACCGTGCCGTGGCCAGCAGCCAGGGCAAGGTCATTCCCGGCATGCTCGCCCTGCTCGAGGACGCACCCGATCCGGAGCCCTACAAGACGCCGAAGGGCACCGGCTGGATCCTCACCTGGTCCGGCGAGCGCCTCCTCGGCCTGAGCCGCATCTAGGTTTCACCGTGCGGTGGTGGCTGCCTCGCGGCGGTCCGGCGGATCCGCACGCCACAGGCCGATCAGGTCGCCGGTGAGCCAGCGCGCCCGCCACATCTCGTCCTCGCGGGGCTCCCAGTCGCGCAGGGGCAGGGCCGCGACCCGCCAGGACAGCACACAGGCGAGGTACCAGCCGTAGAGCGGGACGAGGCCCAGCACGGCGTCGCGGCGGCGGTACGAGCCGTACGGTGCCAGCACGAAGACCGCCAGTCCGGACCAGCCACAGGTGACGGCCCAGTCCAGCAGTCCCTGGCCGGTCCAGTGCTCGGCCAGGTCGCCGAGGGTCCAGCCGGGCACGACGGCACCGGCGAAGACGGCCGCCGCGATCACCGACCGGCCGACGAGGCCGCGGGGTGCGGCGGTTCTGCGGTCCATGATGCGGACCGTAGGCTCAGCGGCCGCGGTGGCGCCGGAACACGCGAAGGGCGTCCACCGTACGGGTGGACGCCCTTCGTTTCTCAGCGTCGCGCTGAGCGGGCCTGACGGCCCGATGTGATCAGCGGGTCTTGCGGGCCGCAGTCGTACGCGCGGTCGTGGCCTTGCTCGCCGGAGTCGACTTGGCGGCCGCCGTGGTCTTGCTGGCGGTCGTCTTCTTGGCCGGCGCGGCCTTGGTGGCAGTCGACTTGGCAGCCGTCGACTTGGTGGCGGCCTTCTTGGCCGGCGTGGCCTTGGCCGTCGTGGTCTTGCTGGCCAGGGTCTTCGCCGCCGCCGTCTTGGTGGCGGTCTTGGCCGGAGCCGTCTTGGTCGCCAGGGTCTTGGCCGCCGCCGTCTTCGTGGCGGTCGACTTGGCCGGAGCAGCCTTGGTGGCAGTCGACTTGGCAGCCGTCGACTTGGTGGCGGTCTTCTTCGCGGGCGTGGCCTTCGCCGTGGTCGCCTTGGAAGCCGTGGTCTTGGCCGCCGCCGTCTTGGTGGCGGCAGTCTTGGCCGGAGCAGCCTTGGTCGCCGTGGCCTTAGCCGCCGTCTTGGTGGCGGTCGACTTGGCCGGAGCAGCCTTTGCCGCAGTGGTCTTGGCCGCCGCCGTCTTGGTGGCGGTGGCCTTCGTGGCGGTGGCCTTGGTGGCAGTGGACTTCACTGCTGCCGTGGTCTTCTTTGCAGTCGTGGCCTTGGCCACCTTGCCGCTCGCGACCATCTCCCGGAAACCGGTTCCGGGTTTGAATGCGGGGACGGACGTCTTCTTCACCTTCACCGGTTCACCGGTGCGCGGATTGCGCGCGGTACGCGCATTGCGCGCCCGCTTCTCGAAGACTCCGAAACCGGTAATGGCAACGCGATCGCCCTTGGTTACGGCGTTCTGCACCTCGCTGATGACCGCATCGAGCGCTGCTGTCGCCGTCTTCCGGTCCCCCAGTCGGGCGGCGAGCGCCTCGACGAGCTCTGCCTTGTTCACTGTTTCCTCCCGAACGTGAGAACTGGCCCAATGCGAGCCATTCTGCGCGCACCGTATGCCCTCTGACCAGCAGACACAAACATCTGCATAAAAAAAAACCCTTGTGTCGCAACGATTACGCCCTCACCGGGGACCCGGTGAGGGCGTAAAAGCCAGCGAGGACAAGGGAATTCGCGTCAGACGACCACCGGTTTGAAAGCCGGGCGACCCTTCTCGTACGTGGTAATCATCTCCTCGTGGCGCAGGGTCAGTCCGATGTCGTCGAGACCCTCCATGAGGCGCCAGCGACTGAAATCGTCGATGGGGAAGGTCCAGACGGCGTCGTCCACGCGCACCTGACGCTCGCCCAGGTCGACCGTGATCTGCTTGTCGGGCTCGCTGTCGGCCATGTCCCAGAGCGCCTCGACGGCTTTCTGGTCGAGCTGGACCGGCAGCAGTCCCTCCTTGAGGGCATTGCCGCGGAAGATGTCACCGAAGCGGGCCGCGATGACAACCTTGAAACCCCAGTCGCGCAGGGCCCAGACGGCGTGCTGACGCGAGGAACCCGTACCGAAGTTGGGGCCGGCGACCAGGATCGTCGCGCCGGTGTGCGCGGGGTTGTTGAGCACGAACGAGGCGTCGTCGCGCCAGGCGCTGAAGAGCCCGTCCTCGAATCCGGTGCGGGTCACGCGCTTGAGGTAGACCGCCGGGATGATCTGGTCCGTGTCCACATCGGAGCGGCGCAGCGGCATGACCTTGCCGGCGTGGGTGGTGAACTTGTCCATGGCTCCTGCTCCTGCTCAGAGGTCTGCCGGGGCGGCCAGCTTGCCGGCCACGGCGGTGGCGGCGGCGACCTGCGGCGAGACCAGGTGGGTACGCCCACCACGGCCCTGCCGGCCCTCGAAATTGCGGTTGGAGGTGGAGGCGGCGCGCTGTCCGGGGTCCAGCGTGTCCGGGTTCATGCCCAGGCACATGGAGCAGCCGGCGAACCGCCACTCGGCGCCCGCCTCGGTGAAGACCTTGTCCAGACCTTCGGCCTCGGCGGCCTCGCGGACCTGGTAGGACCCGGGGACGATCATCATGCGGACGTCGGCGTGCACCTGGTGGCCCCGCAGCACGTCGGCCGCGGCACGGAGGTCCTCCAGGCGCCCGTTGGTGCAGGAGCCCACGAACACCACGTCGACCGCGACGTCCTTGAGGGGCGTACCGGCCTCGAGGCCCATGTATTCCAGGGCGCGGCGGGCGGCGTTGCGGTCGGACTCCTCGACGAACTCCTCGGGATCCGGCACCGCGCTGTCCAGCGGTGCGCCCTGACCCGGGTTGGTGCCCCAGGTGACGAACGGGCTGACCGTCGAGGCGTCGATGTGGATCTCGGTGTCGTACTCGGCGCCCTCGTCGGACGGAAGTGTCTTCCAGTAGGCGACGGCCGCGTCCCAGTCGGCACCCTTGGGCGCGTGCTCGCGGCCCTCGAGGTACGCGAAGGTGGTCTCGTCCGGCGCGATCATGCCGGCCTTGGCGCCCCACTCGATCGACATGTTGCAGATGGTCATCCGGCCCTCCATGGAGAGCTTGCGGATGGCCTCGCCGCGGTACTCCACGATGTGGCCGTTGCCGCCACCGGTGCCGGTCTGGGTGATCAGCGCCAGGATCAGGTCCTTGGCGGAGACGCCGGGCTGCAGCTCCCCGGAGACCACGACCGCCATCGTCTTCGGCTTGGCCTGCGGCAGCGTCTGGGTCGCGAGCACGTGCTCGACCTCGCTGGTGCCGATGCCGAACGCCAGCGCGCCGAACGCGCCGTGGGTCGCCGTGTGCGAGTCGCCGCAGACGATCGTCGTGCCGGGCTGGGTGAGACCGAGCTGGGGGCCGATCACGTGCACGATGCCCTGGTCCACGTTGCCGAGCGAGCGGATCTGCACGCCGAACTCGGCACAGTTCTTGCGCAGGGTCTCGATCTGCGTACGCGACACGGTGTCGAGGATCGTCATCAGGTCGCCGCGGCGCGTGTTGAACGCGGGGTCGGCGTACCCGGTCGGGGTGTTGTGGTCCTCGGTCGCGAGCGTGAGATCGGTGCGCCGGACCTTGCGGCCCGCCAGGCGCAGGCCGTCGAAGGCCTGCGGGCTGGTCACCTCGTGCAGCAGGTGCAGGTCGATGTAGAGCAGATCAGGCTCACCCTCGGCAGCACGCACCACGTGGTCGTCCCAGACCTTTTCGGCCAAGGTCCTCGGCTTCGGAGTGGCTCCCACCATCTGGACATCCTAAATTCTGGGAGGTATGTTTCGGCTTGTGGGACACAGTATGAGCGGAGTCGGCGTTCTCGACAAGGCGGTGGTCATCCTCGCGGCCTGTGTCGACGGCGCGAGCCTGGCCGAATTGGTCGACCGGACGAAGCTGCCGCGGGCGACAGCACATCGGCTGGCCCAGGCCTTGGAGATCCACCGGATGCTGGTCCGCGACACCCAGGGCCGCTGGCGTCCCGGACCCCGTCTGGGCGAGCTGGCGAACGCGGCGCCGGACGTGTTGCTGACCGCCGCCGAGCCGCTGCTGTCCGCACTGCGGGACGCCACCGGCGAGAGCGCCCAACTTTACCTGCGTCGCGCGGATGAACGGATCTGCGTGGCCGCGGCGGAACGGGCCAGCGGTCTGCGTGACACCGTTCCGGTCGGTTCGGTGCTGCCGATGGTTGCCGGATCCGCGGCGCAGATCCTGCTCGCGTGGGAGCCGCCGGAGGCCGTGATGCCGTTGCTGCCGCGCTGCAAGTTCACCGGCCGCACCCTGGCCGAGGTGCGCCGGCGGGGCTGGGCCCAGAGCGTCGCCGAACGCGAGCCCGGTGTGGCCAGCGTCTCGGCGCCGATCCGCGACCGCACGGGACGAGTGATCGCCTCCATCTCGATAAGCGGTCCGATCGAACGCCTCGGACGCCGCCCCGGCGAGCGGCACGCGATGGCCGTGGTCCGCGCGGGCCAACGCCTCAGCGGCCTCTAGGGAGTCCACACGGCGTTGTCGTGGGCGAAGACGACGCGCGCCGGGTCGAAGCTCAGCAGTCGTTCCATCCAGGCCGGAGCAAACGGCAGAGGCTCCTGCGCGCCGTCCTGCTCGGCGCGCCGGGCCAGCACGTCGCCGGTGAAGCCGACCGCGTGGTCGTGGCTCTGCCCCGCCACGATCACGGTGCCGTCGCCGCGCCGGACCACGAGGGACTGATGCCCCACGGTGTGCCCGGGCGTCGGCACGATCGTCACGCCGGGCAGGATCTCGGCCTCACCGTCCAACTCGACGTAGACCGCGCCCGGTGAGTCGATGAGCCACGGCAACGTGTGGTCCTCGACGGTGCGGGCGATGTCCAGCTCGAGCCGCTGCGTGTAGATCGGCCGGCCGGGCAGCGAAGGGTTTCCGCCGCTGTGGTCGAAGTGCAGATGGCAGTTGACGACGTGCCGGATGTCATCGGGCTGTGCGCCCGCCACCGCCAGAGCGTCCGGCAGAGCGATGCGGTGCGGGCGGTAATGCGCGTCGACGTCGGGATCGCCGCCCATGCCGGTGTCGACCAGCAGCAGACCGTCCGGATGCTCGACCAGATAGCCCAGGCACGGCTCGACCCGGGGCACACCGGTGCCGGTCTCGGAGGCCGGGCGGATGAAGTAGCCGAAGTTGATCCGTCGCACGTTGATGTCCGTCACTCGGATCAGTCTGCCGCAAAAGCAAAAGCGGCCCGTGTCTCTCGACACGAACCGCTTGCTGCTTGTAGCCCCGAAGGGATTCGAACCCTCGCTACCGCCTTGAGAGGGCGGCGTCCTAGGCCGCTAGACGACGGGGCCAGAACACGCTGAACTTCTGTGCTGCCTTACCTGTTGCTGCCTGCTCCTTGGCGGGAGCAACGGTGCGGAACTCTATCAGAAGCTCCAGCACCACCGTCCCTCGCGGGCCGGTAGCGCTGGGGTACCAGGACTCGAACCTAGACTAACTGGACCAGAACCAGTCGGGCTGCCAATTACCCCATACCCCATTTGGTGCGGCGTGCCGTACCGAGTGGAAACTCTACCCGAGCCCCTGGTGGCGAACAAACCGGGTTACCAATTACTCGAACATGGCGGTGTTGGCCCGGGCCCACGCAGCGAAGGTCGTCGCCGGGTGGCCGGTCAGCTCGGCCACCGTGGGCAGCGCGACCTGGGGATGTTCGGCGAGCTGGGCCAGACCGTCCGCGTACCAGCGGGCGTACTCCCCCATCGCCTCGGAGAGCTGCTCGACGAGCTCCTCGTGGGGCAGGTCGACGTAGGTCAGCTCCCGGCCCAGGGCGGCGCCGATCCGGTCCACCCGCTCGCGCCGGGTCAGTGACTCCGGGCCCGTCAGCTCGTACGAGTGGCCCTCGTGACCGTCCTCGAGCAGGCAGCGGGCCGCGACCGTGGCGATGTCCTCCACGGCGATCGGTGCGTTGGCGGCCGAGCCGTAACCGTCGCGGACGACGTCGCCGGCCGCGATCTGGGCCGACCAGATCCCCGAGTTGGTCATGAACTCACCCGGCTCGAGGTGCACGAACGGCACCCCGCACTCCTCGACACCGTCCTCGATCGCCTGCCAGTGGTCACCCTTGGCCCCGGCCATGTCGACGATCCGCCGCACACCGGCCTCGGCCGCCAGCCGGCACGTCCGCGCGTTGGTCTCGATCAACGGGGCGAGATACATCCGATCGACGCCGGCGAGGGCGGCGGGCAGGGTCTCGGGGCGGCCCAGGAAGCCCCGGACGACCTCGACGCCGTCCGGGAGCCCGGCCTTGGCGGGATTGACGGTCAGCGCGCGGATGTCGGTGGCGCCGGCGGCCAGCAACTCGTCCACGACCAGCCGGCCCACTCCACCGGTCGCGCCGGTCACGAGGATCTTCATGGCGAACTCCCAGTTCTCGTAGGGTCTACGGAAACTCTTCTCGTAGGGTATACGAGATGACGGAGTTCAGCGGTACCGATCCGGACCGGATCCTGCCCCTGCTGTGGCGGCACCGGAGCCCGGCGAAGGGCCGGACCGGCCGGCCACCGCGGCTCACCGTGGACGCGGTGGTGGTGGCGGGCCTGGCCATCGCCGACGCCGAGGGGCTCGAAGCCGCCTCGATGGCCCGCGTGGCCGCACGGCTCGAGGTCGCGACGATGACGCTCTACACGTACGTGCCGTCACGCGCCTACCTCGTCGAGCTGATGGTCGACGAGGTGCTCGCGGGGCGGCGGCTCCCCGGCCCCGGCGACGCGCGTCCCTCCGGGTGGCGCGAGCAGATCCAGCTGTACGCGGACCGCACGATCACGATGTACCGCGAGCACCCGTGGCTGACCGAGGTCTCCCGCGTACGGCCGCCGCTCGGCCCCGGCATGCTGCGTGAGAGTGAGTACGTGCTGTCCACGCTGGGCGGCGTACCCGTGGAGCGGCGCAACACGGCCGCCGTGACCATCACGATGTTCGTGACGGCCGCGGCCCGGCAGGAGGGCGAGAACGCCCAGCTGCGCCGGACCGACGGCCAGTCCAACGACGCCTGGTGGAGCGAACGCGGTCAGCTCTGGGAGGACTGGTTCGACGTCGAGCAGCACCCGGCGATGACCGAGCTGTGGAACGCCGGCGGTTTCGACCGCGGGCCGGACCAGCAGGCCGTGGACGCGTTCGCCTACGGCCTGCGCCTGCTGCTCGACGGCATCGAGGCTCAGTCGAGCGACACGACCGGGTTGCGCAGCTCGCCGATGCCCTGAACGCTCACGGACACGGTCTCGCCCGCGAAGATCTGGCTCACCCCGGCCGGTGTGCCGGTCAGGATGATGTCGCCGGGCAGCAGGGTCATGACGTGCGACACGTAGGAGACCAGCGTCGGGACGTCGAAGACCATGTCCTTGGTCCGGCCGAGCTGGCGCACCTCCATCGCGTCGGGGTTCTTGCCGACCTCGCAGCGCACCTCGAGGTCGCTGACGTCGAGGGTGGTCTCGATCCACGGGCCGATCGGGCAGAACGAGTCGAAGCCCTTGGCCCGGGTCCACTGCGGGTCGCTGCGCTGCAGGTCACGCGCGGTCACGTCGTTGCCGACGGTGTACCCGAAGATGGCCTTCTCGGCGCCGGCCCGGTCCACCCGCCGGGCGCCGGTCGCACCGATCACCACGGCCAGCTCGGCCTCGTGCTCGACCTGCTTGGACTGCGGCGGGATCCGGATCGCGTCGTTGGGGCCGATCACCGAGGTGGACGGCTTGATGAAGAGCAGCGGCTCCTTCGGCACCTCGTTGCCGAGCTCGGCGGCGTGGTCGGCGTAGTTGCGCCCGATGCCGATCACCTTGCTGGAGAAGATCGGCGCGAGCAGCCGGACGTCGGCCAGGGCCCAGCGCTGACCGGTGAAGCGCACCTGCTCGAAGGGGAGACTGCCGATCTCGGCGATCGTCAGGCCCTGGGTGCCGGCACCCGACTCACCCTCGACAACACCGAAGGACACACCACCGGCATGAACAAAACGAGCGAAACGCACGGCAAACCCCATCCATTGAGCGACGAACACGCAGGAACGAGGCTACGCGCTGCGCGGTGCCGGCTCGGCGCCCAGCCGCGGGAACGGGCTCAGCGAGAAGACCACCTCGACGGGCACCTCGAAGTAGTCGCAGATGCGCAGGGCGAGATGCAGTGACGGGCTGAACTCACCGCGTTCGAGATAACCCACGGTCTGGTAGTGCACACCCAGGGCGTCGGCCAGCTGACGCCGCGAGATGCCGCGCTCGGCACGCAGCATCGCGATGCGGTTGTACGTGATCTCACTGCTCATGCTGTCCTCATACGGTCCGCAGCATGGCCTTCTCGCGGCGGGCGGCGACCGCCGACCCCGACTCGCGGCGCGACATCCGGCGCAGGACGATCGGCGCGACCACCAGGCCGGCCACCGCCCACAGCCCGAGAACGCCGAAGGTCTCCAGGGTCCGCCAGGAATGACCCAGCTCGGCGACGGTCAGCGCGTCGGGCAGGAACACGGAACGCATGCCCAACCCTAGCCAGTAGACCGGGAAGACCTGCGCAACGCCCTGCAGCCAGCCCGGCATGGCGCTGATCGGATAGAAGATGCCGGAGATCGCGACCAGGCCGATCACCGGCAGCATGACCAGGCCCATGTTGCGGGGGCTCTCGAACAACGAGCCGATCACCGCACCCAGCGGCATGGTGGCGACGAACCCGAGCGGCACCAGCACCATCAGGATCAGCCAGCCGGTCGCGTCGACGTGCAGACCCTCGACGACGAACAGGCTCGGCACCAGCTGCAGCACAAACCCGATCAACGTCATCCCGCCGACCAGCACGATCTTTCCCACCAGGTACGCGGACATGCCGTTCGGCGTCGCCTTCGCCCGCAGCAGTGTGCCGTCCTCGCGATCCGTCACCAGCAACGTGGCCGTGCTGACCAGACCGGCGAAGGCCAGACCCATTCCGAACGTGCTCGGCAGGGTGCGGGCGCCGAGCGAGATGTCCGTGCCGGGCACCGTCGCGTCACGCATGAAAAAGACGGTCCCGACCAGCAGCACCGCCGGGAACAGGTACGTCCACAGATCAGCGATGTTGGTGCACGTCTGCCGCAACTCGATCACGCCACGGGCGGCGCCGGCGCGCACGGCCGTACGGAAAGCGCTCATCGGACCACCCGGAAAGCTGCCGCCGCGGCACTGCCGCGACCGGCCTCGACGTCGCGAACCATGGTCATGTAGGTGTCCTCCAGGCCGGCCCGGCGCACTTCGAGATCGGCGACGGTGTCGCCGTACTGCAGGAACAACTCGCGGACGAAACGCGTGGCATCGGCGGCGGAGTGCACGTACCGGGAGCCGTCGCGGGTCCAGCGGATCTCGGCCTCGCCGGCGACGCGCCGGGACAGCTCGTCGGCCGAACCGTCCGCGATGATCCGCCCGCCGGCCAGGATGACGATGCGGTCGGCCAGCTTCTCGGCCTCGTCGAGGTCGTGGGTGGTGAGCAGGATCGTGGTGTCGTCCACGTCGGTCAGCCGGTGCACCAGATCGTGGAACTCCCGCCGGGCGCCGGGGTCGAAACCGACCGTCGGCTCGTCCAGGAAGAGCAGCTCGGGCCGCCCGACGATGCCGATGGCGACGTCGAGCCGGCGCCGCTGGCCACCGGAGAGCCGCGAGATGCGCTTGCCCGCCTGCCCGGTCAGCCCCACGACCTCGATCAGCTCGTCGACCGGCCACGGCCGCTGGATCCCCGGTGTCGAATAGTCGGCGTAATAGGTGCCGAGGTGGTGCAGCAGCTCCCGCACACGCCACTTGCCGTGGTCGCGCCAGGACTGCAGCACCACACCGAGGCGGGCCCGCCAGCGCTCGCCGCCGGTCGCCGGGTCGGCCCCGAGCACCCGGACGTCACCGGCCGACCGCATCCGGAACCCCTCGAGGATCTCGATGGTCGTGGTCTTGCCGGCGCCGTTGGGGCCGAGCAGGGCCAGCACCTCGCCGCGCCGGGCCGAGAAGGTCACCCCGTCGAGCACGTCGGTGGTGCCGTAACGCATCCGCAGGTCGCGGACCTCGAGCACCCGCTCCTCCGCCGCCACATCCTCAGCGCCGGCCTGGAGTGCCCCCGTCAATGTCTCCATGACGAGCACACTATCAAGGATGTAGTAGATGTACTACATTCGTTTGCATGCCAACTACTGAAACCCCGGAGCCTCGGACCGCCGCCTTCCTGGCCGGACTCGGCTTCGCACCCGTCGGTGTCCTGCCCATGCCCGTCTCCACCGCATTCGCGTGGTTCATGCTGCACCCGCCCGCCGACCGCAAAACCCTCGTTCGGGCGTTCCTCACCACAGACGACGCCACGGGTCGATAGGAGTGGACTTGCTGGATACGCTGGTGCGATGCGGATCAGCGAAACCCACGCGCTGAACACCGTGCTGCCCTCGGTCAGCTGGATCCCGCTGGCCCGCGCCCACGCCGACCGCGCCGACGAGATGACGGCCGGCCACCGTGCCCGCAAGGCCAAGGGCGAGAAGCACGCCATAGAGGATTTCCTCTACGACTACTACGGCACCCGCCCCGCCCAGCTCCGCCGCTGGCACCCGGGCGTCGGCACCGGCCTCGCCGCGGCACCGGGCGGCCTGGCCGAGCACTCCGCCTGGAAGTGGTACAAGACCCACCCCGACGGCGTGGTCGCCCTCGACATCGAGGCCTACATGCACGCCCGCGGCGAAAGCGTGCGCTACATCCACGGCCTGCTGACCGCAACGGCGTCCCGTCCCGCGTTCTCGGGTTGTTTCGGCCTCCACGAGTGGGCGATGGTCTACCGCCAGCCGGAAACCCGCCACTCCCTCCCCCTGCGCCTGGGCCAGGCCGAGACCGACAAGGTCGTCGAGCAGCACCCGATCCGCTGCACCCACTTCGACGCGTTCCGGTTCTTCACCCCGGAAGCCGTCGGGCTCAACCGCCTCCAGCCCACCCGGGCCACCCAGGTCGACCTCGACCAGCCCGGCTGCCTCCACGCCGCCATGGACTGCCACAAGTGGGCCACCAAACTCGGTCCCGCGGTCCCCGGCGCCCTCGCCCTCGACTGCTTCGCCCTGGCCGGCGACATCCGCCTCCTGGACATGCAGGCCAGCCCCTACGACCTGTCCTCCTACGGCGAGGCTCCGGTCAAGATCGAAACAGCCGAGGGCAAAGCGGAGTACGTCGCACGTCAGCGCGAGTTCGCCCGCCGCGCCGCCGCCCTCCGCGGCCGCCTCATCCGCGTCTGCGACGAACTCCTCGGCCCCGCCCTCGCCGCCGAGAACCGCGAAGCCGTAGCCCCCAACAACATCTGACCGACATGGAGTACGTGTCCCGGGCGCCGCGACCGCCGCTCGACGGGCTGATCGACGACCTCTACTACCTCGAGGGTGTGTCCCCGTACGCCCGGCTGACCCTCCCGGCCAGCCCGGCGGCGTTCCTGATCGTCAACCTCGGGGCACCGTTCCGCATCCGCGCCGGCACCGACATCACCACGGCCGAGTACGCCGACGGCTGCGTAATCACCACGCCGACCCGCGCACTGGAGTTCGGCTACCCACCTTGGACGCGGTCCGTCGGTGTGCACTTCAAGCCGTGGGGTCCGGCGCCGTTCCTGCCGATGCCGGCCGCCGAGCTGTGCGACCGGCCGGTGACGGTGGAGCAGGTCTGGGGCCGGCCCGCCGTCGCTGAGCTGCGAGACCGGCTGGCTGCAGCCGACAGCCCGCACGAGATGCTGACGCTGCTCGAGGACGAGCTGATGCGCCGGCTGGGCGACACGACCGGCCTGGGACTGGTCCGCGGTACGAGCCGCATCATCGCCGCGACCAGCGGCGCGGCGGCCATCGAGGACCTGCGGTTCTCAGCCGGTGTCAGCAGCACGCACCTGGCCCGGCGCTACAAGGAACTCATCGGGGTCACACCGAAACGCCTGGCCCGGGCGTACCGTTTCACCGCCACCGTGTTCTCGATCAACCCCGCCGAACCGGTCGACTGGGCCGGCCTGGCGAGCAGCGCCGGCTACTTCGACCAGGCCCACTTCGGCCACGAGTTCCGCGCCTTCACCGGGCTCACCCCGACCCGCTACGTCGAAGAACGGCGGCGGTTCCTGCGCGACCATCCCGGCCACGTGCTGGACGACTGGCCACTGCCCGCCGATTGATTTTTTACAAGAACACCAGCGCGCCGATCCCTACCCTGAGGGCCATGGGCAAAGTAGTGATGTACGGCTCGGTATCGGCGGACGGCTTCATCGCGGACACCAACGACCAGCCCGGACCCCTGTTCGAATGGCTGATCAGCGGCGACGTCCCCCTGGACGACAGCGGCGCGCTGAAGGTGTCACAGGCCTCCTACGACCACACCCGGTCGTACTGGGACCGGATCGGGGTGACGATCTGCGGCCGCCACGTCTTCGACCTGACAGACGGCTGGGACGGAAAACCCCCGAGCGGCATCGACCACGTGGTCGTCGTGACACACCGTCCGCCGCCCGACGGCTGGGACCCCGAGGCGCCGTTCCACTTCGTCGACGGCGTGAAAGCAGCCGTGACCAAAGCACAGCAACTCGCGGGCGACCGCCTGATCGAGGTCGCCGCCGGCAACGTCGGCGGCCAGGCGCTGGCCGCGGGCCTGATCGACGAGGTCCGCATGGACGTCGCCCCCGTCATCCTCGGGTCCGGCAAACGCTACTTCGGCGCCGTCGACGCCCAGCACCTGCTGGAAGACCCCGACGTGGTCATCCAGGGCACCCGCGTCCTCCACCTGAACTACCGGGTACGCCGCTGACCGCTAGTCGAGCTCCCCGCGCCGGCCACGCTTGATCTGCCCACGGCGCTTCTTCTCACCGATGCGACGCTCGACCGCACCCCGCGAAGGCCGCGTGGCCCGCCGCGCCCGCGGCGGCGCAGCAATGGCGCCGGCAACGATCCCGGCCAGACGGGCGGCTGCGGCCTCACGGTTACGCAGCTGCGAGCGGTGCTCGGAAGCGGTCACGGTCAGCACACCGTTGACGAGGCGATTACCGAGCCGCTCGATCGCCCGCTCCCGCAACGAAGCCGGCAACATCACCGACCCGGCCAGATCCCACGACAACTCCACCCGCGAGTCGGTGGTGTTCACACCCTGACCGCCGGGCCCACTCGACCGGGAGAAGCGCCAGGCAAGCTCCGCGGCCGGAATGGTCAACCGCTCACTGACCTGCACATCATCCGCCACGCCGCCCAGCATCCCACCCGACCCACCACCCCCGCCAGGCAGTTGTTGATCGACACAGCTCACCGCCGGCCGGCAACGTCCTGAAAGCTCTGAGCCGGCCGGGCCCGACCCGGGCCGGGATCTGCGCGTCCGTCTGGCTGACCGAAAGAGCAACGGCGGCTCGACCTGTCTGACCACACCCACCGGCTTGCACTGATGCCTCGCGGGGACTCGCCGCGTCGCTGTCCGGCAACCCCGCAAGCCCCTGCTGTCTTCCGCGAGGGAAAACCGCACAGAACCGGAATCCGCGGAGTGGGCGGCCCGGTTGGCGAGGTGTCATCGGGCCGATGGGATCGGCAATCCGTCGTCGGGAAGGTGTTGGCCGGCCGAGGCTTCGAGTGGCAGGGGTTGAGTGGGGCGGCGGCGGGCGGCCGAGAGGGTCGAGCCGATGCTGGCCAGGACAACAACGGCGATCGCGGCCGCCGTGGTCAAAGACAGGGGTTGGGAGAGCAGCAGCCACCCGGCCAGTGCAGCCACCGCCGGTTCCAGGCTCAGCAGGATTCCGAAGACCGCCTGCGGCAGCCGGCGCAGCGCCGCCATTTCCAGTGTGTAAGGGATCACCGAGGCGAGCAGTCCGGTGCCCAGCGCCAGGAGGAGTAGCGAGGGCGAGGTGAATGCCGTCGCGGCGCCGGACAGGCCGCCCGGGAGGACCAGGAGGGCGGCGACCGTCATGGCTACGGCGAGGCCGCCGTGGCCCGGGACCGCGGCGCCGGCTCGGGTGCCGGCCAGGATGTAGAGGGCCCAGAAGATCGCGGCGATCAGGACGTAGAGCACACCCACCGGGTCCAGGCCTGCGGCGTCCGGGCCGGTCCAGCCCAGGGCCAGGACGCCGAGGGCGGCGAGGGCCACCCAGAGGAAGTCGCGGCCGCGGCGGGAGAGGACCGCGGCCAGGGTGAGGGGGCCGAGGAATTCGATCGTGACGGCGATGCCGAGGGGGATGCGGGCGATCGCCGCGTAGAAGAAGCCGTTCATCGCGGCGAGGGAGACGCCCAGGAGGACAACCTCGCGCCACTGGTCGCGGCGCCATGCCCGGACTGCCGGGCGGGCGATCAGGAGGAGAACGATCGCGGCGAGGCCGAGGCGGAGCAGGGTGGCGCCGGCGCTGCCCGTGGCCGGGAAGAGGTGGGCGGCCAGGGCGGCGCCGATCTGCAGGGAGGCGCAGGAGCCGAGGACCATGAGCACGGGCGTTCGCATGTGCTCACCGTCGCCCGGCGTCGATCGGTTCGTCCAGCGAATGTTTCTGAGCGATAATGGTTAGCGATGCTGGACATTCATCGGCTGCGGCTGCTCCGCGAGCTCGACCGGCGGGGCACTCTCGCGGCCGTCGCCCGGGCGTTGTCCTACAGTCCTTCGGCCATTTCGCAGCAGCTCACGCAGCTGGAGGCGGAGACCGGGACGACGCTGCTGGAGCATGTCGGGCGGGGTGTGCGACTGACCGAGCAGGCCCGGATCCTGGTACGCCACACCGAGGTGATCCTCGAACGACTGGAGCTAGCCGAGGCTGATCTGGCCCGGAGCATGACGGAAGTCACGGGCACTCTGCGGGTGGCGTCGTTCCAGTCGGTGATGCTGGCGCTGGTGCCGACGGCCCTGTCGCTGGTCGCCGAGCGGCATCCCGCGTTGCGGGTTCAGCTCACGCAGGCGGAGGCCCACGACGCATTTGCCGGGCTGGTCGCCCACGACTTCGATCTGGTGCTCGGTGAGGAGTACCCGGGTCTGGCGCAGCCGCGGCTGGACGGTGTCGACGAGGAGGACCTCACCTCCGACGAGATGCGGTTTGCTGTTCCGCCGGACGGGCCGTGGAGCCGGGGCGAGTTGTCCGAGCTGGCCGGGGCGCCGTTCGTCTTCGATCCGGGCAACATCATCCCGGGGCAGTGGGCGCGGAACACGTGCCGCAGCGCGGGCTTCGAGCCGGATGTTCGTTTCTCCAGCGGCGACCTGTTGCTGCAGGTGCGGCTGGTCGAGACCGGGCACGCGGTCGCGTTCCTGCCGGATCTGCTCTGGGCCGGCAGTTCACCCGGCGCGGTGCGGCTGCATCACCTGCCGGGGCGGCCACGGCGGCGGCTCTTCACCGGTGTGCGCAGCGGCGCGGGTCAGCAGCCGCGGGTGCGCGCGTTCCGTGAGGCGTTGCGCAGCAGCATCACGTCCACGGGCTGATCGCGGGCGGTGGTTCCTCGTCGGTACGGCCCGCGGCAGGCAGCCACAGCACGAAGGTGCTGCCCACCCCGAGGGTGGAGAAGGCTGCGACCTGACCGCCGTGGGACTCGACGATCTGCCGGACGATGGCCAAACCGAGGCCGGTCCGACGTTCACGGGAACGGGCGCCGGAGTGGGCAGCAGCGGCGCCGCGCCAGAAGCGGTCGAAGACGCGCGACAGGTCGTCGGGTGCGATGCCCGGCCCCTGGTCGGCGACCGCGATCCACAACCACGAGCCGATCCGGCCGGTCGCGACCGTCACGGTCGAGGACGTCGGAGCCAGGCGTACGGCATTGGAGAGCAGGTTGCCGACGGCCCGGCGGAGCGCGTCGGCGTCCCCGATCAGGTGCAGGTCGTCGGTCAGGACGTAGCGAAGGGTGAGGATCCGCTCGGGGATGAACGACTCCTCGCCCGCCTCCCGGGCAACGGCCGACAGGTCGACGTCGACGTCGGTCATCGAGTCGGCGTCGCGGCGGGCGGTGGCCAGCAGGTCCTCGACCAGGCGGGACATCCGGGTGGTGGCCCGGTCGACGACGGCCACCGCGCGGTCGCGTTCGTCGGGGGTGGCTTCCGGGACGGTCAGCGAGGCGTCGAGATTGGTCCGGATGATCGCCAGGGGGCTGCGCAGCTCGTGCGACGCGTCGTCGATGAGCTGCCGCTGGGCCTGGAAGGCGTCGTCGAGGCGATCCAGCATGGAGTCGATCGTGTCGGCCAGGTCGCGCAGCTCGTCACGGGGGCCCTGGAGGCGGATGCGGCGGGACAGGTCGGTGGCCTGGATCTCGCGGGTGGTGCGGGTGATCGCTCCGACCGGGCGCAGGGCCCGGCCGGAGAGCACCCAGCCGATGCCCAGGCTGACGAAGAACAGACCGGCGAGGGCGATGAGCGAGTACGTACGCAGGGTCTGCAGGGTGTTGTAGTTGATCGCGGCTTCGATCTCGCGCACATCGGCGACCTGGATCCGGTCGACCACGACGCGGCCGTCCTTGACGTAGGCCTGTCGCTCGTTGATCTGCTGCGGGTTCGTGGTGGCGGCGACCGCGAAGTAGGTGATCGCGAGCGCCGCCCCCGCCAGGGCGAACAGCAGTGTGGAATAGAGCATGGTCAGCCGGAACCGGATCGACCGGAACAGCTCCGGCCGTTTCACGACTCGCCCAGCCGGTAGCCCCGGCCGACCACCGTCTCGATCGAGCCCTCTCCGAGCTTGCGGCGCAGGGTGCCGACCGTCACGCGGACGGTCTGGGTGAACGGGTCCGCGTTGGCGTCCCAGACGTGCTCGAGCAACTCCTCGCTCGACACGACGTGCCCGGGCCGGGTCATCAGGTATTCCAGGACGCCGAACTCCTTGGGTGTCACCGCGAGCCGCTCGCCGCCCAGGGTGACGACGTGCCGGGCGACGTCCAGCACGATGTCGCCGACGGTCAGCACCGCGGACCGGCCGGCCGTGTCGCGCCGGAGCAGCGCCCGCACCCGGGCCAGGAGTTCGGCCAGGGCGAACGGCTTCACCAGATAGTCGTCGGCACCTTCGTCCAGACCGCGGACACGATCCTCGAGGCCGCCGCGGGCGGTGAGCATCAGCACCCGCAGGTCGCCGTCGCCCGGGGTGGCGACCTCACCGTTGCGCAGCGAGCGGCACAGGGTGAAGCCGTCGCCGTCGGGCAGGTTGATGTCGAGCAGCATCAGGTCGTACTCGTTCACGGTCAGCCGGTCGTACGCCTCGGCCGCGTCACCCGCGACGTCGACCGCGTAACCCGTCCGGGCGAGACCCACCCGCAGTCCCTCGGCCAGGTCTTCCTCGTCCTCCACCACCAGCAGCCGCATCTGTCGACTATCCACGGCCGATGAGGGTTGTTGCCACCTGCTGGGCCCGGTCGATGGGCACGGCGAAGCCGATCCCGATGGATCCGCCGCCTTCGAGCGTCGCAATTGCGGTGTTCACGCCGATCACTTCTTCCCGGGCGTTGACGAGTGGTCCACCCGAATTGCCGGGGTTCACCGACGCATCGGTCTGGACCGCGGTCTGGCGTACCGTGCCGCCCAGCCGGACCTGCCGGTCGAGCGCGCTGACGATGCCCGCGGTGACCGTGCCGCTGAGGCCGAGCGGGGAGCCGACCGCCAGCACCGGCTCACCGACCCGGGTGGCGCTCAGGTCGGCCAGATCCAGCGGCCGCAGTGCGCTGGAGGGCGTGACCCGCAACACCGCTATGTCACTGTTGGGGTCGGTGCCCACCACCTCGGCGGTGAGCCTGCGCCCGTCGGAGCCGACAACACTCACCGAACCGCCGCCACCGGCCACCACGTGGTTGTTGGTGACGATGTGCCCGCGGTCGTCGAAGACGAAGCCCGACCCGGATGCACCGCCCGAACCGGTGCGGACCTGCACGGACACCACCCCGGGAAGGGCCCGTGCGGCGGCGCCGACCAGGTCGGAGGGCACCCCGGGCGGTGCCGGTGCGGTCGACGAGCCTGCGGTGGGTTCGCCGGCCTCCGGGGTGGATCCGGCGAGATATCCGGCCGCTCCGCCCGTACCGGCGGAGACCGCGACCAGGGCGAGACCGGCAGCCGCGAAGAGCGGCCACTTCCTTGCGGTCCCCGCGGGTCTCGGATCAAGAGCGTGCGACGGTACGCCCGGAGCGCGCTCGTCGAAGCCGGGCGAGATGAACTCGGGTCCCCGAGGTGCCCCGCCCAATCCAGGTGCCGACATGGTGTTCTCCTTCTACGGGAGGCGGGCGAACCAGAACATGGAAGCCAGCGCGGCGAGGACCGCCAGGGCCAGCCCGAAGCCGATGAACCGGGCCGAGATGTCCTGCGTCTCGGTCTCGTAGCCCACCGAACTGCCGATGTCGGCGTAAGCGGCTCGCAACTCGTCCGCGCTGCCGGCCTCGAAGTAGTTGCCGCCGGTCGCGTCGGCGACCGCCTGCAGCGTCTGCCCGTCGACCGGTACGGGCTGACCGCCGCCCCCGGTGCCACCGCCGAGCGCACTGCCCCCGATCGTGCCGTTGGCAGTCCCGAACGAGATCGCGTCGACGGGTACGCCCAGCTCGGTGGCCAGGGTGGCCGCGTCGGCCGGGTCCTGTCCCGCGGTGTTCGCGCCGTCGGAGAGCACCACCACCCGGGCGGGCGGCACGTCCTCACCGGCTTCGGCGTCGAGGGTGCGGATAGCGTCCAGCGACGTGGCGATCGCGTCGCCGATGGCCGTACCGGCCCGACCGGCCGTGCCCTCAGAGAGGCGGTCGATGCCGGCGTCGACCGCCGCACGGTCGGTGACCGGCGGCACGAACACCGACGCCGTACCGGCGAAGCCGACCAGTCCGACGTTGAACTCCGGCGGGAGGTTGGCGACAAATTCGCGGGCGGCGGCCTTCGCGGCGGTGAGCCGGTCGGGGTCGACGTCCGTGGCCAGCATCGACCGGGAGACGTCGACGGCGACGAGCACCGTGGCGCGTTCGCGGGGCACCTGCACCTCGGCCTGCGGCTGGGCGAAGCCCACGACGAGCAACGCCAGCATGGCCAGGAACAGCCCGGCGGGAACGTGCCGGCGCCACTGCGGACGTTTCGGCGCGACCCGGTCGAGCAGCTTGAGATTGGTGAACCGCACGGCGTACCTGCTCCGCCGCCGCTGCATCACGACGTACGCGACAGCAAGCGCCGCGACGGCCACGAGCAGCCACAGCCGTTCCGGTGACAGCCACGTCATGGTCTTGCTCCTGTTCGGGATGCTCGGCCCAGGCGCCGCTGGGCGTGGACGTGCCGGACGATGTCCGCGACCCAGTCGCGGTCCGTCCGAAGTGGAAGGTGGCCGGCGCCGGTACGCCGCAACGCCCCGGCGATCGAGGCCTGCTGGGTGGCCGCCGCGGCCGCGTAGCGTTCGCGCAGTTTGCGGCTGGCCGTGGGCACCTCCCGCCGGCGTCCCGTCTCCGGGTCGACGACGGTCAGCAGGCCCACGTCCGGCAACTCCTGCTCACGCGGGTCGCTGATCTGGACGGCGAGCACCTGGTGCCGGGCCGCGAGGCGGCGCATCGGCTGTTCCCAGTCGGGTGCGCCGGGGCCCAGCCCGTCGTCGTCGAGACCGTCGAGGAAGTCCGAGACGATCACGACGAGACCACGGCGGTGGACTGCACGGTGCAGCCCGTCGATCGCCTCGGCCAGCGGTACCGGGTCGGTCGCGGGCAGCGCCCGGGGCACCGCCATCAGGGTGCGCAGCATGCCGAGCAGGTGAGTGCGGCCGCTGCGCGCCGGGAAACGGCGTACGCCACCGGGGCCGAGCAGGTGCGCGCCCAGCCGGTTGCCGTGCCCGGCGGTGAGGAAGCCGACCGCTGCCACCGAGGCGACGGCGAGCTCCCGCTTCTCGAACTCGGCGGTGCCGAAGTCCATGCTGGCCGAGGCGTCGACCAGGATCCAGCTGGCCAGTTCGCGATCCGCGTCGACCTGCCGGACGTGTGCCACGGCAGTCCGCGCGGTGACGGACCAGTCCATGCGCCGGACCTCGTCCTCACCGGGCCGGTACTCCCGGCTGCCGGCGGGCTCGCTGCCGATGCCAGGCAGCAGACCCAGGTACGAGCCGTGCAGCATCCCGTCGAGCCGCCGGGTGACCATGAGCTCGAGCCGCCGCAGCCGCCGCTCCGGCGCCAGCTCGTTGATCGACGCACCCTCGTTCATCCTGCACCACCGGGCATGCCCTTCTGGCCCTTCCTACGTCGCCTTCGTCCGGTGCAGTCGGTCATGCCGCGATCCCCAAGCCGGGCCCCTGCTGCTCCTGAGCCGGAGCGATCACCGGGAGCGGTACGGATTCGACGATGCGGGCGATGATCGACTCGGCTTCGATGCCATCGGCGACGGCGTCGAAGGAGAGGACGAGTCGGTGGGCGAGCACGTCCGGTGCGATGTCGAGCAGGTCGCCCGGCAGCACGTAGTCCCGTCCGCGCAGCAGTGCCAGCGCCCGGCCCGCGGCCACCAGTCCGAGCGTCGCGCGGGGGCTGGCGCCGTACGCCAGCTGACCGGCCAGCTCCGGCAGCCCGAAACGCGCCGGGTCCCGGGTCGCGAGAACGAGCCGCACCACGTACTCGGCCAGGGCGTGATGCACGAAGACATCCCGGGCACGGGCCTGAAGGGCCAGGAGCTTCCCGGTGTCCAGCACCGGACGGGCCGTCGGCCGCACGCCGCCCATCCGGTAGAGGATCCCGAGCTCGTCCTGGTCGGTCGGGTAACCGACGACCACCCGCATCAGGAACCGGTCACGCTGCGCCTCGGGCAGCTGGTAGACACCCTCGCTCTCGATCGGGTTCTGGGTGGCGAGCACCAGGAACGGCTGCGGCGTCTGGTAGGTCCGGCCACCGATCGAGACGTGACCCTCGGCCATCACCTCGAGCAACGCCGATTGGACCTTCGCCGGCGCCCGGTTGATCTCGTCCGCCAGCACCAGATTGGCCATCACGGGCCCGAGCTCGACGTCGAAGTTCTCCTTGGACGCCCGGTAGATCCGGGTGCCGAGGATGTCGGAGGGCACCAGGTCCGGAGTGAACTGGATGCGGTGGAAACTGCCGCCGACCGCGACGGCCAGCGTCTCCGCGGCCAGGGTCTTGGCCACCCCGGGTACGCCTTCGAGCAGGCAGTGCCCGCCGGCCAGGAGTGCCGTCATGAGCCGCTCGACGAGCCGGTCCTGGCCCACGATCACTTTCTTGACCTCGAACAGCGTCTGCTCGAGCATCCGCGTGTCCGTGTCGGCTGCGATGTCTGTCATGGGTCCCCTCTTCAGCAAGTGCTCTTGGGCAAAGGTGCGGGGGCGGGCGCCCGGGACTTGGGGGATGCGCCGAGCGCCCGCCCTGGTACCGATGACATCAAGAAGGGCCGAAAGCGCACCGAAGGAGCGCACCGACCTGCAAAGACGGAATACTGGGTCGCGGCACCGCCGGTGGGCGGAAGCCGCTACAGGGAGGTTGCGTGTCTGCTCAGCCCGCACCGGTCGCCGAGACCGGCTATCCGTGGCCCATCGAAACCTCGCGCCTGGACAACGGGCTGCGGGTGGTCGTCAGTGAGGATCACAGCGCGCCCGTGGTGTGCGTGAACCTCTGGTACGACGTGGGATCACGGCACGAACCCGCCGGTCAGACCGGCTTTGCGCACCTCTTCGAGCACCTGATGTTCGAGGGATCGCAGCACGTCGCCAAGACCGAGCACATGAAGCTGGTGCAGGGCTCCGGCGGCTCGCTCAACGCGACGACCAACCCGGACCGCACCAACTATTTCGAGACGCTGCCGGTCGAGCACCTCGAGCTGGGATTGTGGCTGGAGGCGGACCGCATGGGCGGTCTGGTGCCGGCGCTGACCCAGGAGACGCTCGACAACCAGCGGGAGGTCGTCAAGAACGAGCGCCGCCAGCGGTACGACAACGTGCCGTACGGCGACGCGTGGCTGCGCCTGCTCCCGCTGCTCTACCCGCCGGGGCATCCCTATCACCACGCGACGATCGGGTCGATGGAGGACCTGAACGCCGCCAGCCTGGAGACCTTCAAGGCGTTCCACCAGCAGTACTACGCCCCGAACAACGCCGTGCTGACCGTCGCCGGCGACGTCTCTCCGGCCGAGGTCTTTGCACTCGCCGAGAAGTATTTCGGCGTGATCGAGGCGGTCTCCGACATCCCGCCGGCGCCGCGCGGGCACATCACCGGCCCGGCCGGCGAGCCGGTGCGGGAGACTGTCACCGGCAAGGTCCCGGCACCGCGGATCTACCTGTCGCACCGTACCCACCCGTTCGGTACGGCCGGGTACGACGCGATCACCGTGCTGTCGACCGTGCTCGGCAGCGGCCGCGGCAGCCGTCTCTACCAGCGGCTGGCCGACGGTTCGCGGATCGCGCAGCCGGACTACATCGGCGCCTACGGCGTGGATCTTGCGCACGCGCCCGCGCCGCTGATCGTGACGGCCACGGCCAAGGACGGCGTGGACGCCGCGACGCTGGAGGCGGGTGTGGCCGAGGTGCTGGACAGCATGGCCACCGAGCCGGTCACCGAGGCCGAGCTCGAACGCGCCAAGGCCCTGCTCACCACCTCGTGGTGGCGCCAGATGTCCACAGTCGGCGGTCGCGCCGACACCCTCAGCCGGTACGCGACGCAGTTCGGTGACGCGTCGAGCGCGGCCTACCGGCTGCCGCAGTGGCTGGCCGTGACGGCCCAGGACATCACCGACGCCGCACGCACGCTGAACGCCGAATCTCGCGTGACTCTGACGTACCTGCCCGAAGAAGGGACCGAAGCATGAGCCTCGTGGCAACCCGTCCCGGTGCGGGTGAGGCCCGGCCGTACACGTTCCCGGCGATCCAGCGGGTGTCGGTGGCCGGCGGTGAGGTTGTCGCCGCGCACATGCCCGGCCAGCATCTCGCGACCGCCGCGCTGCTGCTCGACGCCGGTGGCGCCCGGGAGACCGCGGGACGCGAGGGCACGGCCACCGTGCTCGCCAAGTGCCTCGAGGAGGGCACCTCGGCCCGCGACTCGGCGGCGTTTGCGCTCGCCCTGGAGGGCCTGGGTGCCGAGCTCTCCACGTCGGTCGACTGGGATGCGTTCCGCGTCGGTGTGTCCGTACCGTCGGCTCTGCTGCCCCGGGCTGTCGCCCTGCTGGCGGAGGCGGCACGGACCCCGCGCCTGGACCCGGCCGATGTCCTGCGGGTGCGGGACGACGAGGTCACCGGGCTGCGGATGGACTGGGCGCAGCCCGGTCCGCGGGCGGATGCCGCGCTGCGGATGGACCTGTTCGGTGCCGGTGAGCGTTACGGCCGCCCGTTGCACGGTGATCCCACGTCGGTGGCGGCGGTGACCGCCGAGGACGTGGTCGAGTTCCACAAGTCGTGGTTCCAGCGGGCGGGTGTGCTGCTCGTCGCCGGTGACCTGGCACGTCTCGACCTGGCCGAGCTCGGTGCCGCCGCGTTCGCGGGCACGTCCGGTTCGCCGCTGACACCGGCCCTGCCGCTGCCGGCGACGGTCGGCTCGGCTCGTCGTGTGCTGCTGGTCGACCGGCCCGGTTCGGTGCAGTCGACACTGCGTCTGGGGCACCGCGCCCCGGAACGCGCGCACCCGGACTACGTGCCGATGACCCTCGCGGCCACGGTGCTGGGCGGGGCGTTCACCTCGCGGCTCAACCACCTGATCCGCGAGGTCAAGGGCTACACGTACGGCATCCGCGCCGACTTCGCGATGACGCGGCGGTTCGGGCGGTTCGGGGTCAGCACCTCGGTGCAGACGGCCGTGACCGCTCCGGCGCTGGTCGACACGGTCGGCGAGATCACCCGTACCTGGCAGGAGGGCGTGACCGAGGAGGAGCTGGCGGTCGGCCGGACCTGGCGGGCCGGGCAGCTCACGGTCGACATGCAGACGCCGGGCTCGATCGCGGGCTCGCTGGCGACGCTGGTGGTGCACGGACTGCCCGACGACTACTACGCGACGCTGCGGCGGGACCTGCTCGACGCGACGGTCGCGGACGTCTCGGCCGCCGCACAGCAACACCTCCACCCGGAGGGTTTGACGCTGGTCGTGGAGGGTGACGCCGCCTCGATCCGCGACGAACTCGTGGCCAGTGGCATCGGCGAGATCGTCGACGTCGAGGTCTGATCCCGGCATTTCTGGGCCGCCGTCACATTGATGGCGGCCCAGGTATTGCCACGGCGTGACGCAGGCGTTTCAATGGCGCCCAGCGCTCTTCCTGAGAGCGCTCTCACGACCGGTTTGGAGTCCGCCCCCGATGCCCACCAACGTCACGTCTGCGTCCGGCCCCCTCTCCCGCCGCAGCCTGCTCGCGCTGCCGGCCGCCGCGGCTGCTGCCACTGTCGCCGCGCCCCTGCTGGTCCCGCAGTCCGCGGCGGCCGCGGGCAGCTGCGCGCCCCGGCACCTGGTGGACCGCAGCCTGGCCGGGCCGGTCGGCCGCGCCTGCCACTACCTCGACGTCGTGCAGGACGCGTACGTGAAGGGTGGTGAGCCGCGCCTGCTGCAGAGCTACAACAACGAGAGCGAGTTGATGACGACCGCTTTTGTCTACGACAACGCCCTCGCGGCGCTGGCCTACCTGGCCAACCCGACGGTCGCGAACGTGCGGCGGGCCCGGCTCATCGGCGACGCCCTGCTGTGGATCCAGGACAACGACGAGAAGTACACCGACGGGCGGGTGCGTCAGGCGTACGCCGCGGGGCCGATGCTCTTCTACGGCGGCGGCCCGTACTTCCCCGGCCTCAAGCGCGAGGACGGCAAGGCGGCTTTTCTGTGGCCGTACGGCTTCGGCGGCTCGTCGACCGGCGACATGGCGTGGGTGGCCCTCGCACTGGCACAGCTCTACATCGACACGCGGATCACCAAGTACCTCGACGGCGCCGTCCGGCTCGGGCACTGGATCGCGGACCGGCAGTCCCCGTACCACTACGGCGGCTACCACGGTGGTCTCCAGGGTGACGGCGAGACCGCGCAGAAGTGGTCGTCGACCGAGCACAACATCGACGCGTACGGGCTGTTCGCGCTCCTGGCCAAGCTGACCAAGGACCGCCGCTGGATCACCCGGGCCACGGAGGCGGGCGCCTTCGTCCGCGCCATGTGGAACCGCACCGGCGGGTACTACTGGACCGGCACGCTCGGTGGTGTCGAGGGTGAGGACCCCAACCTCGTCAACACCGGCAACATCCCCGAGGACGTGCAGACCTGGGCGCTGCTCAGCGTGGGCGAACGCCGCCACGAAGGTGCCGTCGACTGGGTCCTCGACAACCTGTCGAACACCGACGGGACCGTTTCCGGCGTGACCTACAGCAGCCAGGCGAAGGTCCTCACCGGGACCGTCTCCGGCAGCACCCTGCCCAACAACCGCAACGCCGTCTGGCTCGAGGGCAACGGTCACACCGCGCTGGCCCTGCTCAAGCGCGACGGGCGCGGGGACGCCGCCCGGGCCAAGCGCCTGCTCGTGCAGACCGCGGTCGCGCAGCAGGACCTCGGTGCCGGCCAGACCGTCGGCCTGACCGCGGACGCCGACGGTGGCAAGCTCTCCAACCCCGGCGAGGGCGGCACCTGGACCGGCACACCGCTGCCCGCCCGCTCCGGCATCGTGGCCGCGACCAGCGCCTTCGACACCGGCTTCGCGTTCGGCTACTTCACCCGCCAGCACGTCGGCGCCACGTCCTGGTTCCTGATGGCGGCGCAGAACTTCAACCCGTACCGATGATGTGACGTGCGGCAGGATCGTTCGGTGAGGGTGGCGCCCGGCGGATAGCGTCGCCCTCATGACGATCACCAGCTCAGCACCCACGACCAAACCGGTCCGGGTACGCCGTGTGGTGTGGCTGGTGCTGCTGTGGCTCCTGGTGCTCCCCGGCACGGTCTGGGCGGTGCTGCGCCTCGGCGGGTGGGAGCAGGGCGCGCTCGTGCAGTTGTTCGCCTTCACCCCGTACGTCGCGGCGTGGTCGGTGATGCCGGTGCTCGCCGCACTCGTGACCCGGCGCTGGCTGGCCGCGGCGGTCGCCACGGTCACCGTCGCCCTCTTCGCCGTGATGGTGCTGCCCCGGGCGTTCCCCGACAACAACCGCGGCCCGCAGGGTGGTGTCGCCCTGCACGTCATGACGTCGAACATGCTCTTCGGCAACGCCGACCCGGCCGAACTCGTCCGGCTCGTCCGCGAGAACGATGTGGCGGTGCTGGCGCTGCAGGAGTTCAGCCCGAACGCACAGACCCAGCTCGCGGCGGCCGGGCTCGGCGAGCTGCTGCCCTACTCGTCGCTGGGTGCGGAGTACGGCGCCGGCGGCTCCGGGCTCTACTCCCGCTTCCCGATCACCGAGCCCGGCGTACGCCAGAACGGCGGCGGCTTCCGTCAGGCGTACGGGACGATCCAGCCGCCCGGGGCCTCCGCCGTGGTGGTGGAGTCGGCGCATCCGCTGGCCCCGTACTCGATCGAGATCTTGAACCAGTGGCGGAACGACCTCGGCGAGGAACCGCGCGCGGACCCGAAAGGTGTCCCCCGCATCCTGCTCGGCGACTTCAACTCGACCCTCGACCACGCACCGCTCCGCGACCTGATCAGCAGCGGCTACCGCGACGCGGCGGACGCGGCCGGCCAGGGCCTGATCGGCACGTGGGGCCCCTACGACGGCGACCCGCTGCCGCCGGTGACTATCGACCACGTCCTCGCGGACAAACGCCTCGGCGTCGGCGCGGTCAGCGTCCACACCATCCCGGGCAGCGACCACCGCGCGATCGTCGCCGGCCTCAGACTCCCGGCGGTGTAGACGCCTCCGGGCGGCGCATGACGGCTTCGAGGCCGGCGCGGTAGACCTCCGGCGGGACCGCCTCGGGGTCGAGGTAGTGCTGCATCGCGACGCCGATGTCCAGGGCTGTCATCAAGGCGGAAAGCTGGTCGACGGGCATCGGGAGCTCGCCGGTCGCGAGCGACTCCGCTTTTTTGCTGTTCAGCGCGCGGATAGTGCGCAGCCATTCGGCGACCGGTGCGCGGCCGGCGTCCTCGCGCATGCCGTAGAGCCACAGCTCGATCATTGCCAGTGCGAAGCGGCGGATCTCCGGCCGCTCGACGTTGACCGAGTAACTGTCACCGAGCGAACTCGCCCACCTGTCCAGGGACGACAGCGGCTCGTGCGGCTCGCCGTCGTCCGAGGTCAGCTTGCGGTCCAGGATCGCGGCGATCAGCTCTTTTTTGCTGCCGAAGTTGGCGTAGATCGCGCCCTTGGTCAGACCGGCAGCCGCCGCGATCTGGTCGAGCGACGTCTGGTGGATGCCGCGGTCGCCGATGAGGGTCTCGGCGGCGTTGAGAAGGCGCTCGCGGGTGCGCTCCTGCTGCTGCGCGCGGGTGAGTCGCTCGGTCATGGCACCAACCTACCCGTTGACATTCCCAGCAGTATCCAGATACTGAGTGGTATCCGAATACCGAAGGGTATGTGAGGCGATCGTGCTGCACATCGAGAACCTGACCAAGGTCTACCGCCGCGGCGCGCGCGCCAACGACGGCATCAGCCTGGACGTCGCGGCGGGTGAGGTGCTGGGCCTGCTCGGGCACAACGGCGCCGGCAAGACCACTCTGCTCAGTCAGATCGTCGGCCTGGTCCGGCCGACCGGCGGCCACATCACCCTGCTCGGCCGGGACCCGGTCGCCGACCCCGCGTACGCGAGAAAGGTGTGCTCCTTCCAGCCGCAGGCGCAGGCACCACTGACCGGGGTGACCGCCCGCCAGGCGATCGAGATCGTGGGCCGGATCAGGGGCGGAAAGCGCCGCGTGGTCCAGCGACGGACCGCGGAACTGCTGGCGGCGCTCGACATCGAGGAGTGGGCCGACCAGCCCGGCGAACGGCTGTCCGGTGGTGTCCGGCGGCTGACGGCGTTCTCCATGGCGATCGTCGAGCCGGGCGGTCTGGTGATGCTGGACGAGCCCACCAACGACGTCGACCCGGTGCGCCGCCGCCTGCTGTGGGAGCAGGTGCGTGCCCTCGCCACCGAGGATCGGGCGGTGGTGCTGGTCACCCACAACATCACCGAGGCCGAACGCGCGATCGACCGGGTCGTGGTGCTCAGCCAGGGCCGGGTGACCGCGGCCGGCACACCCGCGTCCCTGGCGACGGATCAGGAGATGCGGCTCGAGGTGTGGCTGCCCGGGGCGGATCCCGCACCACCGCTGTGGGCCCGCACGGTCCGCCGCGACGGCGACCGGCTCGTCCTCTCACTGGCCGCGGCCGACGGGCCCTCGCGGCCGCCTGGGCCCACAGCCTGCCGGCGCGTTTTTCGCTCAACCCCACCAGCCTCGAGGACGTCTACGTCGGGCTGACCGAGACCGAGGAGGCCCGGCATGACGCGGAGTTGGTTGCGTAGTTATCTGCTCCTGCTGCGCTGGTCGGTGATCCGCCTGCGCTATCTGCTGCCGATGGTCCTGGTCGTCCAGGTGTTCCTGGCGGTCGGGATCGTCGTCGGCTTCGCCTACCTGCTGCCGTCCATCGACCCGGCGACGGCGCTCTACCTCTCGACCGGCGCACCGACACTCGGGCTGATCACGATCGGCATGGTGATGGCGCCGCAACTCGTCGCGCAGTCCAAGACCGAGGGCACTTTCACCTACAACCGGACCCTTCCGGTACCCCGGACCGCCGTGCTGGCCGCCGATGTGACCACGTGGCTGCTCCCCGGGGCGCCGGGACTGGTGCTCGGACTGCTCGCGGCCGTGCTGCGCTTCGACCTGAACCTGCACGTCAGCTGGTGGGTGTTGCCGGCGATGCTGCTGGTGGCGCTGACGGCGACGACGATCGGCTTTGCCATGGCGTACGCGCTGTCGCCCTCGCTGACGAGCGTGATCTCCCAGGCGATCGTGTTCGTCGCGCTGATGTTCTCGCCGATCAACTTCCCCGCCGACCGCCTGCCGGAGTGGCTGCGGGCGGTGCACGAGGTGCTGCCGTTCCAGTACATGGCCCAGGCCGTCCGCGAGACGCTGACCTCGCCGCCCGGAGGCATCACCGTGCTGCCGTTCGCCGTGCTGGCCGTCTGGTGCGCCGCCGGCCTGGCCATCACGCTACGGGTGATGACCAGGCGCGACTGACGGGATCAGGCGGACGTGGTGGTGCGGGCCAGGCCGTAGGTGAGGGCGTCGGTCAGGGCCTTCCAGCTCGCCTCGACGACGTTCTCGTGGACACCGACGGTCGTCCAGTCGCGGCGGCCGTCGCTCGTCTCGACCAGGACGCGGGTGATCGCGTTCGAGCCGTGCGAGCCCTCCAGGATGCGGACCTTGAAGTCGGCCAGCTCGAATGTCTTCAGCTCCGGGTAGTGCTTGGAGAGTGCCACCCGCAGCGCCTCGTCGAGGGCGTTGACCGGGCCGTTGCCCTCGGCGGTCGCGATGATGCGCTCACCGCGGACACGCACCTTGACGGTGGCCTCCGAGACCACTGCGCCGTCCTCACGGTGCTCGACCTGCACCCGGTAGGACTCCAGCGCGAACGGGCGGACGAAGTCCTCGCCGGGGAGCTCACTGCGTACCAGGAGCTCGAAGGAAGCGTCGGCGGCCTCGAAGGACCAGCCACCCGCCTCCAGGTCCTTGACCTTGCGGGTCACGGCGGTGAGGGTGTCCGGGTGGCCGGCCAGGTCCAGACCGAGCTCACGGCTCTTGAGCTCGATGCTGGCCCGGCCGGCCATCTCGGTCACCAGGATCCGCATGTCGTTGCCCACCACCGACGGGTCGACGTGGTTGTAGAGCAGCGGATCCACCTTGATCGCGCTCGCGTGCAGCCCCGCCTTGTGAGCGAATGCCGCGGCCCCGACGTAGGCCTGGTGGGTGTCGGGGGCGATGTTGGCGATCTCGGCGAGCGCGGAGGACACCCGCGTCGCCTTCTCGAGGCAGCCGTCCGGTAGGACCTTCAGCCCGAGCTTGAGTTGCAGGTTGCTGACGACGGCGAAGAGGTCGGCGTTGCCCGGCCGCTCGCCGTACCCGTTGGCCGTGCACTGGAAGTGTTCGACGCCCGCCTCGACGGCGGCGACGGTGTTGGCGACCGCGCAGGACGTGTCGTTCTGGCAGTGGATGCCGAGCTGATCGGGTGCCACGCCGGTCCGCCGGACCAGGTCCTGGATCACCGCGGTGATCATCGACGGGAGCATGCCGCCGTTGGTGTCACACATGACCACCCGCTCGGCGCCGGCCTCGAACGCGGCCTGGACGACGGAGGCGGTGTAGTCGGGGTCGTAGCGGAAGCCGTCGAAGAAGTGCTCGCAGTCGACAAACGCACGGCGGCCGTTGGCGACCAGGTGCTCGACGGTGTCCCGGACCATGGCCAGGTTTTCCTCGCCGGTGGTGCGCAGCGCCCGCTCGACGTGCCGGATGTCGGACTTGGCCACCACGCAGACAACCGGTGTCTCGGCGTCCAGCAGGGCCTTGACCTGCGGGTCCGTACCCACGTCGACGTTCGCCTTGCGGGTCGCCCCGAACGCCACGAGCACCGCGTTCTTCAGCTCGAGCTCGTTCTTGGCGCGGGCGAAGAACTCGGTGTCCTTGGGCATCGCACCCGGCCAGCCGCCCTCGATGAAGCCGACCCCGAACTCGTCCAGCAACCGGGCGACCGCGAGCTTGTCGACGACCGAGTAGCTGATGCCCTCGCGTTGCCCGCCGTCGCGCAACGTCGTGTCGAACACCTGATAGGTCATGGGAGGTTCCTTTCCGAGACTGACGACCCAACAAAAAGACCCCCCGCGGATGCGGGAGGTCGGCACGTCGGCGAAAAAGTCAGCCGGCGCGCTAGGTGCGAATAATCAGCACGGAGTGGGTCACGTCCCGAAGCATGCCACTCAGGATCGCGGTGTGAGATAAAAGTCCAGAATCCGGGACGGCGGGGGTGAGCGGTCGCCCGTTAGGTTGAACGGGTGGCCGACGAATATCCCCGCACCGTGACGTTCTCCGCCAGCTACAACTTCCGCGACGTCGGTGGTTACGCCGGCCTCGACAATCGCACGGTGAGGTGGCGGCGCCTGTTCCGCGCCGACTCCCTGCACCGGCTCAAGGGCGACGACCTGCAGACCTTCAGCGACCTGGGCGTCCGGAGCGTCATCGACCTGCGCCGGGTCTTCGAGGTCGAGGAGCACGGCCGGGTCCCCGAGGCCGAGGGCCTCGCCTATCACAACCTCGTGGTGAAGCACATCGACTGGGACACCGTCGCACCGTCGCTGCCGCACGAGCGCTGGCTGGCCGACCGCTACCTCAACTTCGCCGAGGACGGCCAGGAAGGCCTGGCGGCGGCGCTGAGCCTGATCGCCGACCCCGAGGCGGCGCCGGTTGTCGTGCACTGCATGGCCGGCAAGGACCGCACCGGCGTGGTCTGCGCGCTCACGCTCTCACTGCTCGGAGTGTCCGATGCGGACATCGCCCAGGACTACGCGCTGACCGAGGTCGCGATGGCGTCGCTGACGGCCTACCTGATGCGCACCAAACCCGACCTGGTGCAGGACAAATACCACATGTTCGACTGCCCGCAGGACGCCATGCTGCTCTTCCTCGGCGACCTGCGCGACCGGTACGGCTCGGTCGAGAAGTACGTCCGCGAGATCGGCCTCAGCACCGATCAGATCGCGGCGATGCGCGACCACCTGCTGACGTCCAGCTGACAGACCCCCTGCCGCCGGGGGTGTCTACTGCGACGCATGCGAGTCCTCGTCAGCACCTGGCCGGCACACGGACATCTCCTCCCGCTGCTGCCGCTGATCCGTGCCGCCCAGCGCGCGGGCCACGACGTCATCGTCGCGACCGGCGCAGAGGGCGTCATCGAGGCTCGCCGGCGCGGCCTGGCGACCTGGGAGGTCGGCCCGAGCCGCGCAGAGGCGGACGCCGCCTTCCGCTCCCGGGGTCCGGACCTGGCGGCGGTCGCCCCGGACCAGCGGATGGCCACGGTGATCAGCAGCATGTTCGGCGCCGCGGCTTTCGCACGGGCCGCCGAGCTGGTGCCACGCGCCGAGCAGTGGAAGCCCGACCTGGTCGTGCATCCGGTGACCGAACTGGCCGGTGCCGTGGCCGCCGCACGGACCGGCGCCCGGCACCTGGTGCACGGGCTGGGCCCGCTGCCGGGTGAGGCGTGGGAGTGGTTCGGAGCACGGTACGGCGACCTCTGCGGGACCTGCCGGTCAACGTCCTGGTCACAGTCGGCCCGGGCAGCGATCCGGCCCGGCTCGGACCCCAGCCGCCGAACGTCTTCCTGACCGACTTCGCCCCGCACGCCCTGGTGCTGCCCCGGTGCTCTGGCCTGGTCACCCAGGGTGGCGCCGGGACGATCGTCGCGGCGCTCTGTCACGGCCTGCCGCATCTGGTCCTGCCGCAGGGCGCAGACCAGTTCGTCAACGGCGCCACCGCCGAGCGGGCGGGAGTTGCCATCGTCGTGCCACCGGCGGAGCTGACCGCCGAGACCGTTCGTGCGGCGGCGCTCCGGCTGCTCGACGACCCGGTCCTGACGGCAAACGCCCGCGCCGTGCAGACCGAGATCAACGGTATGCCCGACGCGGACGCGGTGCTGACCGAGCTGGCCGGCTAGAGAACCCGGTGCACCCAGCCGAACGGGTCCTCGGCGCGGCCCCGCTGGATGTCGCCCAGCTCCTGGCGCAGCGCCATCGTGACCTCACCCGAGCCGCCGTCCGCGACGGTGAACTCGCCGTCCGGGTGGCGGACCGTGCCGATCGGCGTGATCACCGCGGCGGTGCCACACGCGAACGCCTCGCGGATCCGGCCCGACGCGGCGCCGTCACGCCACTCGTCGAAGCTGACCGGGCGCTCCTCGACCTTGCGACCGGCCCGCTGCGCCAGCTTGAGGATCGAGTCACGGGTGATGCCGGGCAGGATCGTGCCGGTCAGCGGCGGCGTCACCAGCGAACCGTCGTCCTGGACGAAGACGATGTTCATGCCGCCGAGCTCGTCGACGTACTTCCGCTCCACCGCGTCGAGGTAGACCACCTGGTCACAGCCGTGCTCGATCGCCTCGGCCTGCGCGGAGAGACCGGCGGCGTAGTTGCCGCCGCACTTCGCCGCACCGGTGCCACCGGGCGCCGCACGCGTGTAGTCGGGCGTGACCCACACAGTCACCGGCTTCACACCGCCGCTGAAGTAGGCGCCGACCGGCGAGGCGATCACCAGGTACAGGTATTCCATCGCCGGGCGCACTCCGAGGAAAACCTCGCTCGCGTACGCGAACGGGCGCAGGTAGAGGCTGCCCTCGTCGCTCTCCGGGATCCACCGCTTGTCGATCTTGATGAGCTGGCTCAGCGACTCGAGGAACGTCGGCTGCGGCAGCACCGGCATCGCCATGCGCTGGGCCGACTGCCCGAACCGGGCCGCGTTGGCGTCCGGGCGGAACATCGCCACACCGCCGTCCGGCGTCGTGTACGCCTTCAGGCCCTCGAAGATCTCCTGCGCGTAGTGCAGCACAGCCGCGGCCGGGTCCATCGGGATCGGCGCGCGCGCCTCCACCCGGGGCTCGTACCAGCCCTTCCCCTCCGCATAGCGGATGGTGACCATGTGGTCGGTGAAGATCCGGCCGAAGCCCGGGTTGGCCAGCAGTGTCGCGCGGTCCGCGTCACTTACGGGCGCCGGGTGCGGACGGATCTCGAAGTCGAGGTTGTCACCACCACTCATGGCAGTTGACCTGCTTTCTGTCACGAAGAACAAAGAGGTAGCACCCGTAGTGCTCCAAGGAACTTACCCCGAACGGTCGTTCAAAGCCGACCGGCTCAGGGTGCACGTCATCGACCGCCCGGGTCACCGGGCGGGAGACGGGGTGAAGGTGAGGTCAGGCGGCCGCGGTGGCGGCGACCCGGTCTCCGACCTCGGCGGTACGCAGCGAGGCGCCCGGTGTGCGGGACGCGACCTCGGCGGCGACCGCCTCGGATACTCGTCGGGCCTCGTCGGTGTGCCCGAGGTGCTCGAGCAGCAGCGACGCGGAGAGGATGGCGGCCGCCGGGTCGGCGATGCCCTGGCCGGCGATGTCCGGCGCGGAGCCGTGCACCGGCTCGAAGGTCGACGGGTACTTGCGCTCCGGGTTGACGGAGCCGCTGGCGGCCATGCCGATGCCACCGGTCACGGCAGCGGCGATGTCGGTGAGGATGTCACCGAAGAGGTTGTCGGTCACCACCACGTCGTACCGCTGCGGGTTGCTCACCAGGAACATGCTCGCGGCGTCGATGTGCTGGTATTCCGTGGTCACGTCGGGGAACTCGGCGGCGACGGCGGCGAAAGTGCGCGCCCAGAGCCCGCCCGCGTGCGTGAGCACGTTGGTCTTGTGCACGAGGGTGAGGTGGCGGCGCTCGCGGCGCTGCGCCCGGCCGAACGCGTCGCGGATGACCCGCTCGACACCGTGCCGGGTGTTCAGGCTCTCCTCGGTCGCGATCTCGGCGGGGGTGTTCTTGTGGAGGACACCACCGGCACCGACGTAGAGACCCTCGGTGCCCTCGCGGACGACGACCATGTCGATCTCGCCGGGCTTGATGCCGGAGAGCGGGCTGGTCGTTCCGGGCCAGAGCCGGGAGGGGCGCAGGTTGACGTACTGGTCGAAGTCGAAGCGGAGCTTGAGCAGCAGGCCACGCTCGAGCACGCCCGGCGGGACGCTGGGGTCACCGATGGCGCCGAGCAGGATGGCGTCGTGCGCCGCCAGCTCGTCCTCGATGGCCTGCGGCAGGACTTCCTTGGTGCGGTTGTAGAAGCGCGCACCCAGGTCGTAGTCGTCGAACTCCGTGTCGGGGAGGACGGCCTCGATCACCTTGCGGGCTTCCGCGGTCACTTCGGTCCCGATGCCGTCGCCGGCCACAACCGCGATCCGCGCCACCGTCACGTCCACTCCCTCAATCGTCGAGACCCGCCCGACTGTAGTCCGCTGTCCCGATCTCTGGCACGGCGGTCCCAGAGTGTGGATGAACAATCGTTAAGGGAGGGAAAGGTCCGGACGCGAACAACCCCCGCTGATCGCGGCAACGATCGCGGGGGCTGTCACGACAGGTACGCGTGGCTCGCGCCCGCCGGGGGTGCATCCACCGCACGGAGCGACCACGGAGGTGTCACCCGAAGACACACCCGCATAGCCCGCGCGGCAGGACCAACGCTAGCGATGCGGACTAATGTCGCGCAAGACGCATCCCCCGCGTGTCGGGGCGACAACCGACTCGGCACGCGAAGGGTATGGCACCATGCGCCGGTGAGTTTCGACCTCGTGGTGTGGGCCATGGACAACACGGACATGCCGGATGACGTGCGCGCCGCCAACGCCCGGTGCGCCCGCGGCGAACACCCGCAGCGCCCCGCCGACCCGCGCGTCGTTGCCTTCTATGACGCCCTGACCAGCCACTACCCCGACCGCGGTCCGCGGGCCACCCTCGCCGGCACCCCCTGGGCGAGCGCACCGCTGCACGCCGCCGCGGACCACATCCAGATGCGCCTGGACGAGAACTGCCCGGACGCGGTGCTCGAGACGATCGAGCGGCTCGCCGGCGAGCTCAATCTGGATCTGCTCGACCTTCAGGACGGCACGGTGTATCCCCCACCGGTCAAAGCTCGTTAGTCCTCGTCCCTGAGGTCCACGATGCTGCCCTTGGCGGAGCCGATCGCGGCGGCGACCGCCGAGAGCAGCTCGGCGTCCACCGAGGAGTCGACGGTCAGGGCCATCAGGGCCTCGCCGCCGGCCTCGCGCCGGGCGACCTGCATCGCCGCGATGTTGACGCCGGCCTCGCCCAGGATCGACCCGATCGCCCCGACGATGCCCGGGCGGTCCGAGTAGCGGAAGAAGAGCAGCACACCGCCGGCGCCCAGCTCCAGGTCGAACTCGTCGACCTGGGTCAGCTTGCGGGCCTCCCGTGTGCCCGTACCCGTGACTGTCCCGGCGACGCTGACCGTGCGCCCGTCCGGGAGCGCGCCGCGGACGGTGACCAGGTTGTGCTGGTCGGAGACCTCGCGGTCGACGATCAGCTCGACCTCGACGCCGCGGTCGGCCGCGAGCTGCGGTGCGTTGACGTAGGTGACCTGTTCCTCGACCACCGAGGCGAAGAGGCCCTTGGTCGCGGCCAGCTTGAGCACCGCCACGTCGTGCGACACGATCTCGCCGCGGACCTCGACGGTCACGCTGGCGGCGACACCACCCGCGACGGCGGTGAAGACCTTGCCCAGCTTTTCCGCGAGGGCGAGCAGCGGCCGCACGTCCTCGTCGACCACTCCACCGGCCTGCACGTTCACCGCGTCGGGCACGAACTCGCCCTGCAACGCCAGCTTGACGCTGCGGGCCACCGACAGGCCGGCCTTGTCCTGCGCCTCGGCGGTCGACGCGCCCAGATGTGGGGTGACGACCACGTTGTCGAAGGCGAACAGCGGCGACTCGGTGGTCGGCTCGGTGACAAAAACGTCGATGCCGGCGCCGGCGACCCGGCCCTCGGCCAGCGCGTCGGCCAGGGCCCGCTCGTCGATCAGGCCGCCGCGGGCCGCGTTCACGATCCGCACGCCGGGCTTGACCGTGGCCAACTCCTTCTCGCCGATCAGCCCGAGTGTCTCGGGTGTCCGCGGCAGGTGCACGGAGATGAAGTCGCTCTCCCGCAGCAGCTCGTCCAGACCGACCAGGCGTACGCCCAGCTGCGCCGCCCGCGCCGGCTGGATGTACGGGTCGTACGCGATCAGCCGCGTCCCGAACGACGCCATCCGCTGTGCGAAGAGCACCCCGATGCGCCCCAGCCCGACCACACCGACGGTCTTGCCCTGCACCTCGACGCCGGTGTACTTCTTCCGCTTCCACTCGCCGTTCTTGAGGGACGCGCTGGCGCTGGCGGTGTGCCGGGCCACGGCCAGCAGCAACGCGATCGCCTGCTCGGCGGCCGAGACGATGTTGGACGTGGGGGCGTTGACCACCATGACACCGCGGGCGGTGGCGGCGGGGACGTCGACGTTGTCGAGACCCACCCCGGCGCGGGCGACAACCTTGAGGCGCGGGGCGGCGGCGACGGCTTCGGCGTCGATCCGGGTGGCACTACGGACGATGACCGCGTCGGCGTCCGCGAGGGCCTCCAGCAGCGCGGCGCGGTCGGTGCCGTCCACGTGGCGGACGTCGAAGTCGTAGGCCAGGACGTCGATGGCGGCGGGGGCCAGTTCCTCAGCGATCAGTACCACGGGAGTCATACGTCTCCACAGTTTGTCTCGCAGGCGGCCGGCCGCCGACCTTTCCGCGAGCGTAGACGGATCGGCGACCACCACGGGATGTCATCTCATGGTGACCGGTGTCACAGGACGGAAATCTTCTCGTACCCTGCGGGACCCCGCCACGAGCACCGTTCCCGCTAGCCTCTCGGCATGTCTGAAGCCTCCACCGACACCGGGGACATCGACGAGGACCACGGTCCCGTCATCCCCGACCCACCGCGCCGGGTTCCCTTCGGTGTGGCCGTCACCGTCGCGCTGCTCGGTCTCGTCGCGCTGTCGCTGGCGATCGCGGCCCTGCTGACCGTCTCCACCGACTCCTACATCCGGGACACGGTCGGTGAAGCCGCCGCCAAGGGGCTGTTCACGGCTGTCCTCGCCGTGGGCGCCGCCCTGACCGCCGCCGTGGCGTGGTCGCTGGTGCGCAACGGCAACACCGTCGGCCCGATGGTGGTCGGCGGCCTCATCCTCATCACCGGCCTGGTCTTCCTGGTCACCGGCGTGGCCAGCGAGTCGGACACCGGCGGGCTCCAGGTGGGCATCCTCGCCCTCGTGGTCGGTCTCGGTGTGCTGCTGATCCCGCTGCTCGGCCACGGGCCGTCCTACCTCGCGGCCCGCCGGGTCTGGGCCAAGGCCGAGGCGGACTGGCTCAAGGAGCTGGCGACACCGGTCGCGCCGCCGCCGATGCAATATCAGCAGCCCTGGCCCGGGCACTACCCGCCGCAGCAGCAGCCGCAGTGGGGTGCACCGCCGCCGCAATACCCGCCGCAGTACCAGTACCCGCCGCAGCCGCAATATCAAGGATGGCAGCAGCAGCAGCCGCCTCCGCCCCTGCCGCAGTCGGCGCCTCCGGCGCCCGCTGTTTCGCAGCAGGCGCCCACGGAGCACATCCAGCCGGCCGGACAGGTGCAGCCTCCGCCCGTGCCGCAGGAGAAGCCGCAGTCGTGAGTGATCCCGGTGGGCGCCGCCACGCCCGCCGGGACCCTCGTCGCTAAACGGTCGGGCGCGGGATGAGGTTCCGCTCGATCGGCGGCGCGGGCGCGTAACCCGCCGACGCGAGACCGTCGAACTGGCGGAAGGTCAGCGCCTCCGCGTCGAGCCCGTCGTAGAGCAGCTCCAGGTCGAGGCTGCCGACGGGCGGATAGACCCGCTCGCGCGGGGGTTCCTGGCCGACCTCGAGCGCACCCTGGGCCACCATGAACTCGATGATCGCCTGACGCACGGACGGCAGGGTCACGGGCGAGTGGTAGACGACGTTGAGGGCCTGCATCCGCATGCCCTGCACGTGGTCCTCGCCCTTGTTGTCGTGGAAGTGCGGGTTGCGGGTCTCGATCTGCAGCACCGGCACCGAACTGCTCATCACGTCCGGGCTGGTGCTCTCCAGCACCCCACCGAACTGCTCGAACAGATCGAGGTACTCGTACGGCTCGACGGCAAAACCGCCGGCCAGCCGCAGCTTGAGACCCAGGTCGAGGCTCATCGCATGCTCACCGGCGTTGCCGGTCGCGATCACCTCGGTGCCGAAACCGGAGTATTCGGCCAGGAACCGGTTGAGCCACTCGTTGGTGATCTCCGAGCTGCGGCCGCGACGGCTGAAGAACAGCCGCCCGTCGCGCAGTTTCGGCTTCGAGTGCCAGGAGATCCGGACCATCGCGTACGGGCTGTCCGCGAGGTGCAGCCCGGCGGCGTACGCCTTGCAGTACTCGTGGACGGCACCCGGAACGTAGTTGTCGGCGTCGACGTAGCCCAGATAGCGGCGTCCCGTCATCGCGGCCAGGGCCATGCCGATCAGCATGGCCTCACCCTTGCCGGAACGGACCAGTCCGTCCTCGCCGATCAGTTCCTCCATCCCGGCGGCCTTGAACGCGGCCGCGAGTCCGGGATCCTTTTGATGAACACTGATCGCCGATCGGCCGGCCAGACGGCAGAACTGCTCGACCGTCTGCGCCTCGATCTCGTAGCGGTCCACCGGCAGCTTGTCGCTGTTGGAGACCAGCACAATGAGACAGTCGTGGGGAATGCCGGAGAGCACTCCTTCGATGACGCTTCGTGTCTCATTCATGCACGGGACGACGATTACCATTTGCGACTCGACAGCGCGTAATGCGTCAGGCGGCACAACCCGGCTACCAGCCGAAAGCCCCGGCCGGCCGGCATCATGCACGGCGCCCGAGTCGAGCTCGATCACCCTCTGCAGCTCATGAATCCGGACCGCGCCGAAGCGCTCACTCCGGAAAGAATCAGCCAGTCGCATGCGGCGAATCTACCTGCTGTTGTCGACCCCGAAGCGTCCGAACAGTACACAATTCGATGACGACGCCGGTTGCGTAAGCGGGACGTAACACCCACGTTTCAAGTAGTCGCGCAGTCACGCAAAACGCCGGGCCGGAGAGCCTTGCGGCACTCCGGCCCGGCGTGCATATCCGGGGTATTGAAAGGTCAGGCAGTTTCGGTGATCGGCCGGTCGACCCAGCTCATCATGTCGCGCAGCTTCTTGCCGGTGACCTCGATCGGGTGCTCGGCGCCTTCCTTGCGGAACTGCTGCAGACGCGTGCCACCCGCCTCGTCGTCCGCGATGAGCGCCTTGGTGAACTCGCCCGACTGGATCTCGGCGAGGATCTTCTTCATCTCCTGCTTCACCGACGCGTTGATCACGCGCGGGCCGCTGACGTAGTCACCGAACTCGGCGGTGTCCGACACGCTGTAACGCATGCGGGAGATGCCACCCTCGTACATGAGGTCGACGATCAGCTTCAGCTCGTGCAGGCACTCGAAGTACGCGATCTCCGGGGCGTAACCGGCCTCGGTCAGCACCTCGAAGCCCGTCTGCACCAGCGCAGCCGTACCGCCGCAGAGGACGGCCTGCTCGCCGAACAGGTCGGTCTCCGTCTCTTCCTTGAAGGTGGTCTTGATGACACCGGCGCGGGTGCCACCGATCGCCTTCGCGTAGGACAGGGCGAGCGCCTGCGCGCCGCCGCTGGGGTCCTGCTCCACCGCGATCAGCGCCGGAACACCCTTGCCGTCCACGTACTGGCGGCGGACCAGGTGGCCCGGGCCCTTCGGGGCGACCATGGCGACGTCGACGTTCGCCGGCGGCTTGATCAGCTCGAAGCGGATGTTGAGGCCGTGACCGAAGAAGAGCGCCTTGCCGGCGGTCAGGTTCGGCTCGATCGACTCGGTGTAGATCTTCCGCTGGGCGGTGTCGGGCGCGAGCACCATGATCACGTCGGCCCAGGCGGACGCCTCGGCGGGCGTGAGCACCTTGAGGCCCTGCTCCTCGGCCTTGGCGCGGCTCTTGGAGCCCTCCTTCAGGCCGACCACCACGTCGACGCCCGAGTCGCGCAGCGACAGCGAGTGCGCGTGGCCCTGGCTGCCGTACCCGATAACGGCGACCTTGCGTCCCTGGATGATGGACAGGTCGGCGTCGTCGTCGTAGAACACTTCGGCGGTCATTGAATCCTCACTTGAGTCTTTAGTCCGGTAGGGGCGGTGGCCGGGGCGGTTGGACGGGCTCTCGAATCTATGGTGAAAATCAGGCCGCGCGCAGAGCGGGGCCGGTCGTGATGGAGCGCGAGCCGCGGCCGATGGCCACGAGACCCGACTGCACCATCTCCTTGATGCCGTACGGCTCGAGATCGCGCAGCAAGGCGTCCAGCTTGTCGGGGTTGCCGGTCGCCTCGATCGTGAGGGTGTCCGGAGCGACGTCGATCACCTTCGCCCTGAACAGCTCGACCGTCTCGAGGACCTGCCCGCGCACGGTGCGGTCGGCCCGCACCTTGACCAGCAGGAGTTCGCGCTGGACCGACTGCTGCGGGTCCAGCTCGACGATCTTCAGGACGTTCACCAGCTTGTTGAGCTGCTTGGTCACCTGCTCCAGGGGTGAGGAGTCGGCGTTGACCACGATCGTGATGCGGGAGACGTCCGGGTTCTCCGTCTCGCCCACCGCCAGCGAATCGATGTTGAAGCTCCGGCGCGAGAACAGACCACTCACCCGCGCGAGCACGCCGGGCTTGTTCTCCACGAGCACGGAGAGGGTGTGCTTGTTCATGCTGGTCACAGGTCATCCTCTTCGAAGCTGGGGCGCACGTCACGGGCGAACATGATCTCGTCGTTGCTGGTGCCGGCGGCGACCATCGGCCAGACCATGGCGTCCTTGCCGACCGTGAAGTCGATGACCACGGGCCGGTCGTTGATCTCCATGGCCGCCTTGATCGTCGCGTCCACGTCCGCTTTGGACTCGCAGCGCAGACCGACACAGCCCAGCGCCTCGGCGAGCTTCACGAAGTCGGGGATGCGGTGCTTGTGGGTGCCCAGCTCGGTGTTGGAGTAGCGGCCCTCGTAGAACAGGGTCTGCCACTGCCGGACCATGCCGAGGTTGCCGTTGTTGATGACGGCGATCTTGACCGGGATGCCCTCCAGCGCGCAGGTCGCGAGCTCCTGGTTGGTCATCTGGAAGCAGCCGTCGCCGTCGATCGCCCACACCTGGGTGTCGGGGCGGCCGACCTTGGCGCCCATCGCGGCGGGCACGGCGTATCCCATGGTCCCGGCGCCGCCGGAGTTGAGCCAGGTGCCCGGCTTCTCGTACTTGATGAACTGCGACGCCCACATCTGGTGCTGCCCGACACCGGCCACGTAGATCGCGTCGGGGCCGACCAGCTCGCCGATGCGCTCGATCACGTACTGCGGGGCGAGCGTGCCGTCGGTCGGCTCGTCGTAACCGAGCGGGTACCGCTCCCGCAGGTCGTTGAGCTGCGCCCACCACGCCGGGTAGGAACCGGTGCCGCCGGCGCTGCCGGAGACGGCCGCGATCAGCTCGTCGATGACGTGCCGCGCGTCGCCCACGATCGGGACGTCCGCGTGGCGGTTCTTGCCGATCTCGGCGGGGTCGATGTCGGCGTGCACGACCTTCGCCTCGGGGGCGAACGTGTCGAGCTTGCCGGTGACCCGGTCGTCGAAGCGGGCGCCCAGGGTGACCAGCAGGTCGGCCTTCTGCAGGGCAAAAACGGCCGGAACCGTGCCGTGCATGCCGGGCATGCCCAGGTGCTGCGGGTGCGAGTCCGGGAACGCGCCGAGCGCCATCAGCGTGGTCACGACCGGGATGCCGGTCTGCTCGGCGAGCTTGCGCAGCCCGTCGGTCGCGCCGGCCTTGAGCACACCGCCGCCGACGTACAGGACGGGGCGCTTGGCCGCGGCGATCAGCCGGGCCGCCTCGCGGATCTGCTTGCCGTGCGGGTGCAGCGTCGGCCGGTAACCGGGGAGGTCCAGCGTGGGCGGCCAGGAGAACATGGTCGCGGCCTGCTGCACGTCCTTGGGGATGTCGACCAGGACCGGGCCCGGGCGTCCCGACAGCGCCAGGTGGAAGGCCTCCGCCATGATCTGCGGGATCTCCTCGGGCGTCTGGATCAGGAAGTTGTGCTTCGTGATCGGCAGCGTGATGCCCTGGATGTCCGCCTCCTGGAAGGCGTCCGTCCCGATCGAGGCCCGGGCCACCTGGCCGGTGATCGCCACGATCGGCACCGAGTCCATGTAGGCGTCGGCGATCGGCGTCACCAGGTTGGTCGCGCCGGGGCCGGAGGTGGCGATGCAAACGCCGACCTTGCCGGTGGCCTGCGCATATCCGGTGGCGGCGTGGCCCGCGCCCTGCTCGTGGCGGACCAGGATGTGCCGGACCTTGGAGTCGTAGAGCGGGTCGTACGCCGGCAGGATCGTCCCGCCGGGAATCCCGAACGCCACCTCGACGCCGAGCGCCTCGAGCGACCGCACGAGCGAACCGGCCCCGGTGACGGGGGTCGGCGACACCGTGGCTACGGCCGGGGCACCGGCAGCCGCCGCGACGGTGGCCGGGGTGGCGCGGTGGGCGAGGGTCTCGGGTGTGGGTCTCGTCATGACGCTGACCTTCGTTCGTTTCGGATCCCGTTACGTGAGCAACAAAAAAGGCCCTCGTGCCGAAGCACGGGACCTAGCGCACTCTCCTCACTCCTGCTGGAGGGAGAGTGCGCTCACATAAGTACTCGGGACGACAAGCACATGCGGCTAAGACTGCCCCATCTCACGAGGTGCGTCAACTGATCTCACATCCTGGTCACCCGTTCGCGAGACTTCCTCGTCGGCGAAGGCCGGATCGGTCGGCAGCAAGGCTCTGACCTGCCGCATTCCCGGCCCCAGCATGATCACCTGACTGCGGGCGGGCGCGCTCGGCGGGGTTACGGGACGAATTCGCTGAGCCGGCACCGGACGCGCGCCGGAGGATCGGACAGTCTCCAGCTGCGCCTCCAGGTGCTCGGCGGGCACACCCCAGCCGAACAGCGAACCCTGGCCGAGCCGGCAGCCGGCCTCCTCGACGATCGCTCGCTGCGCGGGTGTGCCGATGCCCTCGGCCAGCACCTCGAGCCCGAGCCGGTGACCGAGCCGCACCACCACGTCGACGAGCGGCGCGGCGGTGCCGGTGCGCGACTCCGGCTCGGCGACCAGCGCGTGGTCGATCTTCAGGATGTCGACGGGGAGGTTGCGCAGCTGCCCGAGGGAGGAATAGCCGGCGCCGAAGTCGTCGAGCGCGATCCGTACACCGGTCGAGCGCAGCTCGCACAGCCGCCGGATCAGCTCGTCCATGTCGGTGGCCACGGCGTGCTCGGTCACCTCGAGCACAAGACGCTGCGGGGGCACGCCGTATTTCTCGAGGACACCGGCGACCTGGCCCGCGTAGTCGGCGGCGTGCAGCTCCTTGGGCGAGAGGTTGACCGACACCCAGACGTCGTGGCCGCCCGCGAGCCAGAGGGACAGCTGCCGGCAGGCCTGGTCGAGCACCCACGAGCCGATCATGCTGATCAGCCCGGACTCCTCGGCGACCGGGATGAACTCGTCGGGGCGGACCGAGCCCAGGTCGGGGTGGTGCCAGCGCAGCAGCGCCTCGGCCCCGACCGGCCGCATGGAGGGCAACGCGACCACCGGCTGGAAGACCAGGCGTAGCTGCTTGCGGTCGATGGCGTGCCGCAGCTCGTTCTCCAGCACGCTGTGGCGGCGCAGCAGCTCGTCGTAACGCTTCTCGTACCGCTCGACCCTGTTCTTGCCGCGCTGCTTGGCGTACCGCAGGGCCAGGTCGGCGTCGCGCATCAGCTCGCCGGTGTCACCGGGCGCGGGCGAGTCGGCGACCCCCACGCTCGCGGAGAGGAAAACCGAGCCGTCCTCGGTGTCGTACGGCTCACCGAGCACCGCGAGCAGCCGCTTGCCCGCGACCATCGCCTCCTCGGGTGTCGCCCACATCAGCACCGCGAACTCGTCACCGCCGAGGCGCGCGGCGACGTCACCCTCGCGGAGGTTCGCGCGGAGGCGCTCACCGACCTCGACGAGCACGGCGTCACCGATGTCGTGCCCGCGCATGTCGTTGACGTTCTTGAAGCCGTCCAGGTCGAGGCCGACCAGCACCCGGGGCCGGTCACGGACACCGGGCTCGCGCAGCGCCCGGACCAGACCGCGGCGGTTGGCCAGCCCGGTCAGCGGATCGGTGTGGGCGAGCTCCCGGAAGTGCGACTCGCGCAGCCGCAGCCGCAGTGTGTAGCGCTTGACGTCGGCCAGGGCCAGATATTGACGCGCCACCAGCGCAAAACCCTCGACGCTGGACCCGACGAAGCCGAACACGTCGAAGACCCCGCCGACCGCCAGGTGATATCCGAGGGCGCCGACCATGGCCGCCATCGGCACGAAGGCGTACCCGGTGTTGCGCTGGGTGATGTCACCGACGACCTCGACCGGCCGGTCGGCGATCTTGATCGCGTGGGCGACGACCACCAGGCCGGCGGGCAGCAGCAGAGCGCTGAGCAGCACGACGATCGGCCAGCTCTGACAGATGCCGCCGGACAGCGCGGTGGCCGCGACCGCGACCACGCTCACCCCGGCAGCGACCCGCACGGTGATGTGCCGGGGCCGGTGGGCGTGCAGGGCGAGCACCGCGGTCAGCCCGATGGCGATCACCGCGACACCGGCGGGCAGCAGCATCGACAGGCACCGGGCCGGGGTCTGGTCACCGAGGAGCCGGGTCGGCTCGGCGACGAGCACCCAGCCGACGAACCAGATCGCCGCGCCGACGACAAAACCGTCGATCAGCAGCCGGAACGCCGCGCCGGGGCTCTCCGCGGCACCGGGCAGCAGCAGCGTGCCGGCCAGGAGGGTGAGAGTGCCCAGCGCCATCGCCACAGCCACGGCCGAGCCGAGCTGCGCCGGCCCGTGCGCCAGGAACAGGTCGCTGAGCAGGCCCGCGAGTGCGGCCGCGGTGGTCACAGCGGCACCGGCCGCGAGTGTCAGGTGGGCGCGCCGGGCGGCATCGGTGTGCCGGCGACCGGAATTGCCCAGCAGCGCGACGGCCGGGACAGCGACAAGGAGGCTCGCCAGCCCGGCCAGCTCCACGCCGGACGGTGAGTGCACGGGGACACTCTGCCGTACTGAACGACTTTTCGGGAGCTGACCGATCGACCGGTTTCGAACCGCAACTCACGTTTGCCGTCCCGCGCAGTGGACTTCGTGTCCACCGGCACAGGTGCGGTCCTTACCGGCGGTGGCAGTATGTAGTCATGCCTGAGCTGCGCTCCCGGACCTCGACCCACGGTCGGACGATGGCCGGCGCGCGCGCCCTGTGGCGCGCCACCGGCATGACTGACGACGATTTCGGCAAGCCGATCGTCGCCATCGCCAACAGCTTCACCCAGTTCGTACCCGGCCACGTCCACCTCAAGGACATGGGCGGCCTCGTCGCCGACGCGGTGTTCGAGGCGGGCGGCATCGGGCGCGAGTTCAACACGATCGCCGTCGACGACGGCATCGCGATGGGCCACGGCGGCATGCTCTATTCGCTGCCCAGCCGCGAGCTCATCGCCGACGCCGTCGAATACATGGTGAACGCGCACTGCGCCGACGCCCTCGTCTGCATCTCGAACTGCGACAAGATCACCCCCGGCATGCTGATCGCCGCGCTGCGTCTCAACATCCCCACCGTGTTCGTCTCCGGTGGCCCGATGGAGGCCGGCAAGACGATCGCCATCGAGGGTGTCGTGCACGAGAAGCTCGACCTGGTCGACGCGATGAGCGCCAGCGCCAACGAGAACGTCACCGACGAGCAGCTCGACACGATCGAGCGGTCGGCCTGCCCGACCTGCGGGTCGTGCTCCGGCATGTTCACCGCCAACTCGATGAACTGCCTGACCGAGGCGATCGGCCTGGCACTGCCGGGCAACGGCTCGACGCTGGCGACCCACGCGGCCCGCAAGGCGCTGTTCGAGCGGGCCGGCGAGCTGATCGTCGACATCGCGAAGCAGTACTACCAGAACGACGACGAGTCGGTCCTGCCGCGCTCGATCGCCAACCGTGACGCGTTCGAGAACGCCGTTGCGCTGGACGTCGCGATGGGCGGCTCGACCAACACGGTCCTGCACCTGCTGGCCGCGGCCCGCGAGGCTGAGATCGACTTCAGCGTGGCGGACATCGACGCGGTCTCGCGCCGGGTCCCCTGCCTGTCGAAGGTCGCCCCGAACAGCCCGAAGTACCACATGGAGGACGTCCACCGCGCCGGCGGCATCCCCGCTCTGCTCGGTGAGCTGCACCGCGGCGGGGCGCTCCGGCCGAACGTCCGCTCGGTGCACTCCCCCGACCTCGACAGCTGGCTGCAGGAGTGGGACATCCGCAGCGGCCAAGCGAGCGAGAAGGCGCTGGAGCTCTTCCACGCCGCGCCCGGCGGCGTCCGCACGACCCAGCCGTTCTCCACGACGAACCGCTGGGCCACGCTCGACACGGACGCGGCCGAGGGCTGCATCCGCTCGGTCGAGCACGCGTACACGGTTGACGGCGGCCTGGCGATCCTCTTCGGCAACCTCGCCCCGGACGGCTGTGTCGTCAAAACCGCCGGCGTGGCCGAGGAGCTGTGGAAGTTCAGCGGCCCGGCCCGCGTCTTCGAAAGCCAGGACGACGCGGTCGACGGCATCCTCGGCAAACGCGTGCTCGCCGGCGACGTGGTCGTCATCCGCTACGAGGGTCCGCGCGGTGGCCCCGGCATGCAGGAAATGCTCTACCCGACCTCGTTCCTCAAGGGTCGCGGCCTGGGCAAGGCCTGCGCGCTCATCACCGACGGCCGCTTCTCCGGCGGCACCTCGGGCCTCTCCATCGGCCACGTCTCCCCCGAGGCGGCATCCGGCGGTCTCATCGCCCTGGTCCAGACCGGCGACGAGATCACCATCGACATCCCGGGCCGCACGATCACGCTCAACGTCACCGACGAGGAACTGGCCCAGCGGCGGCACGAGGAAGAGCGCCGGCCGAAGCCGTACTCACCGGTCGACCGCCAGCGCACGGTCTCGGCGGCCCTCCGGGCCTACGCCTCGATGGCGACCAGTGCCAGCGACGGCGCCTACCGCAAGGTCCCCGAGTAACCCTTTCCGTACGCACACAGAAGTCGACCGGCCTCCCACGCGAAGCTCCGCGCGGGTCAGGCCGGTCGACCGTCTTCCGGGCTGATCCGGTGGTCCCGCAAACGGCTCGCCGGGATCCCCGAAGCCTGACACCATCGGCGTCATGCAGTCCTGCGGCCCGTCGATGATGCGCCCCCTCGCGGGGTTCTCCGGCGTGCGGTAATCACCCACCGATCGAGTCCCCGCCCTCGTGCGGGGACGACGTCTGTCCGGAGCATCCGGGCGCTCTCGAACGCGTCGAGGAGACGAACTGGTTCTTCCGGCTGTCGCTGTACGAGCGGCGGATCCTCGACGTCCTGGAGTCGGGGCAGGTCCGGATCGAGCCGCCCGAACGCTTTGTCCGGGCGGGTCTGCGGGAAATCAGTGTCTCGCGGCCGGCCGCGCCGACGGCTGGGGCATCCCGGTGCCCGGCGACCCGGACCAGGCGATCTACTGCCCACGAGCATTCTGGTCCACGACTATCCGAGCTCCCGGACCGGATCGACGCGGCCGTCGCCGCGGGCCGGCCTCGGTGGAGGCCGGTCGCGGCGACGGATCAGGACAGGTCGTTGACGCAGCGCAGGACCGGGCGCGTGGTCAGCGCGGTCGGTTCCAGGCCCGCGCCGCCCCGGATCATGAACGTTGCCTGCTCACCCGGCAGCAGCGTCACGCCGGACTCGTCCACCTCGGTGGACGGGTCCAGGCGGTCCGGGTGCAGTGTGAGGTCTCGCAGGATGTTGTGTGCGGTGATACGGACCCGGGCGTCGTCACCGATGGCTTCGAACGTTGCGTCGAACTTGGCCGGTGGCCACGCGATGTCCTTGTCCTCGGCGAAGAACCACCACGCCCGGTGCTCCTCCGCCTCGGCCACCAGGAACTCGTGCGCCGCGTCGCCGGCCGCGCCGACCTCCGCGGGCAACGGCAGCGTGATGGCGGCGCCCGGACCGACGGTTGCGCCGATCGCCACCTCGGCCTCGACAACCCCCGCGACGGTACGCCGGGAGACGGTCGCCGACAGCGGCCAGTCCTCGGCGGAGTCGTTGACCGCCACCAGATGCGGCACGCCGTCCCGGGGCTGAACGGTCAGCAGCCGTGGGGCGTACGAGCGGCGCAACGCGTACCAGAGGGGCTTTTTGCGACCGTCGCCGTCGACCGCGGCCCAGGAGGTGACCGGCCAGCAGTCGTTGAGCTGCCACATGATCGCGCCCATGCAGACGGGTCGCAACGACCGGAAGTGCTCGATGCCGACCGACAGTGCGCGGGCCTGGTTGAGCTGTGTCAGGAAGTGCCAGTCGTCGAAGTCGCGTGGCGCGGGCAGGTGCGCGTCGAGACCCCGTTGCAGTTTGCCGTCGCCGCCGATCGCCTTCTGGTGCGCCTGCATGCCCGGCGAGTCGTGGGTCAGTGGCTCGTCGGAGATGGCCCGGCGCAGCGTCGCGTACACCGGTGGCGCCTGGTATCCGAACTCCGCGACGAACCGCGGCCGGTACTCGCGGTACTTGAGGTAGTCGTCGGTGTTCCAGACGTCCCAGATGTGCGTCGTCCCGTACGCGGGGTCGTTCGGATGTTTGTCGTTACGCCCCGAGTACGGGCTGCCCGGCCAGTACGGCCGGCTCGGGTCCTCCTCGGCGACGATGCGCGGCAGCACGTCGAAGTAGAAGCCGGCGCCCCACGACTTGTCACCGAGGCTGTCCTTCCAGCCCCAGTCCTCGTGACCCCAGATGTTCTCGTTGTTGCCCGTCCACATCATCAGGCTGGGGTGACTCGACAGCCGCACCACGTTCTCGCGCGCCTCCGCCGCCAATTCGGTGGCAAAGGGCTCCTCCTCCGGGTACGCCGCACAAGCGAACAGGAAGTCCTGCCCCACCATCAGGCCCAGCTCGTCGGCGAGGTCGTAGAAGTCCTCCGACTCGTACCGGCCGCCACCCCAGATCCGCAGGTAGTTGACGTTCGCGTCGATCGCCTGGGTGAACCGGGCCGCGAGGCGTTCGCGGGTGACCCGGTTGGCGAAGACGTCGTCCGGGATCCAGTTGACACCCCGGACGAACACCGGCGTCTCGTTGACGAGCAGCGTGAAGGCACTGCCCTCGCTGTCCGGCGTGGTGTCGACGCGTACCGATCGGAAGCCGATCTTGCGGTGCCAGGTGTCCAGGGGTGCGGCGTCCGGCCCGGCCAGGGTCACGTCGAGGTCGTAACGGGGCTGGTTCCCGTACCCTCTCGGCCACCAGAGCTGGGGATCGTCGACCGTGAGGGAAAGGACGGCCTCGTCCTCCTCGGTCTGGATCTGCATGCGCCGGCCGGCGACGGTCGCGGCCAGCGTGACCGGCCCGGCGGTCTCCCGCTCGAGGCGCACGCGAACGTCGACCGTGCCCACACCGTCGGCCACCGCGACCTGCGGGCGGACCTCGGCGAGGCGCGCCACCGACCAGCTGTGCAGGCCGATCGGCTGCCAGATCCCGGCGGTGACGAGCGTCGGGCCCCAGTCCCAGCCGAAGTTGCAGGCCATCTTGCGGATGAAGTTGAACGGCTCCGGGTAGGCGTTCGGCCGGTCACCGAGCCGCTCCTGCTGCGCCTCGGCGTAGCTGTAGGCGGAGTCGAAACGGACGCGGAGCTGGTTTTCGCCGTCGCGGAGCACCTCACGGGCGTCGAAGCGGTAGCCGCGGTGCATGTTGGCGGTGCGGCCGAGCTCGACACCGTTGAGGATGACGGTGGCGACGGTGTCCAGGCCCGCGCAGACCAGGTCCGCGCGCCCGTCACCCCGCGTGTGCTGGAAGACGGTCTCGTAGACCCAGTCGGTACGCCCGATCCAGGCGAGTTTCTTCTCGTTCTCGTCCAGGTACGGGTCGTCGATCAGGCCCGCGGCGAGCAGGTCGGTGTGCACACAGCCGGGCACCACGGCGGCGACGCTGTCCACGTCGCCGCCGGTGAGCGCCCAACCATCGTGCAAAGGTCGGTACGAGGTCACAACACTCCTCATCAGGACTTGACGGCGCCTTCCATGATCCCCCGAACGATCTGCCGCCCGCCCAGCAACAGCAGCACGAGCAGTGGGACAGTCGCCGCGAAGGCGCCGGCGAGCACCCGGCGGTAGATCACGTAGTTGCCGCTCGCCAGGTCGGAGAGCGCCACCATCGACGTCGGGAACTCGGTGCCGTTGAGCTGGATCAACGGCCACTGGAACTCGTTCCAGGTCGCCACGAAGGTGAGCAGACCCAGCACGGCCAGCGCCGGACGGATGGCCGGCAACACGATGCTCCAGTAGACGCGCATGGTCAGCGCGCCGTCCATCCGGGCGGACTCGACCAGCTCGTCCGGCACCGAGTGCATGATGAACTGCCGCATGTAGAAGACGCCGAACGCACTGACCAGGAACGGCGCGATGACCGACAGCAGGGTGCCGTTCCAGCCGAGCTTGCCCATCAGGATGTAGAGCGCGACGATGCCGAGCTGGTTGGGCACGGTCAGCGTCAGGATCACCACGACCATGAGCTTGTCGCGGCCGGGGAACCGCAGCTTGGCAAAGGCAAAACCGGCCAGCGAGCAGAAGAACAGCGTCGACACCGTGACCACGGAGGCGACGATGAAACTGTTGATCAGCGACGCCGCGAAGTAGACCTGCTGCAGGGTGAAGACCTCGCGCAGGTTGTTCATCAGCTCGCCGCCGGGAACCACGGACGGCGGGATCTGCGAGACTGCCTCGTCGGTGCTGGTGGCGATGACGAACATCCAGTACAGCGGGAACGCCGACAGCGCCAGGAAAGCGACCAGGGCGACATAGGTACGCCAGGTGCCGCGGGTGTCCTGAGGTGCACGACCGATTTCGGCCCGGCGCCGCGGATTGAGGCGGGGTGCGGTCGTGGTCATCGGCGTCCTCCTCCGAGGCGGTTCGTCACCAGGGCGTTCAGGGCGGCGACGATGAGGATGATCAGGAACAGCGCCCACGACATCGCGGCCGCGTACCCGAGGTTGAGGTCCTTCCAGCCGACCTTGTAGATCAGCTGCGCGATGGTCTGCCACTGCCCGTTCGAGCCGCCGGACGCGGCCGCGGGGTTCTCCTCGAACAGCATCGGTTCGTTGAAGAGCTGCAGGCCGCCGATGGTCGAGAGCACGACGGTGAAGATCAGCACCGGCTGGATCATCGGCACGGTGATGCGCCACAACTGCCGCCACGGGCCGGCGCCGTCGACGGCCGCCGCCTCGTAGACGTCCTTCGGGATCGACTGCATCGCCGACAGGTAGAGCAGGGCGTTGTACCCGATCCACTTCCAGTTGACCATCGTGGCGATGGCGATCCAGGAGCTCCACTTGTACGCCCGCCAGTCCAGCGGATCACTCTGGCTGCCGAAGCCGACCAGGGACAGCAGCCAGTTCGCCATGCCGTTGTCGCGGGAGAACACGACGGCGAAGACCAGCGTCGAGGCGGCCACCGGGGTCACGTACGGCAGGAGCACGCCGACCCGCCACCAGGAGGTCGCGCGGAGCTTGCGGTTGAGCAGGTTGGCCAGCATCAGCGCGATCAGCAGCTGCGGGACGGTGGCCAGGATGAAGATGCCGAACGTGTTGACCAGGGCGTTCCAGAAGTCCTCGTCGTGGATGAGCCGCTCGAAGTTCGCGAGACCGGCCCAGCCCGTCAGGGTCGGGTCGTCGAGCCGCCAGTTGCGCAGCGCGACGATGCCGTTGAAGACGATCGGGAAGAGCCCAAAAACGGCGAAGAGCAGGAAGAACGGAGAGAACAACAGGTACGGCACACGCTTGTTGTCGAAGCGGTGCAACCAGTTGCGTTGTTTGCTCTCGGGCTCGGGGGCGCGTCGCTGCGCCGGTTCGGCTGCGGGGGCCGGGGGTGCGCTGCGGGTGAGGGACACAGCCACTCCTTCCGTTCAGCGGCGGGGCGGCCCTGTCCGGACCGCCCCGCCGTCGATTCGTCTTAGGAAGTGGCGGCCTTCTGGGCTGCCTTGACAGCCTCGGGCCACGCGGCCTCGGGCTTGAGCGACCCCTGCTGCACGCGGGTGATCACGTTTTCCACCGCGACGCGGGTCGGGCCGTTCTTCTTGCCCAGGTACTGCGGCTTGAGCCCCTCCGCCGTGGCGGCGAAGATCTGCCCGGTGGGCGCGTTGCTCATGAACTCCTTCTTGTAGTCCAGCACCGCGGCGTCCTTGTAGAGCGCGGGCTGCGACGGCAGGTTGCCGACGGTCTTGAAGACCTCGATCTGCTGCGCCGGCTGGACCATCCACTCGACGAACTTGTACGCCTCGTCGGTGTTCTTGCCCTGGCTCGGGATGGTCCACCAGGAACCGCCCCAGTTACCGCCGCCGCCGGGGATCGCGGCGATGTCCCACTTGCCCTTCTGCTCGGGCGCGGTGTCCTGGATGTGGCCGAGCATCCACGCCGGGCAGGCCAGCGTGGCGAACTGGTCCTTCTTGAAGCCCTGGTCCCAGTTGGGCTGGAAGCTGGCGAGGTTGGCCGAGAGCCCGGCCTCGATCGCCTTCATGCTGACGTCGAACGCGACCTTGGGGCCGACGTCCATCTGCAGCGCCTCGGACTCGTCGTAGAAGCCCTGCGGCTGCTGGGCGAGCACCGGGTTGAACATGTTGGTGCCGGAGTCGACGAACTTCTTGTCGGTCGCCGCGACGTACTTCTTGCCGGTGGCGATGAAGTCGTCCCAGGTCGGCCACAGCTTCGAGACCGACTCGCGGTCGGTCGGCAGGCCCGCCGCCTTGAACAGGTCGGTGCGGTAGCACATGGCCAGGCCGCCGACGTCCGTGCCGAGGCCGATCTGCTTCTTGTCGGCGGACATCGACTGCTGCCACTTCCACGGCAGGTACTTCGGCTCGTAGCTCGCCGCACCCTTGTCGAGCAGGTTGACGAACTTGTCCGACTGACCGCGGAACTGGACGATGAAGCCCTCGTCGACCGCAGAGATGTCGGGGGCGCCGCTGCCGGCGACCAGCTTCTTCTGCAGGTCCTCGTGCTGGGCGTTGTACTCGCCCGAGTTCAGCACGATCTTGACGTTCGGGTGGTCCTTCTCGTACGCGGCCTTGAGCTTGTCCAGGCCCATGTCGCCCCAGAAGTTGACCTTCAAGGTGATCTGACCGTCGGCGGCCTTGTCGCTGCCACCCTCCAGGCTCTGACCACTGCAGCCCGCGATTGCCAGGGTTCCGGCGAGGCCGGCAGCGACAAGCGCTACGCCCCGCTTGGCGAACCGTTCCATTACTCCTCCACCCAAGGGAAAGTTGACGAACAATATTTACTGAACCGGATAAGTGACGTGACCGTATGACGCGGCTCACTACCTGTCAAGGCCGTGTTTCATGTTCGTGTCCACTCGCGGAATCAACCGATGTAAGCGCTCGTAAAGTGGGCTAAAACGCCCTCTATGCTTCCGGAGGGTTACGTGACAGCCTGTGGTCTGCAACACTTAACCGATCAAGTGATCCGCGCCCACCAGGCCCTGAACGCCGCGAGGTAGCGTGAGAGCGCTCCACCATTTGCGCGACAGAGAGGGGCACAGCGAGTGAAGCGGCCGACGATCGCCGACATCGCGCGCCGAGCCGGCGTGTCCAAGGGCGCGGTCTCGTACGCCCTCAACGGCCAGCCGGGCGTCTCCGAGGCGACCCGTCAGCGCATCGTCGCCATCGCCCAGGAGATCGGCTTCAACCCGAACAGCGCCGCCCGCGCCCTGTCCGGCGCCAGCGCCCGCGCCGTCGGCCTCACCCTGTGCCGGCCTGCCCGCATACTGAGCATCGAGCCGTTCTTCATGGGCCTGATCAGCGGTTTCGAGCAGGAACTGGCCGCCCGCTCGTTCGCCCTCACCCTCCAGGTCGTCGCCACACCCCAGAACGAGATCGACGTCTACCGCCGCTGGTGGGGCGAACGCCGCGTCGACGGCGTCTTCGTCACCGACCTCCGCGAAAACGACATCCGCATCCCGGTCCTGAACGAGCTCCAGTTGCCGGCCGTCGTCATCGGAGGACCCGGCGACACTGGCAACCTGGCCCAACTCTGGTCCGACGACGCCGGCGCGATCACCGAAGCGGTCCGCTACCTGATGGCCTTGGGCCACCGCCGCATCGCCCGGGTCGGCGGCCTTCCCGATCTCCTGCACACCCAGACCCGGACCAGGGCGTTCACCGAGGTCTGCGCCTCGCTCGGCCTCAGCGAAGCCGTAACGGTCCCCTCGGACTACACCGGCGAAGAAGGCGGTCGCGCCACCCGCCGCCTCCTGATCAACGCCGAACGCCCCACCGCGATCATCTACGACAACGACGTGATGGCCGTGGCCGGTTTGTCGGTGGCCCAGGAGATGGGCCTGTCCGTCCCGGGCGACCTGTCGATCGTGGCCTGGGACGACTCACCGCTGTGCTCCCTGGTCCATCCGCCGCTGACTGCGCTGAGCAGGGACATTGCGGCTTACGGGGCGCACGCTGCCCGCCAGCTTTTGGCCGCCATCGCCGGCGAACCCGTCAAGGACGTCGAGGAAGGCACCGCCCACCTCACCCCCCGAGGCAGCACAGCCCCACCCCGAGAAACCTGACCGCTTCCCGGGCCTCAGCCGTCACTGCGGCTCAAAACGACGCGGCTCAGCACGACGCCGACGCGGGCTGGCGCGGGCTGGCGCGGCGGCGCGGCGCAACCTTCACAAGCCCAACTTCAAGGATGTTGGGCCGACCTCGAAGCTTGGGCCCCAGCGCAACACAGCTCGGCGTAGTTCAGTCACGGCGCGGCGGTGGGCCGGAACCCTCACAAGCCCAACTTCAAGGATGTTGGGCCCACCTCGAAGCCGGCCCGCCAAGGCCCCAGCGCGACGCAGGTCGGCGTAGTTCAGGCGCGACGCGGGCGCGGCGGGGGCGCGGCGCGGCGGCGCAACCTTCATAGCCCCGACTTCAAGGATGTTGGGCCGACCTCGAAGCTCGGCCCGCCAAAGTCTCAGCGCTATGCAGCTCGGCGTGGCCGGGCACGGCCTTGATAGGCCCAACTTCAAGCATGTTGGGCCTGCCTCTAGGCCCGACCCGACAAGGCCCCGCGCAACGCAGCCCGCCGGGTTTGGGACTGTGTCCGCACGAACCTGGCAGGGTGCGGAGATCCGTTCAGGAGCCCTTGGGCGACTGGATCTCCGTGCCCGGTCTCGGCGGGAGCGGCGGTCAGTGCCATGCAACCAGGCACGACATCCTGCCCTTGAACTTGAACCGCCCCCGAACTTGAACTTGAACCCGCCCTCGAACTTGGACCGGCCTCGAATCGGATTTACCGCTCAGGCTCGGTGGCTGTCCAAATAGGCTTCCATGCGCTCGGCGGGAGCCGGCCTGGCCAGGGCAAATCCCTGGCCGTAGAGGCAGCCGGCGCGGCGAGCGCGGTCGATCTGTTCCTGGGTTTCCAGGCCCTTGGCCACTATTTCCAGGCCCAGCCGCTTGCCCAGGCTGACCACGACGTCGATCACCGCAGGCCCGATTGGGGGCTCAGCCGGCGTATTCACCAACCCCTGGTCGAGTTTGAGCATGTCGACCGGGAGGCGGCGCAGGTGGGAGAGGGACGCCTGGCCGGCGCCGAAATCGTCGAGGGCCGCGCGGACGCCGAGTTTGCGGAGGCCGGTCAGGGAGGCAACGATCGCCGGGACGTCTTCGGCGACCCAGGTTTCCTGGACTTCGACGACGAGGCGTTCGGGTTCGAGGCGGTGGCGGGCCAGGATTTCGGCGACGGTTTCGGGGAAGCGGGCGCTGAGCAGCTCTCGCGGGGAGACGTTGACGGAGAGCCAGAATTCGTTGTTGCCGCCGGGCCAGCTGGACAGGTGGCGGCAGGCGGCGTCGAGGACCCATTCGTCGAGGTCGGCGGCGCAGCCGACGGCGCGGGCGATCGGGAGGAGTTCGGCGGGGAGGATCGTGCCGAGTTTGGGGTGGCGCCAGCGGAGGAGGGCTTCGACGCCGACGGGCTGGGTGTCGCTGAGCGACACGACCGGTTGGAAGACGAGGTCGAGTTCGCCGCGGTCGGCGGCGCCGAGGAGTTCGCGTTCGAGGTCCATGCGGCGGTGGAGCTGGATCTCGACGTCGGTGTCGTACCACTCGACGCGGTCGCGGCCGAGCTGGCGGGCGCGGCTGCGGGCGAGGTCGGCGTGGCGGAGGACTTCTTCGGAGTCGTTGCCGCCGGCCAGTTCGGCGAGGCCGACGCTGGTGTGGAGTTCGACGATCGTGCCGGGCAGCTGGTACGGCTCCATGAGGAGCGTGACGATGCGGGTGGCCAGGGCGTAGGCCAGGACCGCCCCGTCGGCGGTGAGGACCGCGAATTCGTCGCCGCCGAGGCGGGCCGCGACGTCTTCCTCGCCGAGGAGGCTGCGGATGCGGCGGCCGACCTCGATGAGGACGGCGTCGCCGATCTCGCGGCCCTTGCTGTCGTTGATCTCGGCGAGGCCGTGGAGGTCGATCACCAGGACGGTGCCCTGCTGGCCGGCCCGGCGGCGGTACGCGAGCAGATCGCGCATCAGGGCGCGGCGGTTGGCGAGGCCGGTGAGCTGATCGGTGTACGACAATTTGTGCAGTGTGCGCTCGAGGTGCCGGCGTTCGCCGACGTCGCGGACGTGCACGACGAGGGCGGACACCTCGGGCACCGAGCGCTGATCGGCCACGGTGGACTCGGTGTCGCGCCACATGCCGTGGCCGTCGCGGATGCGGGCGTTGAGCAGGGCGGGCGGGCCGTCGTCGTGCTCGCCGGCGAGCAACGTCTCGATGCCCGCCTGGGCGCCGGCGGCGTCGTCCGGGTGGAGGAGATTGATGAAGGTGCGGCCGACCACTTCGGAGTCGGCGAGGCCGAAAAGTCGTGCCGCGGCCGGGGACTGCCAGCGGACGGTCAGTTTGTCGTCGAGGACCAGGGTCAGATCGGTGGCCCCGGCGACCAGCGACCGGAAGTGGGCTTCCTTGGTGCGGAGCTGGCCGGTGTAGCGGCGGATGTCGCTGACCACCAGCAGCTCGCGCATCGTCAGGATGGCGACCATCGCGATGCCGAGGGAGATCGCCGTGGGGTCGAAGTTGCCGACGAAGATGAGGTGGTAGAGCGCGGCGATCACGCCGATGCCGGCGGGCAGCGCCAGCAGCGGATAACCGGAGAGGTACAGGTCCTGCTCGCGCGGTGGCAGCGACTCCGGCAGATTGCGACGGGAGCCGCCCTCGGCGGTCAGGGCGAGGCCGGCGACGATCGGCAGGCCGAAGAGCGCGACGATCCAGTCGTCGTGGCCGGACAGGACCAGGTTGGCCACGGTGGACAGCGCGAGGAGGACGAGGATCGCGCCGAGCCCGCAGCGCAGGGCTGCCGGGCGGTGCAGCCGGGCGCGCAGCACGATGACGGTGACGATCGAGATGCCCGTCGCCGCGAGCAACGTGCAGACCAGTGTGGAATACGGGGCTTTGCCGAGCGGGCGCATCAGATAGGCCGCGAAGCCGAGCGCCACACCCAGACCGAGACCATCGAACGCACGGCGCAGGCGCACCGCGGCTGTGGAAGCAGCGCCGGGAAGAAGCATCGTGCCGAGCACGTAGAGCGTGGCGACCGCGCCGACACCGGCCGCGAGGTAGATGCCCTGGTGGGGTGGGCCGAGGTAGAGCAGTCCGGCGGTCACGCCGGTGACCAGTGCGGCCATGCCGATGAAGCCGGCGCCCCGGCAGGCCGCGAACGTGCCGTCGCGGTGATGGATCGCGAGCGCGGTGTGGACGAGCACGACGGTGGCCCAGAGGGCGACACCGCCGACCGCGATCGCTAGCGCGGCCAGATCCGGGACGAGGCCGGTCAGCGCGGCGATCAGCACCGCCGCGCCGAGGACCGGTGCGATCAGGAACGCCACCCGGTGGGACCGGGTGCCGGTGGGTGCTGGGGGCTGCACTGCCACGGGAGGCGTGATCCTCTGCGATTTGAGGGCGGGAGTCGAACAGGCCACGACGACTAGGAGGAGTCACCGCACCCACACCGGGTAACGAGTGTCCCTCGAACAGGTTACGTGCGTGCGGTTCTCCTTTGCACGTTCGGATCGTCGGCTATGGACGGCCAAACGGCAATCCGGAGGAAAGATCCCAGCCGTTCAGCCGCCCGCCACCGACGGCAGGATCTGGATCTCCGCAGCCGCGGGCACCGGGGTCTCCAGACCGCCCGACCGGCGGCAATCCTCCCCGTCCACATAGACGTTCACATACCGGCGAACGGTGCCGCTCTCGTCGCGGATCCGGCGTTCGAGCCGTGGCCAGCGCTCCCGCACCTCGTCGAGCACGGCACCGAGCGAGCCCTGTGCGGTCACCTCCAGGTGTGCGGACCCGCCGCACTCAGCCCGCAGGACACCTGGGATCAGCAGCGTCGGCATCAGTAACTCGCCGCGCGGACGCAGAGGATGTCGGGCAGGTGGGCGGTCACGGACGACCAGGTCTCGCCCTCGTCGCGGCTGGCGAAGACCTCACCGGACCGGGTGCCGAAGTAGACGCCCGCGGGCTCGGCGTCGTCCGCGCACATCGCGTCGCGCAGCACCACGGGATAGAACGGCTCGTCGGGCAGGCCGGTCTGCAGGGGCTGCCAGGTGTCGCCGGCGTCGGTCGACCGGAAGACCCGGCAGAGGTGGTCGACGGGCTCCCGCTGCCCGTCGCTGATCAGCGGGAAGCTCCAGATCGTGCCGCCGCGCCGGGGGTGCGCGACGATCGGGAAGCCGAAGTCGGCGGGCAGGGTGCCGGCGATCGACTGCCACGTGCCGCCGCCGTCGACCGACCGGTAGACGCCGTGATGGTTCTGCGCGTAGTAGTGGTCCGGGTCGGCGCCGTCGCGGGCGACCTTGTGGACACACTGGCCGAACTCGGGCCGAGGGTCGGGCAGGAAGTAGGCCTCGATGCCCTCGTTGGAGGGCGCCCACGACGCGCCGCCGTCGGTGGTGCGATAGACGCCGCCGGTCGACATGGCGACGAGCACCCACTGCGGGTCGGCGGGGTGCGGCAGGACCGTGTGGATCGCCTGGCCACCGAAACCCGCACCCCAGTCGGGCCGGTGCGGGTGGTCCCACAGGGCCCGGACCAGCTCGAACGTGCGCCCGCCGTCCTCGGAGCGGAAGAGCGCCGACGGCTGCACACCGGCGTAGACCACGTCCCCCTGCGCCGGGACGATCTGCCAGACGCGCTCGACCGCGGCACCGGTGTCCGAGGGGAAGGCCAGCGGAGCTTTGTCGGGCTCCTGCCAGGTCGCGCCGAGGTCGTCGCTGATCACGACGCTCGGGCCGAAGTGGGAGCTGTCCGCCCCGGCCAGCAGCCGCGGCGCCGGGCCGCGTGTGTCGATCGCGACGGCGTAGATCGAGTGTCCGGAGAAGTGCGCGGAGCTGACCTTCCAGCTCTGCCGGTTGTCGTCACTAGTGGCCAGGAACAGGCCTTTCTTGGTGCCGATGGCTAGCAGCTCGGTCATGCCCAGCATTATGCGCGGCAGGTCCGACAAGAACCCGGGATCCGGCGGGTGGGAGGATGAGGAACGTGAGTCGAAAGCCCGTCATGCGCGTCCGTAAGTCCGGCGCCCTCATCGTCGCCGCGCTGATCGCGCTCGTCGGCACCATCCCGTTCGCCGGTGCCCGGTGGCAGCTCGCCCCGATCCTGCTGATCCCGCTCGCCATCCTGATCTGGGCTTGGCGCGCCGGCACCGACGTGACTCCCGAGGGTCTTCGGGTCCGGGCGCTCTTCGGCTCGACCAGGATCCCCTGGTCGCGGATCTCCGAGCTGGCTCCCGACGACCGGCGGCAGGTCTCGGCGCTGCTCACGGACGGCAAGGTGATCAAGCTGACCGGTGTCACCACCGCCAACCTGGCCGCCGTGATCGCCGTGAGCGGCCAGTCAGTATCCGTCGACGACCCGGTTGACCAGGGTCTCCCCGGCGGCGAACCGGCGTAGCTGGGCACCCGCGAGACCGTAGGCGCGGGGAAGCAGGCCGAGCACCGCACCGCCGGTGTGCGGCGTGATGAAGACGTTCGGCAGCTGCCACAGCGGGTGGCCGGCGGGCAGCGGCTCAGGGTCGGTGACGTCGAGCGCCGCGGAGATCCGCCCGGAGGCCAGCTCCGTGACCAGCGCATCGGTGTCGACGACCGGCCCGCGTGCGGCGTTGACCACCAGCGCCCCGTCAGGCAGCGCGGCCAGGAAGCTCGCGTCGACCAAGCCCCGCGTCTGCTCGGTCAAGGGCACGACCAGGACAACCACTTCCGCGTACGGGAGCAGCACCGGCAACTCGTCGACGGCGTGCACGTCGTGCTCGGGACGGGCTGTGCGCGCGACCCGCGTGACGGTGACCTCGAAGGGTGCCAGCCGCTGCTCGATGGCCCGGCCGATCGACCCGGCACCGACGATCAGCACCCGCTTGCCGGTCAGCTCGGGTGTCGGCGTGAACGCGCCCGGCGTCCATTCCTGCCGCTCCTGGGCCCGCGCGAACGCCGGGAACTGCCGCAACGAGCCGATCGCGGCACCCAGGACCCACTCGGAGACGGAGGCGTCGTGCACGCCCCGGGCGTCACAGAGCTGCACCGGGGAGGGCACACGACCGACCCAGTTGTCCGCGCCGGCCGAGAGCAGCTGGACGACCTCGAGACCGGTCAGCTGCGGCAGCAGGTCCGAGGCCTGCACCTTCGCGCTGAACGGTGGCACCCAGAACTTCACGTCGGCGGGGTCGGACGGCAGCGTGGCCGCGTCCTCACAGACCTCGACCTCGACACCGGCCGGCAGCTCGCCGAGCAGCTCGCGGCCCTTCTCATGAGCGATCCAGACCTTCACCGTCCCCAACTTAGCCGCGCCGCGGGCCTCGCGCCCGGTCCGGATCCCAGGTGTGCCGGACGTCCCAGCCGGCACGGCTACCCTGGACCGGGAAACGAGGAGGTCGTGTGATCGAGCGCAGTCCGAGAGTCCGCGCACGCGCTGTGACGCGTGGCGCCGTGGCTCTGGTTGCCGTGCTGGCCCTGACCGCCGCGTGCAGCTTCGGCCCGCCCGAGCCCGACGTGGCCGGCGAGCCTCCCAACCTGCCCACCCCGTCGGTGTCGGCCGGTCCGGACAGCGACGGCGACCGCGCCGCGGCCGCGACGGTGCTGGCCAAGGGGCTCGAGGTGCCGTGGGGTCTGGCGTTCCTGCCCGACGGCGGCGCCCTGGTCACCGAGCGGGACACCGGCCGCATCCTCCGGGTCGGACCCGAGTCCGACGCCGAGGGTCTCAAGGTCGTCGAGGTGCAGCGCCTGTCCGAGGCCGAGGCGGGCGGCGACGGCGGCCTGCTCGGCATCGCGGTCTCACCGAAGTTCGCCGACGACAACACGGCCTACGTCTACTACTCGACCGCCAAGGACAACCGCGTCGCGAAGCTCCAGCTCAAGGGGAAGCCGCAGCCGATCCTGACCGGCATCCCGCGCTCCGAGAACGACAACGGCGGCCAGCTTGCCTTCGGACCCGACAATTTCCTGTACGTGACCACGGGCGACGGGACCGCCGCCGGCACCCAGGCGCAGAACCCCAAGAACCTCGGCGGCAAGATTCTGCGGATCACTACGGCGGGCAAGCCGGCGCCGGGCAATCCGGTCAAGGACTCGCCGGTCTGGTCCTCCGGTCACCGCAACGTCCAGGGCATAGCCTGGGACGCGAACAAGAAGATGTACGCCGGTGAGTCGGGTCAGAAGACCAACGGCGAGCTGAACGTGATCCAGAAGGGCAAGAACTACGGCTGGCCCACGGTCGACGGCAAGGGCACCAACACGAAGTTCACCAATCCCCTGGTCACGTTTCCGATCGAGGACTCGTACTGCTCGGGTGTGGCGGTGCTGGAGAGCATGATCGCCACCGCGTGCCTGCTGGGGCAGCGGCTGTGGATGGTCGACGTGACGGGCAACGGCACGCTGCTGGGCCAGCCCCGAGCCCTGCTGACCGGCGAGTACGGCCGCCTGCGCGCACTGGTCGCCGCACCGGACGGCTCGTTCTGGGTCACCACCTCCAACCAGGAGGAAGGCGGCGAACCGGGACCGGACGACGACATGATCATCAGGTTGGTGTTCTCGGACGGCGGGGCGGGCCGGAGTTAACACGCGTAACCGTTTGACGTCCGGCACACGGGGGCAGGTCAGCCGTTGACCATGAACGAGAAGATTTCTGTGGCGACCGCCGCGGCACGCCGCCTCTGGGCGCGTCCGTGGGCCCGCCGGCTCCGCGTCTGGGCCGGAGTTGTCGCCGTCAGCCTCACCGGCGTTGTTGTCGGCACTATGCTGTTCGCCCAGTCCGAGATCGCCGTCGGGCCGTTCCGCGCGGACATGTCGATCAGCCCGTCGATCGAGGGCGGGACCGAGGTGGACATCCCGCCGCTGGGCTCGTTGCATCTCGACAGCCACGACGGCCCGATCCACCTCAAGGTCGACCTCGGCTCCCTGGACCAGGGACGCACCGAGGCGCTGATCGACGACCCCACGGCCATCAGCGCGGCCGGACAGTCCGCCGTCGACGACGTGACCAAGGGTGTGCTGCAGCTCGGTCTGCGCGCGCTCGGCGCGGCGATCGTGTGCTCGCTCATCCTGTCGGCGCTGATCTTCCGCAACATCCGGCGGGTGGCGTCCGCGGGGGTTCTGGCGCTGGTGGTGACCGGTGGCAGCCTCGGACTGGCCGTGGCCACGATCCGCCCCGACTCGATCAGCGAGCCCCGCTACGAGGGTCTGCTGGTCAATGCGCCCGCGGTCGTCGGTGACGCCCGGCGGATCGCCGACAACTACGGCCGGTACGCCGACCAGCTCCAGGAGCTCGTCAGCAACGTTAGCCGCATCTACACCACGGTGTCGGCGCTGCCCGTCTTCGACCCCGCCGGCGGCACGACCCGCATCCTGCACGTCTCCGACCTGCACCTGAACCCGACGTCGTGGGGTGTGATCCGGACGGTCGTCAAGCAGTGGGACATCGACGCCGTGGTCGACACCGGTGACATCGTGGACTGGGGCAGCAGCGCCGAGACGTCGTACGTCAACTCGATCGGCCAGCTCGGTGTCCCGTACGTGTACGTGCGCGGCAACCACGACTCGACGGCGATCCAGGCGGCGGTCGCCCGGCAGACCAACGCGAAGGTGCTGGACAACGACGTCGTCACGATCAACGGCCTGACCATCGCCGGCATCGGTGACCCCGAATTCACTCCGGATAAGAGCGAAGCCCCCGCGGCGAACGCGGACGACCCCGGATCGTCCCCGTTGCTCCGCAGTGGCGAGGAACTAGCGACCACGATCCGCGCCTCGAAGACGAAGGTCGGCGTGGCCCTGGTCCACGACCCGGCGATGGCACCGCCGCTGTCGGGTGTGGTGCCGCTGGTCCTGGCCGGCCACCTGCACAAGCGTGAGGTCAGAACGCTGGACCAGCCGTCCCCGGACCCGTCGGCCTCCCCGGCGCCGTCGGCCTCCGCGGGTACGCAGGCACCGCTGGAGACGCGTCTGCTGGTCGAGGGTTCGACCGGCGGCGCCGGGCTGCGTGGGCTGGAGAACGAGGAGCCGACGCCGCTGACGATGTCGGTCCTGTACTTCGACGAGAGCCAGTCGTTGAAGGCCTACGACGACATTCAGCTGGGCGGCACCGGCGAACAGAACGTGACCATGCAACGCAAGGTCATCGGCACCGACCCGGAGCCGACCACGAACCCGTCGGTGTTCAACGGTGTGACCCCCGGCCTGACCCCGAACAGCGCACCCCCGAGCCGCTGACGCCGCTCGCACAGCTCGCACCGCCGACGCCGCGCCCGCGATCTTGGACGTGAGGGGCCCTCCTGGGGGCCTCGGACGTCCAAGATCGCGAGGGTCTCCACCGCTCTCCGCCCGGATGCGGGCCGCACAGGGCCGGGACGGCAGCGCCCGGCCCTGTGTGTCACAGGACCGGGCGTTGTGCGTACTGGGAAGGGACTAGGAAAGGCGCGCCAGGATCAGCTCGCGGACGGTCTTGGCGTCGGCCTGGCCGCGGGTGGTCTTCATGACCGCGCCGACCAGGGCGCCCGCCGCGGCGACCTTGCCGTCGCGGACCTTGGCGGCGATGTCCGGGTTGGCGGCGATGGCCTCGTCGACGGCCGCGGTGAGCGCGCCCGTGTCGGAGACGACGCCGAGCCCGCGGGCCGCGATGACCGCAGCGGGGTCACCCTCGCCGGAAACGACACCCTCGAGGACCTGACGGGCGAGCTTGTCGTTGAGCTTGCCCTCGTCGACCAGGCCCTGGAGCTGCGCGACCTGCGCCGGTGTCGCACCGACGTCGGCCAGCTCGACGCCGGTCTCGTTGGCGCGGCGGGCGAGCTCACCCATCCACCACTTGCGGGCGCCGGCCGGGGTGGCGCCGGCGGCGATGGTCTGCTCGATGAGCTCGGTCGCACCGGCGTTGACCACCGACTGCATCTCGTCCTTGGAGATGCCCCACTCCTCGGCCAGCCGGGCGCGCTTGACGCTCGGCACCGGCGGCAGGGCCGCCTTGAGCTCGGCCACCCACGCGGTGTCGGGCGCGATCGGCACGAGGTCGGGCTCGGGGAAGTAGCGATAATCGGTGGCGGTCTCCTTGGAGCGGCCCGGGCGGGTGTCGCCGGTGGTCTCCTGGAAGTGCCGGGTCTCCTGGAAGATGCGGGTGCCCTCGTTGAGCAGCATCGCCTGCCGGATGATCTCCGAGCGGACCGCACGCTCGACCGACCGCAGCGAGTTGACGTTCTTGGTCTCGGTGCGGGTGCCCCACTCGTCGCCGGGCAGGTTGAGCGAGGTGTTCACGTCGCAGCGCATCGAGCCCTGCTCCATGCGCACGTCGGACACGTTCAGCGAGCGGATGATGTCGCGCAGCTCGGTCACGTAGGCCTTGGCCACCTCGGGCGCGCGGGCGCCCAGGCCGGGAACCGGCTTGGTGACGATCTCCACCAGCGGAATGCCGGCCCGGTTGTAGTCCACCAGCGACTCGGTCGCGCCGTGGATCCGGCCGGTGGAGCCGCCGACGTGCAGCGACTTGCCGGTGTCCTCCTCGAGGTGGACCCGCTCGATCTCGACCCGGAAGGTCTCACCGTCGATGTCCACGTCGACGTACCCGTCCACGCAGAGCGGCTCGTCGTACTGGCTCGTCTGGAAGTTCTTCGGCATGTCCGGGTAGAAGTAGTTCTTCCGGGCCATGCGGCACCACTCGGCGATGTTGCAGTTGAGCGCGAGGCCGATGCGGATGGTGGCCTCGATCGCGGCGCGGTTCGCGACCGGCAGCGCACCGGGCAGGCCCAGGCAGACCGGGCAGACCTGCGTGTTGGGTTCGCCGCCGAAGACGGTCGGGCAGCCGCAGAACATCTTGGTGTTCGTGCCGAGCTCGACGTGCGTCTCCAGGCCGATGACCGGCTCGTAACGGGCGATCGCGTCCTCGTAGGAGGGGAGCACGGTCGTACTCATGCGGCGGACTCCAAACTGAGCTCGGGCGGGGTGAACGTCCCGACGGCCGACTCGAGCGCTGCGGCGACCCTGTACATCCGGTCGTCGGCCATCGTCGGCGCCATCACCTGGAAGCCGACCGGCAGACCCTCGGACAGACCGCACGGCACCGAGATCGCCGGACCGCCGTAGAGGTTCGTCGGGATCGTGTAGAGGTCGGCGAGGTACATCTGGTACGGGTCGGAGGTGCGCGACCCGAACGGGAACGCCACGAACGGCGTGGTCGGCGAGATGAGCACGTCGACCTGCTCGAACGCCGTGGTGAAGTCCCGCGTGATCAGCGTGCGGACCTTCTGCGCCTGGCCGTAGTAGGCGTCGTAGTAGCCGCTCGACAGGGCGTAGGTGCCGAGGATGATGCGCCGCTTGACCTCGGGCCCGAAACCGGCCTCGCGGGTCAGCGACATGACCTCCTCGAGCGACCGGTTGCCGTCGTCGCCGACCCGCAGGCCGTACCGCACACCGTCGAAGCGGGCCAGGTTGGACGAGGCCTCACTCGGCGCGATCAGGTAATAGGCCGGCAGGGCGAACTCGAAGTGCGGGCAGGACACCTCGACAACCTCGGCGCCCAGCTTGACCAGCGCCTCGACGGACTCGCGGAAAGCCGCCATGACGCCGGGCTCGGCGCCCTCCCCCGCGAACTCCTTGACGATGCCGAGCTTGACGCCGGTCAGGTCACCGGTCGCGCCGAGCCGGGCGGCCGCCACGACATCGGGAACAGCCTGCGGGATCGACGTCGAGTCCCGCACGTCGTGACCGGCGATGACCGAGTGCAGCAGCGCCGCGTCCTCGACGGTCCGGGCGCAGGGGCCGGGCGTGTCCAGCGAGGACGAGAAGGCGATCAGGCCGTAGCGCGAGGTGCCGCCGTAGGTCGGCTTCGCACCGACCGTGCCGGTGACCGCGCCGGGCTGCCGGATCGAGCCGCCCGTGTCCGTGCCGATCGCCAGCGGCGCCTCGTAAGCAGCCAGCGACGCCGCGCTGCCACCACCGGAGCCGCCGGGGATCCGGCCGAGGTCCCACGGGTTGTTGGTCGCGCCGTAGGCGGAGTATTCGGTCGACGACCCCATGGCGAACTCGTCCATGTTGGTCTTGCCGAGCATGACCGTGCCGGCGCCCCGCAGCCGCTCGACGATGGTCGCGTCGTAAGGCGGCTTCCAGCCCTCGAGAATCTTGGAGGCGGCGGTGGTCGGCACACCCTTGGTGGCGATCACATCCTTGACCGCGACCGGCACACCGGCCAGCGGACCGAGCGCCTCACCCTTGCTGCGCTGCTCATCGACCTTGCGGGCCGCCTCGAGGGCACCCTCCCGGTCGACGTGCAGGAACGCGTGGACCCGCTCGTCGACAGCGTCGATCCGCGCCAGATGTGCGGTGGCGACCTCGACAGCGGAAGCCTCACCGCTGCTGATCAGACCCGCGATCTGCGCGGCGGTCATCCTGGTGACGTCAGACACGGTGCTTATTCCTCCTCGTCCAGGATGCGCGGCACGCGGAACCGGCCCTCGGCGGAGTCGGGAGCGCCGGACAGCGCCTGCTCCTGCGTGAGGCTCGGCTGCACGACGTCGTCGCGGTAGATGTTGGTCAGCGGCACCGAATGCGAGGTCGGCGGGATGTCCTCGGCGGCCACATCACCGATCCGGGCAACCGACTGCAGAATGACGTCGAGCTGACCGGCGAACCGATCGAGCTCCTGCTCGGTCACGGCGAGCCGCGACAGGCGCGCCAGATGCGCGACCTCTTCGCGGGAGATGGCGGCCATCGTGCCCCCTTGGTGGTGGATGTCGCTGACCAGAGGAGTCTATTTCGCCAGCGGGGTGGGGCGGCGGGCGGCTCCCCCGGTCTGTGGATAACTTCCGGATTTCCAAGATCAAGATCTGGATGTCGTAGCTCGGTGGGTGGCGCAGATCGTCGCTCCCGCCGAGAAAGGGCTGCGTGAGCCAAGGCCTCAAGGCTTTTTGAGCCGAAGTTCCAGTTCGATTTCGTGGCGGACAGGGATCGGCATCAGCACTCCTCAGGGTGCCGGCACCGCCAGGGCGCCGGGTTCGCGGCCGGGTCGCAGGGGACGGTACCGAATGAGCCAGCCGGCCAGGTCCGGCGCCGGCATCGGGCGGGCGTGGAACCAGCCCTGCGCGGCGTGACAGCCCGCCGACGCCAGCAGCCGCCAGGTGCGCTCGTCCTCGACACCCTCGGCGACGACCCGGAGGCCGAGCGAGTCGGCCAGTGCGATCACCGAGCGGACGATCGCGGCGTCACCACGGTCGGTGGCCATGCCGAGGACAAACGAACGGTCGACCTTCACCTCGGACAGCGGCAGCCGGCGCAGGTGCTGCAGTGACGAGTAACCCGTGCCGAAGTCGTCCAGCGAGATCGCCACGCCCATCCGGTCCAGCCTCGTGATCGTGTGCAGCACGCGGTGCGGGTCCGCCATCAGCGCGCTTTCGGTGATCTCGAGCTGCAGCAGGTCGGCCGGCACGGCGTACCGGTGGAGGAGCTCGTCGATCTCGTCGGCGATGTCGGTCGCGTGCAGGTCTCGGACGCTGACGTTGACCGAGGCCCGCAAGGGCCGGCCTGCCGCGCGCCAGGCCGCGAGCTGGGCGATCACCTCGCGGAGCACCCTGCTGGTCAGCAACCGCATCACCGGTGTCTGCTCGGCGACCCGCAGCAGCTTCTCGGGGCCGACCATGCCGCGCACGGGATGCCGCCAGCGCAGCAGCGCCTCGACACCGACCACCTCGCCGGTCGCGATGGCGATCTGCGGCTGGTAGTAGAGCGTGATGCCGTCGGCGGCCGGATCGTTCGCCGGTTCGGCCTGCACGGCCAGGCGCAGGTCGGCGAGCAGCGTCAGGTCGGGCGTGTGGTGCTCGGCATCCCGCGCATAGAGGGCGATCTGGTCACCGCGCTCCTTGGCGTCGTACATCGCGGATTCGGCCTGGCGCAGCAGCGAGGCGCCGTCGCCACCACGCTCGCACTGCAGCGCGATCCCGATCGAGGCGCTGACGTCGATGGGCAGCCCGTCGAGCGCGAACGGCCGGACAAAAGCCTCGGACAGGTGCGCCGCCAGCCGCCGGGCCGCAGCCGGCCCGTCGACCCGCGTGGCCAGCACGGCAAATTCGTCACCGCCGAGCCGCACGACAAGATCATGAGCCGGTACGGCCGCAGCCAGCCTCCGCGCGACCTCGACCAGGAGCCGATCGCCGCTGGTGTGCCCGAGCGCGTCGTTGACCGTACGGAACCGGTCGAGATCGAGCAGCAGCAACGCCAGGCGGCGCTCGGGCCGGTGCAGCCCTCGCCCCACTCCCCGCTCGGCCACCGACGTCTGCAGCGCGCGCCGGTTGGGCAGCCCGGTCAGCGCGTCGACACGGGACGCCCGCTCGTACTCACCCGCGGACCGCACCATCCGATGCACGGCGTGCAACGCGAGCAGCACCAACGGCACGAGAGCCAGCCCGACCTGTGCCGCCGCCAGCACCACGGGCCCGAGCAGCAGCAGCGCGGCCGTGGCAAAAAGCTCGACACCCCAGCGCTGCACCCGCCGCCGCTTCCGCCCATCGGACGACCACCGCGCAATCACCGCATCAATCGCGTAGCGCGCCAAAATCCATGCAGCGGCGGCAGCCACTGTCAGCAGCGCGTCGTCCCAGCGCGGCTCCGCACCGATGTGCAGCCCGGCCACACCGGCAACCGCAGCAGCCCCGGCCAGCGCCACGGCATGCTGCAGCGCAAGATGAAGCGCCCGCCGCGCGGACTGCCGCATCCGCACCCCGGCAACAGCCATCGCGGCCAGCTGCACAGCCAGCGCAGGCACAAACCCCCAAGCGAGCGCGATCCCAAAGGTGAAGCAGATCGACGGAAGAATGACCGAACTGGCCCGGCGGTTGGCCACGACATAGGGCCGCGCGTCAACGGCCAGAGCGAGCACCGCCATGACCCAGAAGCCGGTCGGCAGCTCAGCGAAGACATCCGGCATGACGCCCCAGAGCGCGAGGTCGACCAGCAGCGCGCCACCTACGGCAACGACGGCTCCGCGCCGCGCGGTAACGGATCGCGCCGCGCCGGGCAGGGTGTCCCGCTTGGCCGGCCAACGCCGAGCTGTCCGCTTCCCGGCGCGCGTTCCACCCTCATCCGCCTGCGCGCCGCTCACGGCCGCTTCGGCTACGAAGTGCTCATCCACGTCCCGGTTGGCCGCCCGCCGCGCCGCCGCAGACTGTTCACCAACAGGGCGTTCACCCTCGAGGCGATCAGCTTCAGAGCGGTCGACGGCAGGACGGTCACCGAGGCGATCGGTCTCAGACCGGTCACCCGCAAAGCGATCGATCTCGGACCGGTCACCCGCAGCGCGTTCATCGTCGAGGTTGTCGGCGTCAGAGCGGTCACCCGCCGGGCGATCAACCGCCCGACCGTCACCTGCCGGGCGGTCAACTGCCAGGCGGTCACCTGCTCTGCGGCCCGCCGCAGACCCGTCACCCGCGGCGCGTTCATCCTCGAGGCGGTCGGTCTCAAACGGGCCACCCGCAAGGCGGTCGGTGGCAGGGCCAGGGTCCAAGGCTCGGCGATCCACCCCAGCGCCGCCCGGCGCCCCGGTGCCCGTCGGCCCGGCGCCCATACGAGAGTCGGGGGCTGAGCACAAATCGGCCGTCGTGCGCGAATCGTCGTCCGGCGGTGAGTCGTTGCACGCGCGAGGGCCGTCGCCGGGGCCGCCATCGGCGGCGTGGCCTGTCTCCGGCGAGTTACCGCCGGCGGGCGCGCTGGTGTTGCGCTCGCCGGCCGGCTCGCCTTCGCCCGGCATGGAGCTGCGCTGTTGTGCGGCACCCATGCGACCTCCACGGTGGTGTCGACCGAACGATCTTCCTCACCATAGATCCGCGTGGACAAAACTACGCGAAACAGACTCGCCGTTACCAAATCGGCATATCTCCGGGAACGGGGAACCCCGAATAGTTCACCCGTTGGGGGTCCCACGGGCGGGTTATCCGGCCTCCTCGTTCGAAGGCTTCGCCGCCGCCTTCTTCTTCGGCTCCTTCACCGGCTCCTCGGAGATCTCGGCGACCGCACGAGCAGCCTCGGGGCCGTCCGCCAGCAGCACCGCAAAGCCCGCCTCGTCCAGCACCGGCACCCGCAGCGACAAAGCCTTGTCGTACTTGCTGCCGGGGTTGTCGCCCACCACCACAAAGCCGGTCTTCTTGGAGACCGACCCGCTGACCTTGCCGCCCCCGGCCATGATCGCCTCGGAAGCCTCGTCGCGGGTGTGGGTGGACAACGTCCCGGTCACGACCAACGTCAGACCGGCCAGCGGACGCGGGCCGCTCTCGGAGTGTTCGTCGGCCATCTTGACGCCGGCTTCGCGCCACTTGCGGACGATCTCGCGGTGCCAGTCCACCGAGAACCACTCGCGGAGGCTTTCCGCGATCGTCGGCCCGACCCCGTCCACCGCGGACAGGTCCTCGATCGGACCGTCCTCGACCGCAGCCTCGATCTTCTCCATGGACCCGAACTCCAGGGCCAGCGCCCGCGACGCCTTCGGACCGACGTGCCGGATCGACAACGCCACCAGCACCCGCCAGAGGGGCCGCTGCTTCACCTCCTCGAGGTTCTCCAGCAGCTTCACGGCGTTGCTGCCCAGCGTGCCGTCCATGTTGACGAAGAACGGTGACCGCAGCAGGTCGTCCGCGGTCAGGCTGAAGAGGTCACTCTCGTCGGTCAGGATCCCCGACTCGTAGAGCGCGCGGGCGGCCTTGTAACCGAGCACCTCGATGTCGAGAGCGTCCCGGCTGGCCAGGTAGAACAGGCGCTCCCGCAACTGCCCGGGGCAGTGCTGGGTGTTGGGGCAGCGGATGTCGATGTCGCTCTCCTTGGCGGGAGCGAGCGGCGTGCTGCACTCGGGACACACGGTCGGCATGACAAACGGGTGGGCGTCGTCCGGTCGCAGGTCCATGACCGGCCCGAGCACCTCCGGGATGACGTCACCGGCCTTACGCAGCACGACCGTGTCGCCGATCCACACACCTTTGCGCTCGACCTCACGCGCGTTGTGGAGCGTCGCCTGCGCCACCGTCGAGCCGGCGACGAGGACGGGCTCCAGCACGGCGTACGGGGTGACCCGCCCGGTGCGCCCCACGTTGACCGCGATGTCGAGGAGTTTGGTGGTGACCTCCTCGGGCGGGTATTTGAACGCGATCGCCCAGCGTGGCGCCCGGCTCGTCGAGCCCAGCCGCCCCTGGATCGCGACCGAGTCGACCTTGACGACCACACCGTCGATCTCGTGCTCGACGGAGTGCCTGTTCTTGCCGTAGTACGCGATGTAGTCGCGCACCTCGTCCATCCCGTCGACCAGCCGCCACCGCTCGCTCGTGGGCAGACCCCAGGACTTCAACGCCTCGTACGCGTGAGACTGCGAGTCGGGCCGGAAGCCTTTGCGCGCGCCGATGCCGTGCACCACCATGCGCAGCCCCCGCGACGCGGTGATGCGCGGATCCTTCTGCCGCAGGCTGCCCGCGGCGGCATTACGCGGATTGGCGAACGGCGCCTTGCCCTGCTCGACCAGCGACGCGTTGAGATCGGCGAACGCGGACGCCGGGAAGTAGATCTCGCCCCGCACCTCGAGCAGCTCGGGCGGGTTGTCGTCGGCCAGCCGCTCCGGGATCTCACGGATCGTCCGGACGTTGGAGGTGACGTCCTCACCCGTGCGACCGTCGCCCCGGGTCGCGCCGCGCACCAGCCGCCCTTTTTCGTACGTGAGGTTGATCGCCAGGCCGTCGACCTTGAGCTCGCAGATGAACCGGACCGGAGCGCCCGCGTCGCGCTCGGTGCGCTCGGCCCAGGCGGCCAGCTCGTCCTCGTCGAAGACGTTGTCGAGCGACATCATCCGCTCGGCGTGCTCGACCGGCGTGAACAACGTGGAGAACGTGCCGCCGACATTCTGCGTCGGCGAGTCGGGGGTGCGCAGCGCGGGAAAACGCTCCTCGAGCGCCTCGAGCTCGCGCAGCAGCTTGTCGAACTCGGCGTCCGAGATGGTCGGCGAGTCGAGCACGTAGTAGCGGTACTGATGGCCGCGCAGCTCGTCACTCAGCTCGGCGTGCCGGGCGCTGGCCTCGGAGGTCGGCTCGGCACCGGCCGCCGCGACCTGCTCAGCAGTCGGCCGGCCCTCCGCGAGCTGCTCGGCGGCCGCGGCCGACCCCGTTTCGACAGACTGGTTCTCAGGCACCGGGAGACCTCCGTGTTCGGCTTTCCAGTGGCACGTTAGTCGCCCGGTCCGACAAAACTGCCGACATGCGGGGCCGGGCGTCGGCGAGGTACGTTCTGCCGATGGCGGACTGGCGGTTGTGGCTGGTGGCGGCCCTGGTGGTAGCGATGGTGGCGGCGGCCTGGCTGCTGCGCCGGCGACTGCGCAGGTCCCGGCCGAGCAGCGGGGACATCTGGTGGGCCGACGTCCCGTACGCGAGGGGCCGGGGTTCGAAGTTGCGCCCTTGCCTGGTTCTGCGCCGCGGCCGCGACGGCATCACGGTTCTGAAGATCACCAGCCAGGACAAGAGCCACCGCCGCGACCACGTGCTGATCCCGACCCGGCGCTGGGACGCCCGCGCGGACCACGACTCCTACCTCAACCTGGGCGAGCCCATCCTGGTACGCCCGTCGGCGTTCCATCACCGCGCGGGCACCGCCGACCGCCGTACCCGTCTCCGGGTCGCGGCCCGGCGCTGAGTCACCAGACGAGGCAGAAGGGGTGGCCGACCGGATCGGCGTAGACCCGGAAGTCCTTGCCGCCACCGTCGAGCCGTTTTGCGCCGGCCGCCAGGGCCCGCTGCTCGGCGAGTTCGATGTTGTCGACGCGCACGTCGAGGTGGAACTGCTGCGGCCGGTGCCGGTCGGGCCAGTCCGGCGGGAGCAAGTCGGGCGCCTTCTGGAAGCCGAGGCCGGGCGCGTCCGAGTCGGTTCTGATGGTCACCCAGCCGTCCTCGTCGTGGACGACGTGCATGCCCAGCAGCTCGCTGTAGAAGCCGGCCAGGGCGCGCGGGTCGGGGCAGTCGATGACGACGGTGTCCAGACGTCCGATCATGACTGAATGATGCCCGCCCGAACCGCCCAGGACCGCCGAAACCGTCAGACTTCGGCCAGACGGCGACCGGCGTCCCGGCAAGCGTTCAGCACCGCACGCACGTAGGGCTGCGGCGCACCGGCCAGCCCGCACTCGGGAGTGATCACGACCTGCTCCGGCAACCGGGCCGCGGAAAAACCGAGCCGGCTCCACAGTGTGCTCACCCGATCGGCGATCTTCGCCGACGTCGGCGGCCGAGCCCCCGGTGCCGGCACCGTCGCCACCGCACCGGCAAAAAGCCCGAGCCCGGCCTCCAGCGCCTCCCCCAGCGGATCAAGATCCTTGACCAGCCCGAGGTCCAGCGCCACAGCCGCGGCCCCTGCATCCCGCACAACCTGCAAAGGTACGCCCGGAGCACAGCAATGCACGATCACCGGCACCCCGACCGCCTCGACGATCGTCCGCAGTCCGGTCGCCGCGTCCGGCCCGTCGACGGCCCGATAGGCACTGAAGCCGCTCTCGGTCGGGATGTGTCCGTCGAGGACCGCCGGCAGCGAAGGCTCGTCGAGCTGCAGCAGCACCGAAGCCCGCGGAAGCCGCCGCTGCACGTCGGCGACATGCCGCCGCAGCCCCTCGGCCAGCGAGTTGGTGAGGTCACGCACGGCGCCGGCGTCGCGCAGCATCCGCCCACCGATCGCCAGATCCAGGCTTGAGGCCAGCGTCCACGGCCCGGCGGCCTGAACCTTGATCGGCCCGGCGTACCGGTCGGCCTGCTCGGTCAACTGGTCCAGGTCACGCTCGAGCAGATCAGCGATCCGCCGCTGGTCCTTCCCGGGCCGGAGCGCCATCTGCCAGCGCCCCACGTACAGCTGCACGGGAAGCTCGACCAGAAAACCGGCACTGCGCCCGATCATGTCCGCACCGGGCCCGCGCGCCGGCAACTCCGCCAGATGCGGCAGGTCGGGCAACTCCCCCATGATCAGCCGCTGAGCCTCGGCGATGTCGGTCCCGGGCAACGACCCGAGCCCGGTAGCCGCCCCGACCGGCCACGGAAAGTCACTCACCCCGCGACGACCCAGCTCCACCAGAACGCGCAGCACTACCGACCAACGCAGAACCCTCAGCCGAAGCCGCACCACCCGCTCCAGCCGCGTGATCGGCCGAAGCTGCCCCGCCGCCCGGAACCGAACCGGAACCGGCGACCTCCGAACCGGCCGAGAGGACCGCGGAGCCGGCCGAGGTGGAGGCGGGAGCCTGCGAGGGTGGGTTGGCGGGGAGGCCGGCGGAGATAGTGGCTGAGCCAAGGACGATGTCGCCGTCCGGGTCTGGGCGGTAAGCCACGATCGCCTGACCGGCCGCAACACCCCGGGCCGGCGAGTGGAGATGCGCCACCAGGCCGTTTGCGTCGACCGTCACCGCCGCCTTGACGACCTCGCCGTGAGCGCGCAGCTGAACCTCGCACTCGACCGGCGTCTCCGTACCGTGCCAGATGGGACGGGCTGCCGTGACCGTGTCGACCTCGAGGTCCTCGCGGGAGCCGACCGTGACCGTGTTGGTCTTCGGCGTGATCGACAGGACGTAGCGCGGGCGGCCGTCAGGGGCCGGGACCCGGAGGTCGAGGCCCTTGCGCTGGCCGACCGTGTAGGAATAAGCGCCCGCGTGCTGCCCGAGAACGGCACCCGTGCGGGAGTCGACGATGTCACCCGGCGACTCACCCAGGCGGGAGGCCAGGAAGCCGCGGGTGTCCCCGTCGGCGATGAAGCAGATGTCGTGGGAGTCCGGCTTGTCGGCAACGGCAAGGCCACGCTCGGCGGCCTCCTCGCGAACCTGGGCCTTCGTCGAGTCGCCGAGCGGGAAGATCGCCCGGTCGAGCTGCGCGCGAGTCAGAACGGCCAGGACGTACGACTGGTCCTTGGCGATGTCGACGCTGCGGCGCAGGTGGCCGTCCGCACCCAGACGCGCATGGTGACCGGTGACAACGGCATCGAAGCCGAGCGCGACCGCCCGGTCCAGCACAGCCTCGAACTTGATCTTCTCGTTGCAGCGCAGGCACGGATTCGGGGTCCGCCCGGCCGCGTATTCGGCGACAAAATCGTCGACGACATTCTCATGGAACTGGTCCGCCATGTCCCACACGTAGAACGGAATCCCGATGACGTCGGCAGCCCGCCGCGCATCCCGAGAATCCTCCAGCGTGCAACAACCCCGCGCACCGGTCCGATAGGTCTGCGGATTCCGCGCCAGCGCCAGATGCACACCGGTCACGTCATGACCGGCATCACGGGCGCGCGCGGCAGCGACGGCGGAGTCGACTCCCCCGGACATAGCTGCAAGCACTCGCACACAGCAAGCCTATCCGCCGCCCCCGACAACGTTCACCAGCGGCAGCCACATCACCGCAGAGTAGGCATCCAACCCCACAACGCAGCGCCTCCCGACCGAAAGCTCGAGATGGGCGGCCCGAGGTGGGCCCAAGGTGGCGGTTGGAGCAGCGCAAAAGCGCGAGGCGTAGGTGAGCAGGCAGAGGCGCCGGGCGGGACTACGCGAGGCGCCAGGCGGACCGCGAGACGCCAGGCAGGAAGGCGCAGGACTGCGCCTACCGAATCCCCAACATCAAGGAAGTCGGCGCAACACAGACGCCAAGCGCGAGCCGGGGAAGGCGCGAAGGCCCGAGACCGAACCTGCCGAGACCCCAACATCAAGGAAGTCGGCCCAACACTGCCGCGAGGCACGGGACCGGCCCCGCCAAATCCGACATCAAGGAAATCGGCCCAACACCGCCGCGAGACGCAGGACCAGCCCCGCCGAAACCCCAACATCAAGGCAATCGGCGCCACACGGACGCCCAGCGCAAGGCGCCAGGCGGAAAGCGCGAGACCGGGCCTGCCAAATCCCCGACATCAAGGAAATCGGCGCAACACAGACGCCAAGCGCAAAGCGCCAGGCTGAAAGCGCGAGACCCGGCCCACCGAAACCCCGACATCAAGGAAGTCGGCGCAACACGGACGCATGGTGCCGGACGCCAGGCGAAAAGACGCGAGGCGCGGAAGACGCGTGGCGGACGCACAAGGTGTGGTGGGGACTCGATGTCCCCCCGCAGCAGCCGCCCGGCAGGCAGGGCTGCGGGCAGGGCCGCTGACGCGGCCCGCCGGTCAGCGGGGCGTTTTCCAGGCGGTGGCCCGGCGGGCGCGTTCTACCGCCCCAGGCAGAGCCGCCAGCAGCGCGTCGATGTCGGCCGCTGTAGACGTGTGGCCCAGCGTGAAGCGCAGCGAGGATCGCGCGCGGTCGTTGTCGGCGCCCATGGCCAGCAGGACGTGGGACGGCTGGGCGACCCCGGCCGAGCAGGCCGAGCCCGTCGAGCAAGAGATGCCCTGGGCGTCCAGGAGGAGGAGCAGGGCGTCGCCCTCGCAGCCGGGGAAAGAAAAGTGGGCGTTGCCTGGGAGACGGTCCGTGGGGTCGCCGTTGTAGACCGCGTCGGGCACTGCTTCGCGGACGCGGGAGGTCAGGTCGTCGCGGAGGGCGGCGATTCTGGCGGCGTACTCCTGCTGGGTTTTGACTGCGGTTTCGACCGCGACGGCGAACGCGACCACGCCGGGGGTGTCGAGGGTGCCGGAGCGGACGTCGCGTTCCTGGCCGCCGCCGTGGAGGAGGGGGGTGGCGGCGATGTCGCGGCCGAGGAGGAGGGCGCCGACGCCGACCGGGCCGCCGAGTTTGTGGCCGGTGAGGGTGAGGGCCGCGGCGCCGCTCGCGGCGAAGTCGACGGGGACCTGGCCGACGGCCTGGACCGCGTCGGTGTGGAACGGGATGCCGGCGCCGGCGGCCAGGCGGGCCAGGGCGGCGACGGGCTGGATCGTGCCGACCTCGTTGTTGGCCCACTGGGTGCTGATCACGGCGATCTCGTCGCCGTGCTCGGCGATCAGGGCGGCCAGGGCTTCGGGGTCGACGCGGCCGGCCTCGTCGACGGCGAGCCAGCTGATGTCGGCTCCCTCGTGGCTGCCGAGCCAGTCGACGGCGTCGAGGACGGCGTGGTGCTCGACCGCCGACGCGACCACGCGGTTGCGGCGCTGGTCGGCGGTGCGGCGGGCCCAGTAGATGCCCTTGGTGGCGAGGTTGTCGCTCTCGGTCCCGCCGCTGGTGAAGATCACTTCGGAGGGGCGGGCGCCGAGGACTGCGGCGATGCGTTCGCGGGATTCTTCGACCAGCCGGCGGGCGCCCCGGCCGGCGGCGTGCAGGGACGACGGATTGCCGACCTCGCGGGCGGCGGCGACGTAGGCGTCGAGCGCTTCGGCGAGCATCGGCGTGGTCGCCGCGTGATCCAGGTAGGCCATCACGGAGAAGCTTATGCCTTGAGCCGTCAACCGAAACGGCCCGGATGCACGGCGCGAAAAACGGCCCGGCGGAGAAGACCGCCGGGCCGCTTCGAACAACCGTGATTATTTGCGCTTGCGGATCTCGTCGTCGGCCTGGGGCACGATCTTGAAGAGGTCGCCGACCACGCCGAAGTCGGCCAGTTCGAAGATCGGGGCCTCGGGGTCCTTGTTGACCGCGACGATCGTCTTCGAGGTCTGCATGCCGGCCCGGTGCTGGATCGCACCGGAGATGCCGAGCGCCACGTAGAGCTGCGGCGACACGGTCTTGCCGGTCTGGCCGACCTGGAACTGGTGCGGGTAGTACCCGGAGTCGACGGCCGCGCGGGAGGCGCCGACGGCACCGCCGAGCAAGTCGGCCATCTCCTCGACCAGCTTGAAGTTGTCGGCGTTGCCCACGCCGCGGCCGCCGGAGACGACGATCGAGGCCTCGCTGAGCTCCGGGCGGGAGCCCTTCTGCTCGGCGACCCGCTCGACGACCTTGGTGAGCTTGTCGGTGTCCGAGACGGTGATCGTGAGCTGCTCGATCGCCGGGGTGGCCGGGGACGGCGCCGGGGTCACGGAGTTCGGGCGGATGGTGATGATCGGCAGGCCCTTGGTGACCTTGGACTTGACGATCGTGGAACCGGCGAAGACGACCTGGGTCGCCGTGCCGTCGGCGGCCACCTCGACCGCGTCGGCCAGCAGACCGTTGTCGAGCTTGACCGCGAGCCGGCCCGCGATCTCCTTGCCCTCCTGGGTCGCACCGAGCAGTACGGCGGCGGGCTGGATGCGCTTGACCAGCTCGGCGACGGCAGTGGCCTTCGGGGCCACGAGGTACCCGTCGATCTCCTCGCCCTCGCCCGCGTAGATCTTCTCGGCGCCGTACTCACCGAGCTTGGCGGCGAGCTGTTCGGCCGCTCCGGCGCCACCGAGCACAACGGCCGAGACGGAGCCCAGCGTGCGCGCGATGGTCAGCATCTCGAGCGTGACCTTCTTGACGCCGGCGGCCTGGGAGGCCTCGACGACGACCAGTACTTCAGCCATGGTGGGAGCCCCTCTCAGACGAACTTCTCGGCGGCGAGGTACGCGACGAGCTGCTCGCCACCCGTACCCTCGTCAGTGATCTTGGTGCCGGCGGACCGCGGGGGCCGCTTCGCGAACTCGACCACCGCGGAGGTCGCGCCGGCCGTGCCCACCTCGTCGGCGGAGATGCCCAGGTCGGCGAGCGACAGGCTCTGCACCGGCTTCTTCTTCGCGGCCATGATCCCCTTGAACGACGGGTAACGCGGCTCGTTGATCGTGTCCCAGACGCTGACGACGGCGGGCGTGGCCGCGGTGACGACCTCGTAGCCCTCGTCGGTCTGCCGCTCGGCGGTCAGCTGGGAGCCGTCGACGGTGAGCTTGCGGGCGCCGGTGAGCGCCGCGATGCCGAGCCGCTCGGCCAGCATGTGGGGCATGACCTGGACGCGGCCGTCGGTCGACTCGGCGCCGCAGAGCACCAGGTCGGCATTGAGCGTGCCGAGCGCGGCGGCCAGCACCTTGGAGGTCGCGACGGCGCAGGAACCGTGCAGCGCGTCGTCCTGCACGTGGACGGCCTTGTCGGGGCCCATGGAGAGCGCCTTGCGGATCGACTCGGTGGCGCGTTCGGGGCCCATCGTCAGGACGGTCACCTCACCACCGTGCGCCTCTTTGATCTTCAGCGCTTCCTCGATGGCGTACTCGTCCATCTCGTTGATGACGTTGTTCGCCGAGGTGCGCTCGACGGTGTTGTCGCCCTCGCTCAGGGTGCGCTCGGCACCGGAGTCGGGCACCTGCTTGACCAGTACGACGATGTTCATCGCGCTTCGACGACCCTCCTGTTGTGTGGACGCACGTCTTGCTGCCGGAACCGCGGCCCCCTTCGGAGGTTACCCGTCGGTAGCTTATGGGTCTCCACCACCAAGAGTGACTCACCTCACCTCGGTGTCCGGCGTGGCCTCATCTTCTCCCACCGCTCAGGCCGACCGGCCCGAGGGACCTTCTTCACCCGGCTGGTCAATAATCGACCGCGTGCTCGATCAGTGGTTCAACCCGCAGAAGACGCCCGTGGTCGGCGAGAAGCCCGACTACCGGTTCTCGCTGGCGAACGAGCGCACCTTCCTCGCCTGGATCCGGACCGCCCTCGCACTGCTGGCCGGCGGTCTCGCCTGCGCGCAGTTCCTGCCACCGCTGCCCATCGCCCACCTCAGGGAGGGCATCGCGGTCGCGTTGCTGCTGCTCGGAGGGGTTGTTGCCGTCCGCGCGGTCGATCACTGGGCCCGGACGGAGAGGGCCATGCGCCTCGGCACCGATCTGCCGAAATCCCGGTTCCCGGCGATCCTGGCCCTGTTCGTGGCCGTCGGCGCGCTGCTGCTGGTCGTAGCCGTGCTGATCAAAGCGTTTTCGTGAGCACCGTTGAAAGAGTGAATCCGGACCCCGGCGCCTCCGCGGAACGCACGCGGCTGGCCTGGCGGCGTACCGGACTGTCGGCGACGGCGGTGGCGTTGCTGGCCGCACGACCGGCCTTCGTCCCGGGGGCCGGCGTCTGGACCTTTCTCGTCGCGGCCGGCGCGATGGCCGGCTGGGCCGCCCTGATCGGCCTCGCCTACCGCCGGGCGCGAGGGCTCAACGCCTGGCCACCCCGGCCCGGACAGCGCACGATCACGGCCTACGCGGCCCTCACGGTCGGGTTCACCATTCTCGGTACGGTGCTTGTCACGCTCTGATCGTCGCCGTTCGGGGTGAGGCGCGTCATCATTGCCTCATGGTCCGGTTGTTCGTCTTCCTGGCTGCCGTGCAGCTTGTCCTTCTGGTGCTCGCGCTCATCAGCGTCCTGTCCGCCGACCGGGTACGCACGATGCCGCGTGTGCTGTGGGTGCTCGTCATCCTGCTGATCCCCCTGATCGGCCCCCTGGCGTACTTCCTCTGGGGCCGGCCCGTGTCACCACCCCGTGAGGGCGGGCCGATCCGCCGCGGAAATCCCCGCCCGACCTCGCCCGACGACGATCCGGACTTCCTGCGGTCCATGGACAGCGAGCAGTCCCGTCGTGACCGGGAACTGCTCGCCCAGTGGGAGCGTGAGCTGGAGAAGAACGACGAGTAGCGGTCAGGCCAGGTTGGACGACCGCGGGTACGCGTCGGCCGGGTCGGTCAGCACGTTGACCAGGTACGGGACACCGGCGTCGAAGGCACGCGTCAGCGCCGGCCCGAGGTCGGAGGACTTCTCGACCGTCTCGCCCGCACCACCGAGCGCCTCCACGACACGGTCGTACCGCAGACCCGGCTGCAGGTCGGCCGCGACGTCGTAGCCGTACATGGCCTGCATCGGGTGCTTCTCGAGGCCCCAGATGCCGTTGTTGCCGACCACGATCACGACGGGCAGTCCCTGCCGGGCCAGCGACTCGGCGTCCATCAGCGAGAAGCCGGCCGCGCCGTCGCCCATGAGGACGCAGATCTGGCGGTCGGGGTAGGTGACGCGGGCTCCCATCGCGTACCCGAGGCCGGTGCCGAGGCAGCCGTACGGGCCGGGGTCGAGCCAGGTGCCGGGCTGGGCGGGCTCGAGGAAGCGCCCGGCGTAGGAGACGAAGTCGCCGCCGTCGCCGATCGTGACCGCGTCGGGGGCGAGCACCTTGCGCAGCTCCCCGTAGATCCGGGCGGGCTTGATCGGGTCGGACTCCGCAGCCATCGCCTCGGCGTCGCGGGCCTTGCCGGCGTCCTCTGCCGTGCGCAGGCCTTCGACCCACTCGGTGTGGTCGGCGCGGCTGCCGGTGTGGTTCGCCAGTGCGGTGAGGATCAGGCGCAGGTCACCGGCCGGCGAGACCGCGGTCTCGACGTGCCCGGCGCGCTGGCTGGGGGCGTCGACGATGTGCACGACCTGGGCGGCGCCGAACTCGCCGAACCCGAGACGGAAGTCGAGCGGCGTGCCGATGACGGCGACCACGTCGGCCTCGTTGAGGGCGGGACGCCGCGCCTTGGCGAAGGAGAGCGGGTGGCCCGGCGGCAGCGCGCCGCGGCCCATGCCGTTGGTGAAGACGGGCACCTGCAGCGCCTCGGCGGCGGCCCGCAGCTCGGCGATGGCGTTGCCACCCCACACGTCGGAGCCGGCGATGATGACCGGTCGCTCGGCGCCGGCCAGCAGTGCGGCGGCGCGGGCCACGTCGTCGGGGTCGGGCTCGATCACCGGGATCTCGGGGGCGCCCGGCGCGGCGGCGTCCTCGCTGGAGAAGAGCACTTCCAGCGGCAGGTCGAGGAAGGCCGGGCCGCGGTGGGCGGTCAGCGCGGCGGTCAGCGCCTTGGCCACCTCGGCCGGGATCTCGTCGGTCCCGCCGACCGTGGCGGCGTACTTCGTGACCGGCTTGACCAGCGGCACGTGGTCGATCTCCTGCAGGCTGCCGGAACCCCAGCGGAAGGCCGGCGCGCGGCCACCCATCACCAGCACCGGGGAGGCGTTGAAGAAGGCGCTGGTCAGACCGGAGATGCCGTTCGTGACGCCAGGGCCGGCGGTGAGCACGGCCAGGCCGGGACGCCGCTGCAGCTTGGCGACGGCTTCCGCGGCGAAGACCGCCGACTGCTCGTGACGCACGTCGTAGATCGGGAAGCCCGCCTTGTGCGCGGCGTCGTACAGCGGGAAGACGTGCCCACCGGAGAGGGTGAACATCTCCGTGACCCCGTAGGCCCGCAGCGCCGCCAGCGCCAGGTCCCCGCCGTGGCCCTCGATCATTTCCGCCATGCCAGCTCCCGCCGCTCGATCCTGGCCAGCACGCTACCGGGCCGCCGGGAAAAGACGAATCAGACTCACCCTAGAAGGCGGCTGAGGTCGTCCAGGAGGAATTGTGCGGCGGAATCCATCGGGACCTGGGCGCTCACGCTGTAGGCCGCGACCAGGGCGATGAGCGGCGCGGCGATCAGGAACAGGATGCTCAGCAGGATCTGGAGGAAGCGCAGCAGCCGGCTGGGACGGCGCTTGGGCCGGGCGGCCGGGCGCGCATCGGACGCAGGCGCGGGCGCCGGCGCCCAGCGAGCGGTCGAGCCGGGCCGGGCCCCGGAAACAGGCCGCGCCGCCCCCGAAACAGGCCGTGCAGCCCCGGAAGCAGGCCGCGCAGCCCCGGAAGCAGGCCGCGCTGCTCCGGACACGGGCCGCGTCGGCGGTGAGACGGGTCGCGACGTCACCGTGCCCGTGGTTTTGGTTGAGGCCTTTCCGGGGGTGAAACCGCCGGACGGAGACGTTCCCGGCTCCGGCACAGGTGTGTTGTGCAGGGACCGGACATCCCACGACGGCTCGGACGCGACCGTCTGGTCCGGGTCGGGCGTCCAGTGCTGCTGCGCGTCCGGCCAGGGGTCGACAGCCGGCGGCGGCAGGTTCGGGTCCGGCGGCCGCAACGCCGTGCGGGACGACGGGACCGTCTCCATGTCGTCGATCGTGACTCCCCGCGGCGGCAGCGGGTTGTTGCGCGACACCAGGCGCATCTCGGCGGTCGGCCCGGGCGCGGCCGGTTCGGTCGCCAGCAGCGCGGCGTCGGCCAGGATGCTGCCCTCGGCCACCACCAGCTCGGGCTGCTCGATCGCCACCGGGGCCTCGCCCAGCTCGCGGTGGAGCAGCGTCGCCACCAGCGGGATCCGGCTCGCACCACCGACCAGGAAAACACCGGCCAGCCGGCCCTCGGGCAGGTCGGCCCAGCGCAGCAGATCGCGGGTGACCTGCACGGTCTGCTCCAGCAGGGGCCGGGCCAGGTCCTCGAGCTCGTCGCGGGTCACGTGGAGTTCGAGGTCGAGCAGCGGCACCACCACGTCCGCCGACTGGATGCGGGAGAGGCGTTCCTTCGCGATCCGGACGTCTTCCCACAGCTGCTGCTTGGCGCGCCTATCCTCGACCGTCTCCGGCTCCGAGAGGCGCTGCCACACCGCCGCGTCCCGCTCGGCGACCTGTTTGCCGAGATGGTCGACGATCGCCGCGTCCACGTCGAGGCCACCGAGGTCGTCACGGCCGTCGACGGCGAGCACCTCGAAACCCTCGGCCGTACGCGCGACGACGCTCGCGTCGAAGGTGCCTGCGCCGAAGTCGTGCACCACGACGACCGAGCCGATGGGTACGTCGCGGCCGAGCACCTCGGCGAAGTAGGTGGCGGCGGCGACCGGCTCGGCGACCAGGCGGGCGCGTTCGAGACCGGCGATGGCAGCGGCCTCGGCGAGCAGGCTGCGGCGGGCCGCACCCCAGGTGGCCGGGCAGGTCAGGGTCAGCTCGGGGCGGACCGGGCCGACCGCGCGGTGCCACTCGTCGGCCACCCGGACCAGGACCGCGGCGATCAGGTCGACCACCGCGAACTCCTCCTCGCCGAGCAGCACGAGGCCGTCGTCGATGCGGCGCTTGGGGTTCGGCTCGAACCGCGCGGGGTCCCGCCGGGCGTTGTGCACGGCGTCGCGGCCCACGGCGAGATGGCCGTTGGGCTCGGCATACACGGCCGAGGGCAGCAGCGGGGAGCCGTCGACGAGGATCGGCCGCGCCCGCCCGTCGGGCCAGCGGGCCACCGCGACGGTGTTCGAGGTGCCGAAGTCGACGCCGAGAGAGTGCCGACCCTGGTCGATGGACATGCGCGCCAGTGTAGGCCCCGGCCCGTGGAAGATGATCTGGCTAGACGAGCTGCCAGCGCAGGTCACCGTCGCGGCCGCGGACACAGCGCACGACCTTGCCGTCGGAGGTCCGGCCGGTCGCGCCCTCGTCGTCGCACCGCTCCCGGACGACCACCGGATCCTCGCTGCCCTCGTCGTCGGCGGGCACGGGCGGCAGCAGCACCAGACCCGGCGGTGTTGTCGTTTTTGTCGGCCTCGGTGTCGGTGACGGTGTGGCCGGACGCGCCGTGGTGGCCGACGGCTCGGCCGATCTGCGCTCGGGCGCCGGCGTCGGACGGCGCGACGCCGGCCGTGTGGTGGCGGACGACTTGCGGGTCGCGGGCTTCTTGGGCGCCGCTGATCGGCCGGACGGCGGGAGGCTCGCGGGCGGCAGCACGATCGGGGGGCCGGCGATCTGCGGCGCGGCGGTCCCGGTTCCGGGCGCCGTGTCACTCTCACCGCCGAAGGTGACAAAACCAATGATCCCGCCCAGCAGGGCCTGACCGGTCACCAGCGCCACCGCGACACCGACCGTGCGGCGGACCGGGGTCACACGCGGGCCGGGCATCGTCACAGAGGGGAACTTTATGGCAACAGATCGATATCCGCGAGATCCCGGCGTCCGTTTCTCGGTTGAGCCGCCTGCTCAGCGCCCGGTGAACTTCGGCTTGCGCTTCTCCACGAACGCCGTTGTGCCCTCGATCCGGTCGTCCGTGGCGAACAGCCCCGCAAACAGCTGACTCTCCCAGGCCAGACCCGAGGCCAGATCGGTGTTCAGGCCACCGTCGACCGCCAGCTTCGCGGCGCGCAGAGCCAGAGCAGGCCCGTTCAGGTACGGCTTGAGCAGCGCAGCCGCGGTCGCGTACACCTCGGAGGCCGGAGCGACCCGGTCGGCGAGACCGATCCGCAGGGCCTCCTCGGCGTCGACCATCCGGCCGGAGAAGATCAGGTCCTTGGCCTTCGCCGGGCCGATCAGGCGCGCGAGCCGCTGGGTGCCACCGGCGCCCGGGATGATGCCGAGTTTGATCTCCGGCTGGCCGAGTTTGGCGTCGTCGGCCACCACCCGCCAGTCGCAGGCCAGGGCCAGTTCACAGCCACCACCGAGGGCGTACCCGGTGATCGCGGCGACCACCGGCTTCGGGATCTTCGCGACCGCGTCGAACGCGCTGGACAGTGCCGCCGCGCGGACGGTCATCTCCTGGTACGTCGTGGTGGTGAAGTCGGTGATGTCGGCGCCGGCCGCGAAGACCTTCTCGCCGCCCCAGACGATCACGGCCCGGACCTCGGGATCCGCCGTCGCCGCCTGCGCCGACGCCCGCAGCTCCTCCTGGACCTGGGTGTTCAGCGCGTTCATCGGTGGCCGTTCGAGCCGGATCGTGCCGATGCCGCCGCTGGTCTCCAGTCGCACGAATTCACCCACGCGTATGCCTCCCTAGCGATCGTTCAGACAGCTGACAGCGTAAGGCGTCGGCCGTCTGGGTAAGTACCATGGCAGCGAGGGAGGCGTGATGATCACCTATTACCGTGACCCCGACGTGCTGGTCACGTCGACCGGTGTCCGGATGGGCGGCCGGGCCTACCGGCTCGGCGACTTCGCGCAGGTCTGGCACACCCGTGGACGCCGTTCCTGGAGCGCCGTAGCGGGCCGCGGCGCCCTCGGCATCGCCATGATCACCCCGATCGTCATCGGCGCCGTCGGCATCCTGATCGCCCTGGTCATCGACGCGTCCACGGCCATGACCATCGCGCTGGCCGGCGGCGGTGTCCTGATCGGCCTGGCGGCGGCACCGCTCGCCGACGTCCTGCTCGAGTTCGTCGACCGCTCCTACGACCGGGGCAGTCGCCGGCTGGAGATCTGGGCCCGGGTGCGCGGCACCGACGTCCTGCTCCTGACCACCGACAACGCGCAGCGCTTCGGCCAGATCTACCGCGCCCTCCAGCGCGCCCTCGATCACGACTCGGTCCCCCGCTCGGCGTGACCGCACCGGGAGAGCACCAGGACCTCATCCGCCGATGGCTGGCCGGCGAGGTGGTCGGCAACCAGGTCGGTATCAAGATCGTCGGTGGCCCGTTCGACGGCCGCACCAAAATTGTGGGACTCGATCAGAACCAGAAACCTCCGCCGGGCTTCCGCGCATCCGGCGGGCCGGTGGGCCCGATCCGGCACCTCTACGAAGTCGCCCCATCCTCGTCCGCCGCGTCCGGCTGGATCTATGCCCACATCGGCGCCGACCCGGACACGGCCGGCTGAGGTGTGGTCCGCGATCTGCTCTCAGCACAGGAGTTCGATGTGAGTAACGCCAAAAGCGCCCTTGTGCTGGCCGGGGTGCTGGCCACCTCCGGTGTTCTGCACTTCGCGCGGCCGAAGCCGTTCGACAGCATCGTGCCGCGGTCGTTGCCCGGCAGCCCGCGCACGTGGACTTACTTCAGCGGCGCCGCGGAGCTGGCCGTTGCGGCGGCGATCGCCAATCCGGGCACGCGGCGGCTCGGCGGGCTCGCCGCGGCGGGACTCTTCGCCGGTGTTTTTCCCGCGAACGTCAAGATGGCCGTCGACTGGCGGGACACCTCGCCGGCGCGCCGGGCGATCGCCTACGGGCGGCTGCCGCTGCAGATCCCGCTCGTCCTCTGGGGACTGCGAGTCGCTAAGCGCTGAACGTCCGGCCGTAGAGGTCGTCGATCTCCGCGCGGGACGGCAGGGAGTTGCTGGCGCCGACCTTACGAACGCAGGCCGCGCCCGCCGCGTTGGCCCAGCGGACGGCGTCCACCAGGTCGCGGCCCTCACCCCAGGCCACGGCCAGTGCACCCGTGAACGCGTCGCCGGCCGCGGTGGTGTCCGCGACGTCGACGGCGCAGGCCGGGATCCGCTCGTCGCGGCCTTCGCGGTCCGCGTACCAGGAACCGGCGCCGCCCATGGTGAGGACCACCCGCGGGACCACCGCCAGCAGGCCCGCCATGTCGAGCTCGGGTGTGCCGGTGATGGCCAGGGCCTCGTTCTCGTTGACCACCAGCAGGTCCACGGCGGCGACCAGCTCCGGCGGCAGGTCGCGGGCCGGGGCGGCGTTCAGGATCACCCGGGTGTTGCCCTCGCGGGCCGCCTGGGCGGCCGCCACGACGGTGTCGACCGGGATCTCCTGCTGGCAGACCAGGACGTCGCACTCGGCGATGATCGCGGTCTCCGTGGCGCTCAGGCCGGCGAAGGAGCTGTTCGCGCCGGGGCTGACCATGATGGAATTCTCACCCGCGCGGTCGACCATGATGACCGCGACGCCGGACGAGCCGTAACTGGTCCGCAGGTTCTCCGTGTCGACCTCGGAGGCGTTGAGGCGCGCCTTGATCGTCACACCGAACGCGTCCGAGCCGATCGCGCCCAGGAACGTGCAGGCACCACCGGCCCGGGCCGCGGCGATCGCCTGGTTGGCGCCCTTGCCGCCCGGGGTCATGACAAAGTCGTCACCGAGCACGGTTTCACCGGGCAACGGCAGCCGGGCGGCCAGCCCGACCAGGTCCATGTTGGCGCTACCGGCGACCACGATCCGCGGTGAGGACATGACGGGCTCAGGCCGCCCGTGCCGAATACCGGTCGCCGGAGCGCTGGACCACCAGCGGCAGGCCGAACGTCTTCGAGAGGTTCTCGGCCGTCAGCGTCTCGCCCAGCAGACCCGAGGCGACCACTGTGCCCTCGCGCAGCAGCAGCGCGTGGGTGAAACCGGGCGGGATCTCCTCGACGTGATGGGTGACCAGCACCATCGCCGGGGCGTCGGGGTCCTCGGCCAGCTCGGTGAGACGACCGATCAAGTCCTCGCGGCCACCGAGGTCGAGACCGGCGGTGGGCTCATCGAGCAGCATCATCTCGGGATCGGTCATCAGCGCGCGGGCGATCTGGGTGCGCTTGCGCTCCCCCTCGGAGAGCGTGCCGAACTCGCGGTCGACCAGCGCGCCCATGCCCATCTGGTCCAGCAGGGCCCGGGCCCGCGCCTCGTCCTGCGGGTCGTAACTCTCCCGCCAGCGGCCGACCACCGACCAGGCCGCCGTGACCACGACGTCCAGGACCCGCTCGGTCGGCGGCACCCGCTCGGCGAGCTGGCCGGTCGTGAGCCCGATCCGGGTACGCAACTCGTTGATGTCCGTGCGTCCGAGCCTCTCGCCCAGCACCCAGGCCGTCCCGCGGGACGGGTGGAGCCGCCCGGACGCGAGGTTCAGCAGGGTGGTCTTCCCGGCGCCGTTGGGGCCCAGGACGACCCATCGTTCGTCCAGCTCGACCTGCCAGGTGAGCCCCCGCAGCAGGTGACTACCGCCGCGGATCACGCTCACCCGGTCGAAGGAGATGACGGTGTCGTCGTCAGGTGGGGTGGGGGTGGAAGTCGCTGCCTCGAGCACGAGTCCATCCAACCATGCAGCGGCTGCGCGGCCGGACACCACTAACCCGTGGTGGAGCCGAACACCTCGTCGCGTACGGATTCGAGGGCGGTGAGGAGGGCGCCGTTGAGGATCGGCTCGACGGCGACCTCGCTGATCACGACCTTCGGGCTGACCAGGGTGATCGAGGCGACCTCGCGCTCGACCCGCTCGGCCAGCGCCGTCCCGCCCGCCTGGCTGATCTCGCCGGCCAGCACGACCAGGGGCGGGTCGAGGACCACGCAGGTCGCGGCGACACCGAGGGCGAGGCGGCCGGCCAGTTCGTCGAGGACCGGCTCGCCCGCGGGGCCGGCGGCCACAGCCGCGCGCACCACGTCGGCGGACTCGGCGCCGCGGAAGCCGTACTGCTTGCCGATCGCCTTGGCGGCGTCGGAGGCGACCAGCGTCTGGAACGCGCCCTTGGCGCCGCGCTTGGAGGCGTTGCGGGGGATCTCGGCGCCGGCCACCGGCAGGTAGCCGATCTCGCCGGCCGCGCCCGTGCTGCCCTGGTGGAGCCGGCCGCCGATGACGGTGGCGAGGCCGACACCACGGCCGACCCAGATCAGGACGAAGTCGTCGTGGCCCTTGGCCGCGCCGGTGTGCTGCTCGGCGACGGCGGCGAGGTTCACGTCGTTGCCGAAGACGACCGGTGTGCTGAGGTCCTTGCGGAGCTCGGCGAGCAGGCCGCGGTGCCAGCGGGGCAGGTCGAAGGCGAACGAGACCTCACTGGTCTGCGGGTCGACCAGACCGGGTGTGCCGAGCACGACGCGGCGGACGGATTCCATGTCGGTGCCACCCCGGCTCGCGGCCTGCACGACGGCGCTGTGCACGGCGCGTACCGGGTCGTCGCTGTCCTGGGTCGACTGCTCGCTGCGGCCGACGACGTCGCCGGTGATGTCCGCGCACGCCGCGATTACCCGGTCCGGCAGCACCTCGACGCCGATCACGTGGGCACTACCGGGAGTGACGGCGTAGAGCTGGGCGTTGGGGCCGCGACCGCCGGCCTGCTCACCCACGCGGCGTACCAGACCGCGCTCCTCGAGCCGCTCGACCAGCTGCGAGGCGGTGACCTTGCTCAGTCCCGTCATCTCGCCGAGCTGTGCCCGGGTCAGCGGACCCTTCGTGAGCAGCAGTTCCAGCGCGGCGCGGTCGTTGAGCGCACGCAGCAGCCGGGGAGTGCCCGGGAGGCGGGTGGCAGCCATAACTACGTCCTCTAGTATTTAGGATTGTTTCCAATAACGGTATCGGCGCACATCAGGTAGCCGCAGCGTAACGGTCAGCTCCGGCACCGGCGGCGGCACATGTCCGATAGACATTCGACGATCATGGCAGCTCGCCGGGCAGGATAACCAGAGCTGAACCGAGGAAGGACACCATGCCTATCGACCCGGGTCTCCGTCGCCTGGCCCTGCGGACGCTGCTCGCGGCTTTTGCGGGCAAATCTGCCCCGGACTGGGCTTTGGCGCTGCTCAGCGAGGGCCTCGCCGGCCACACGCTCTTCGGCGCCAACATCGCCGAACCGGTTCAGGTCGCGGCCCTCACCGCCCAGCTCCGTTCGGTACGCGCAGACGTGCTGATCGCCATCGACGAGGAGGGCGGCGACGTCACCCGGCTGGCGCACCGGACCGGCAGCCCGTACCCGGGCAACGCCGCGCTCGGGGCCGTCGACGATCCGGACCTCACCCGCACGGTGTACGCGGCCATCGGCACCGACCTCGCCGCGGCGGGCATCAATCTCGACCTGGCGCCGACCGTCGACGTGAACACCGCGGACGACAACCCGATCATCGGCACCCGCTCGTTCGGCGCCGACCCGTTGCGGGTGGCCCGCCACGCCGCCGCCGCGGTCGCCGGCCTGCAGTCCACCGGTGTCGCCGCCTGCGCGAAGCACTTCCCGGGCCACGGGGCGACGCTGGCCGACTCGCACCTCGAGCTGCCCACGATCGACGCCCCGCTGTCCGTCCTGCGCGAGCGTGACCTGCCGCCGTTCGCCGCGGTCATCGCGGCCGGGACACAGGCGATCATGACGGCGCACATCCGGGTCCCCGAGCTGACCGGCTCCGGCCCGGCCACCTTCAGCCGGGCAGTCCTGACCGATCTGCTCCGTGACGAGTACGCCTTCCAGGGCGCCGTCATCACCGACGCCCTGGAGATGAAGGGTGCCGCGGGTGCCGCCGGTGGCATCGGCCGTGCCGCGGTGCTCGCCCTCGCCGGAGGCGCCGACCTGCTCTGCATCGGCGCACGCGTCGACCTCGCCCTGGTCGAGGAGGTCGCGGCGGAGATCGTCGCCGGGGTCGGTGACGGGCGGCTGTCCCTGAGCCGGCTCGAGGAGGCCGCGGAACGCAACGCGGCGATGGCGTCCTGGACACAGCAGCCCGTGGCGGCCACCCCGCACGACGGTGCTCTCGGTTATGCCGCCGCCCGTCGCGCCGTACGGGTGGAGGGCTCCCTGGTGGAGCTCACCGAACCCCTGGTCGTGCAGCTGGAGTCGGGTCACTCGATCGCCGAGGGCCGCGTGCCGTGGGGACTGAAGCCGCATCTGAACGGGACGGAGCAGGTCTCGGTCGTACCGGCGGAGGCCTCGCCCGAGGCACTGGCCGCACGGGCCGGGCTGCGGCCGATCATCGTCGTGGGACGGCACACCCACCGCGCCGAAGCCACGCGGGCGCTCATCGAATCGCTCGCCGCCAGCCATACTGTTGCCGTGGTCGAGATGGGCTGGCCGTCCGTCTGGCGTCCGGCCGGCGCACGGGCCTTTGTCACCACGTACGGCGCAAGTCACGCCAACGGGCGCGCGGCTGCGGAGGCCCTGGGGCTGACCGCGGCGCGGTAGAACCGACCGAGGGCCGAGGCAGCGGCGGGCCGCCACCCGCCGCTGCCTCTCTCTGTGCCCCAGATCTCCTTGAACGCGTTCAAATAACGTCTTACTCTGATCACGTCAGTAGTTGAACGCGTTCAAGAAAGGTGGAGGACCGTGGACCACAAGGTCTGGATGTACCTGGTCTACCTCATCGTCAGCACCGGGCTGACGGTCTGGGTGGCGACCACACTGTCCCGCAACGGGCTCGTCTTCCTGGAGGACGTCTTCGCCGACAAGCGCCTGGCCAGAGCCGTCAACCAGCTGCTCGTCATGGGGTTCTACCTGCTCAACCTCGGCTACGTGGCGGTGGCGATGCGGTCCAGCGCTCGCATACCGGACGCGGCCCGGGCGCTGGAGACCCTGTCGTACAAGATCGGTTTTGTCCTGCTCGTGCTCGGTGTGCTGCACGTGCTGAACGTGTTCTTCCTGGGTCGCTACCGCCGGGGACGGCTGCGTCAGCAGCAGGTCATGCCGCCACTCCCGCCCGCCGGTCGCCTGCCGATGTATCCCGGCCCCGGTGGCCCCTCGGCCGGAGCGCCCGGAGCGCCGCCCGCCGGCTGGCCCGGCCAGGGAATGCCCGGCCCCGTCCCGCCGCCCACACCCGCATGACAGCGGAGAGCACCGATCCGGCCGGTCACGGGGCCGGCCGGATCGGCTTCTTCACGGTCCTGTACGACGAGGGCTGCCCGATCTGCCGCACCGCACACCACTGGCTGGAGAGCCGCGACCAGCTCGTACCCCTGGAGTTCGTCCCGGCCGGATCGGCGGACGCCCGGCGGCGCTTCCCCGGCCTGGACCATGCCGCGACCCTGCGCGATCTGACCGTGATCACCGACGGTGGCCTGGTGTACGTGTCGGACGGTGCGTGGCTGGCGTGCCTGTGGGCGCTGACCGACTATCGCGGGATGGCCGAGCGGCTGGGGTCGCCGCGGTTGCTGCCCGCCGCACGACGCTTCATCGCCGCGGCCGCGGCCGTCCGGCAATCGACGCGGGCAGGCGACTACGGTGACGTGTGTGACGACCGCTGCCGCTGACTCCCCCGCCGACGAGCCCGGCGCGAGCCCCGCGGCGCCCGAGGCCAAAACGCCGGCGGCTGTCGAAGGCGACCCGGGCGTGGAGAAGCCGCGGCGGGCCCGGGGTGAGCAGACCCGGCAGTTGATCCTCGAGACCGCACTGCGGCTGTTCCGGGAGCGCGGTTACACCGAGACCACGATGCGGGCCATCGCCAAGGAGGCCGGGGTCGCGGTCGGCAACGCCTACTACTACTTCGACTCCAAGGAACACCTGATCCAGGGGTTCTACGACCGCAACCAGGCCGCGCACCGGGTCGCGGCCGAGCCGGTGCTGGCGAACGAGAAGGACTTCGCCGCCCGGTTGCGCGGGGTGCTGCACGCCGGCATCGACGTCAACGAGCCGTACCACTCGTTCGCGGCCACGTTCTTCAAGTCCGCGGCGGAGCCGTCGTCACCGCTGAGCCCGTTCTCGCGGGAGTCGTCACCGGCCCGCGAGGCGGCGATCTCGATCTTCCGGGACGTGGTCGACGGCTCGTCCGCAAAGGTCGACCCCGAACTCCGCAAGGAGCTCCCCGAGCTCCTCTGGCTCAGCTGGATGGGCGTGGTCCTCTTCTGGGTCTACGACCACTCCCCCGAGCAGCGGCGCACGCGGCGGCTGATCGACGGCATCGTGCCGCTGGTCGACCGGCTCGTCGCTCTCTCGCGCCTGCGCGTGCTGCGGCCGGCGCTGCGGCAGATCCTCGCCCTGATCGACTCGATCCGGCGCGACTGATCACTCTCCGCACTCTTAACCTTCCTCACTTTGAGTAGTCGGCTGATGAGCCGACCGGATCAGAATGCGGCGCTTTCCGCCCTGGTGTGCGCCGATAGCCGGATCTGTCGCTCACGACCGGCCAACCGTTCGGCCAATTCGCGTACCGAGCGCTTCCGCGGTGCACCAGTCGCCACGTAGCGTTACCTCTGCAGGTGGATCTGGGGATGTCGCAGGGCTTCGGACCTCGGGACCGGTCCGAATTCCCCCGCGGCACGGATGGTGAGCCGGGCGCCCCGATGATTTCGGGAGCAATCATCGGGCTGAGGCGCCCGGCTCACACTGCCGCCTACCTCTGCGGCGCCGCAGCCTTGAAGCGGCGGAGGCGCAGGCTGTTGGCGACCACGAAGATCGAGCTGAAGGCCATCGCGGCGCCGGCGATCATGGGGTTGAGCAGGCCCGCAGCCGCCAGCGGCAGACCCGCCACGTTGTAGGCGAAGGCCCAGAACAGATTCCCCCGAATGATCGTCACGGTACGGCGAGCCAGGCGTACGGCGTCGACGGCCGCGGTGAGGTCGTCGCGCATCAGGGTCAGGTCGGACGCCTCGATCGCCACGTCGGTGCCCGCACCCATCGCCACGCCGAGGTCGGCCTGGGCCAGCGCGGCCGCGTCGTTGACACCGTCGCCGACCATCGCGACGGACCTGCCCCGGGCCTGGAGCTGCTTGACCACGTCGACCTTGCCCGCGGGCAGCACACCGGCGATGACCTCGGTGATGCCGACCTGGGCGGCGACGGCCTCGGCCACCGCGGGCGCGTCGCCGGTGACCAGGATCGGTTCGAGGCCCAGCGCGCGGAGACTGCGGACTGCGGCGGCGCTCGTCGGGCGTACCGAATCGGAGAGCGCCAGGCGGCCCCGGGCCGTGCCGTCGACGCGGACCTCGACCCACGTCTCGGCGGTGTCGCCCGTGCCCCGGGCGATCTCCACCTCGGCGCCGTCCACCACGCCGCGCACACCGACACCTGCGGTCGCCCGGAAGTCACTCACCGGAGGAAGCGAGCCCTTCGCGGCGGCGGCGCGGGTGATCGCCCGGCCGAGCGGGTGCTCGGACGCGGCCTCGACGGCACCGGCCAGCCTCAGCAGCTCGTCGGCGTCCTGACCGGGCTCGGGCACGATCGACGACACCGTCATCGTCCCGGTCGTCACCGTGCCGGTCTTGTCGAGCACGATCGTGTCCACGCGCCGGGTCGACTCGAGCGCCTCCACACCGCGGATGAGGATGCCCAGCTGGGCGCCGCGACCGGTGCCGACCAGCAGCGCGGTCGGTGTGGCCAGGCCGAGCGCGCACGGGCACGCGATGATCAGGACGGCGACGGCGGCGGTGAACGCGGCCGTCGTGCCCTGGCCGGTGCCGAGCCAGTAGCCCAGCGTCGCCGCGGCCAGCGCGATCACCACCGGGACAAAAACTCCGGAGATGCGGTCGGCGAGCCGCTGCACCGCGGCCTTGCCGTTCTGCGCCTCCTCGACGAGGCGGGCCATCTGGGCGAGCTGCGTGTCGGCACCGACCCTGGTCGCGCGCACGACCAGGCGTCCGCCGGCGTTGACCGTGCCACCGGTCACCGGGTCACCCGCGGCCACCTCGACCGGCACGGACTCACCGGTGAGCAGACTCTGGTCGAGTGCGGAAGCGCCGTCGACGACCGTGCCGTCGGTGGCGACCTTCTCACCCGGGCGTACCAGGAAGGTGTCGCCCGCCTGAAGCTTGTCGGCCGGGATCTCGCGGCCGTCGGCGAGGGTGACGGTTTTGGGGCCGAGGGCCAGCAGCGACCGCAGAGCGTCACCGGCCCGGCGCTTGGCCCGGGCCTCCGCATAACGCCCGGCCAGCAGGAACGCGGTCACACCGGCCGCCGCCTCGAGGTAGAGGGCGTCACCCTGCGAACCGGCCCGCAGCTCGAACGGGTGCGTCATGCCGGGCACGCCGGCGTCACCGAGGAAGAGCGCCCACAACGACCAGAGGAACGCCGCGAGGGTGCCGATCGAGACGAGCGTGTCCATGGTGGCGGCGCCGTGCCGGAGGTTGACGAACGCCGCCCGGTGGAACGGCCAGCCGCCGTAGACGACAACCGGCGCGGCCAGCGTCAGCGACAGCCACTGCCAGTAGGTGAACTGCCAGGCCGGGACCATGGCCAGCACGATCACCGGAACGCTCAGCGCGGCCGACACGAGCAGCCGGGTGCGCAACGGGTCGGCCCGCTGCGCCTCGGCAACAGGCTCGGCCTTCGGCTCGGCGGCGGTGTAACCCGTCTTTTCCACCACGGCGATGAGGTCGGCTGCGCTGAGCCCCGCCGGAACCGTGGCGCGCGCCTTCTCGGTCGCGTAGTTGACGGTCGCGGTGACGCCCTCGAGACGGTTGAGCTTCTTCTCGATGCGGTTGGCGCAGGCGGCACACGTCATGCCACCGATCTCCAACTCGATCTGCTGCGTCATGGGGCCAGCTTATACCCCTCGGGGGTACCCAGGGAGACTTCGGTGCCCGTGATGAGGATCGCCAATCCGTACTCGAACATGTCGTCGCCCATCGGGCTTCCCGCGCGCACCGCGGCGGCCAGCGTCGGCAGTTCACTGAGGTCGGGCCGCTCACCGCGCACAACGGCCTGCTCCTGCAGCACCTGCCCGGTGATGTAGTGGCTCAGCGCGGTGATCGTCCGCAGCGCCTGCAACGGCGTGAACCCCCGCGCGACCATCGCCGCGAGCTCCTCCTCGAAATGCCGCGTGGAGTCACCGCCCCGCACGGCCGAGGACACGACCCGCGCGCCGTCGCGGCTGGCCAGGAGGGATTTCCGGTACGCCCGCGCGCGCCGGGCCAGCCATTCCTGCCAGCTCTCGTCGTCGCGCGGAGGCCCCATCCCGGCGCGCAGGATGATCGCGTTGGCCATGCCGTCGAGCAGCTCCTGCTTGGTGCGGATGTGCCAGTAGAGCGCCGGCGACTGCACGCCCAGCTCGGTCGCCAACCGGCGAACGGTGAGTCCGTCCAGACCCACCTCGTCGAGGAGCCGCAGCCCGGCATCGATGAGCACTTCTCGCGTCAAGCCCTTCACGACGTCACCTTAGCAATGCTAAGTTTTCCTTAGCGCTGCTAAGGAGGATGCCATGAAGGTCATGACCGACGACGGCACCGAAGCGTGGGCGGAGGATGAGGGTCGCGGCACACCGATCCTGGTCATCCACGGCGGCATGGGTGATCCGAGCGCCTGGCGGCCGGTCACGGACCTGCTCCACGACCGCTTCCGCACGGTACGGCTGCACCGCCGCCAATACCGTCTGGACCTTCCCCGCCCGGTCACGATGGCCCAAGAGGTCTCCCACGTCGCGGCGGTCGCGGGTGAGCTGGGACGACCGCTGCTGGTGGGCCACTCGTCCGGCGCGGTCCTCGCACTGGAGGCCATGGCCGCCGACCCGGACGCCTACACGGGCGCCGTCCTCTACGAACCGCCGACCGTGATCGGCGAACCCCTCGGCGGCCCCAAACTCGTGCCGGCCCACGCAGCCATCGCCGCCGGCAAACCGGGCCGCGCCCTGACCATCTTCCTGCGCGACGTGGTCCGCCTGCCCGCACCGATGGCCTGGTTCGCGGGCGCCTTCGTGGGCCGCCACCCGGAATACCGCCGCCGTGTCATCCGCCAGCTCGACGACAACGACGCGATCGACGCCCTCGGCGTCCGGCTGCCCGCCTACGCCGACCTCGACCTGCCGATCCTGCTCCTCGGCGGCGACCGATCCCCCCGGCATCTGGCCGAACGCCTCGACGCGCTGGAGCAGGCCCTGCCCCGCACGCGCCGCCTCCTGATGCACGGCCAGGGCCACAACGCGGAACGCAGCGCGCCGGCCCGCGTCGCCCAGGCCATCACCAAGTTCCTGGACGAGGACATCAAACCCCGCTGACGCCCGGCCTTCCCGGCCGGGCGTCGTTCGGGATCAGCCGGCTGCGGAGGTCTTGACCAGGGTGCGGATCTGGCGCAGGAGGACCGACAGGGCGGCCAGGTCGGCGGGTGACTCCTCCACGTTGCCCATGGCGTTGCCGGCGCGGGCCATCGAGGCGGCGTTGACCTGCTCCCATTCGGAGACGCGGTCCTCCGGGGTGGCCTCCGCGGACGTCGACTGCAGGACCTCGGCGGTCAGGCCGGCCAGCGCTGCGTACAGGTCGTAGCGCAGGGCCATGCGGGCGAGGGTCTGCCAGCGGTCGCCGCGGGGGAGGCGGGAGATGTGCGACAGGAGGACGTCGATCTGGAAGCGTTCCGAGATGACGAAGTAGACCTTTGCCACCTCGGTCGGCGCGTGATCGGTGGCCGCGGCCGTCTCGAGGATGTCGAGGAGGCCGAAGCTGTAGACCACACGAGAGACCGACTCGGCCAGCCCTTCCGGGATGCCGCGTTCGGCCAGCATCTCGATGTGGTTCTCCAGGGAGCTGCGTTCCTTGCCGATGACCACGGTCGGGAGCTGCTGGAGCAGCGCGTCGACACCCGGGCGCAGCCGGGCGATCTCGCCGGCCACGTCGATCGGTGAGCGGCGGTTGCTGACCAGCCAGCGCACGGCCCGGTCGAGGAGGCGGCGCGTCTCCAGGTAGACCAAGGTCTGCGCCGGTGTCGGGACGTTGTTGTCCAGCTTCTCGGCCGCGGCCCACAGGTCGGGCAGACCGTAGACGTCGCGGATCACGACGTACGCCCGGATCACGTCGGCGGCGGACGCCCCGCTCTCCTCCATCGCCCGGAAGACGAAGGAGGTGCCGCCGCGGTTGACGACCTCGTTGACCAGGGCGGTGGAGATGATCTCGCGGCGGAGGCGGTGCCCGGCCATGCGGGCGCCGAACCGCTCGCGCAGCGGCGTCGGGAAGTAGCGGGCGAGGACACCGTTGGTCCACTCCTCGTCGACCAGGACGTCGGCGAGGACCTGCCTCTCGAGCGAGATCTTCACGTACGCCAGCAGCACCGCGAACTCGGGTGCCGTGAGTCCTTCGCCGGCGTCGTACCGGGCGGCCAGCTCCTTGTCGGTCGGCAGCGCCTCGAGCTCGCGGTTGAGCTGGCCCGACTGCTCGAGGGTGATCAGCATGCGGCGGTGCACCGGGAGCAGGGAGTGCGCCTGCGAGCGGGCGTTGCCCAGCGCCGTGGCCTGCTCGTAGTTGTCGCGGAGCACCAGCGCGGCGACCTCGTCGGTCATGGCCGCCAGCAGCTCGTCGCGGGCGGGGACGGTCATCTCGCCGTCGGTCACCGCACCACCGAGCAGGATCTTGATGTTGACCTCGTGGTCGGAGCAGTCGACACCGGCCGTGTTGTCGATGAAGTCGGTGAAGATGCGGCCGCCGTGCCCGGTGCCGGTCTCGTCCTGCGGGCCGCCCGTGCGGGCGTACTCGATGCGTCCGCGCTGGGTGAGGCCCAGGTTGCCGCCCTCGCCGACGACCTTGGCCCGCACCTGGGCGCCGTTGACCCGGATCGGGTCGTTGGTCTTGTCGCCGACGTCGGCGTGCGTCTCGGCGGTCGCCTTGACGTAGGTGCCGATGCCGCCGTTCCAGAGCAGGTCGACCGGCGCGGTGAGGATGGCCCGCATCAGATCCGCGGGACTCACGGCCGTCGCGTCGCCGAGACCGAGCGCGGCCCGGACCTGCGGTGACACCGGGATCGACTTCGCCGTCCGCGGATAGACCCCGCCACCCGCGCTAATCAGCGCGGCGTCGTAGTCGGCCCAGGACGAGCGCGGCAGGTCGAACAGGCGGCGGCGTTCGGCGTACGAGGTGGCGGCGTCCGGCTCGGGGTCCAGGAAGATGTGCCGGTGGTCGAACGCGGCCACCAGCCGGATGTGCTCGCTGAGCAGCATGCCGTTGCCGAAGACGTCGCCGGACATGTCACCGACGCCGACCACCGTGAAGTCCTGCGACTGCGTGTCGGTGCCCAGGTCGCGGAAGTGCTTCTTGACCGACTCCCACGCACCACGCGCGGTGATGCCCATCTTCTTGTGGTCGTAGCCCGCCGAGCCCCCGGAGGCGAACGCGTCGCCGAGCCAGAAGTCCTTGCTCACCGAGATCTCGTTGGCGATGTCCGAGAACGTCGCCGTGCCCTTGTCGGCCGCGACCACCAGATAGGGGTCGTCGCTGTCGTGCCGGACCACGTCGACCGGCGGCACGATCTTGCCGCTGTGGATGTTGTCGGTGACGTCGAGCAGCGCGCCGATGAAGAGGCGGTAACAGGCGACGGCCTCGTCACGGTCGCCCGGCTTCTGCTTGAGCACAAAGCCGCCCTTGGCACCGACCGGCACGATCACGGCGTTTTTCACCATCTGCGCCTTGACCAGGCCGAGGACCTCGGTGCGGAAGTCCTCACGACGGTCGGACCAGCGCAGGCCACCCCGGGCGACGGCACCGAACCGCAGGTGCACACCCTCGAAGCGGGGCGAATAGACGAAGATCTCGTACTTCGGGCGGGGTGCCGGCAGGTCCGGGATGGCCTGCGGGTCCAGCTTGAACGCGACGTACGACTTGGGCCGTGAGTCCGCGCCGCGCTGGAAGAAGCTCGTGCGCAGCGTGGCCTGGATCAGCGTCAGGTAGGACCGCAGGATCCTGTCCTGGTCGAGGCTGTCGACGTCGTCGAGCAGTGTGGTGATCTGCTCGGCCAGGTCGGCGCCACGACGCTCCCGCTCCTCCTCGACCAGCTCCAGCCGGGGCGAAAAACGCACCTCGAAGAGCTGCACCAGGAGTCCGGCGATCTCCGGATAGGCGATGAAGGTCGACTCCACGTACCGCTGGGAGAAGACGTTGCCGGTCTGCCGCTGATATTTCGCGTACGCCCGGAGCACCACGACCTGACGCCAGGTCAGCCCGGCCCGCAGCACCAGCTCGTTGAAGCCGTCCACCTCGGCCTCGCCCCGCCACGCGGCCGCGAAGGCGTTCTCCACCTGGGGACGCACCTCGGACAGCTCGCGGTGCGAGGCGGGCGGCAGCAGACCGAAGTCGTAGAGATAGACGGTGCCGTCGGGGCGGCGCACCTCGTACGGCCGCTCGTCGACCACCTGCGCGCCGAGCGAGTGCAGCACGGGCAGGACGGCGGAGAGCATCATCGGCTCGCCGTACCGGAAGACCTTGAACCGGACGTCGGCGTCGTCGGGCTCGGCGCAACCCTCGCGGTTGACGTGGCGCTTGCGGTAGAGGTGCATCTCGAGCTGGCCGGTCTCCTCCAGCAGCTCCAGCTTCGCGATGTCCTGCACCGCCTCGTACGGCGTGTGGCCGTCCTTGTAGCTGTCCGGGAAGCCGATCGAGTAGCGGTGGAAGAGGTCCTTGGCGGGCTCCTCCCCCAGCTTGCGCTCGAGCACCAGGGAGAAGTCGTCGTCCCACATGCGCGTCGCGTCGGCGAGCAGCTCGGCCAGGGTGTTGGGGTCGACGGCACCCGGCGGGTCGGCCGGGTCGGTGCGCACGATGAAGTGCACCCGCGCGAGCATCCGCTCGGTGACCCGGGTCGTGTAGTCGACGCCGATGCCGTTGAGCTCGCGGAGCAGGATCTCCTGCATGCTCTGCCTGTTGGCGGTGGTGAACCGGTCTCGCGGCAGGTAGATCAGGCACGAGATGAAACGGCCGTAGCCGTCACGGCGCAGGAACAGCCGCAACTGGCGGCGGCCGGCCATGCGCAGGACGCCGACCACTGCCTCGTACAGATCATCGGTCTTGATCTGGAAGAGCTCGTCACGCGGATAGGTCTCGAGGATCTGCAGCAGGTCCTTGCCGGAGTGACCCCGCGGAGAGAGGCCGGAGCGGTCCAGCACCTCCATGACCTTGCGGCGGACGACCGGCAGCTCGCGGACGCTGGTGCGGTAGGCCGAGCTGGAGAACAGGCCCAGGAAGCGGCGCTCGCCGACGACCTCACCGGACTCGTTGAAGACCTTGACGCCGATGTAGTCCAGATAGGCCGACCGGTGCACGGTGGCCCGGGAGTTGGCCTTGGTGATCACCAGCAGGCGCTTCTCCAGGGCACGCTGGTGCGCCTCCGGGGCCATCGAGGACAGCTTGCGCGGGGTGCTGTTGTCACCGCGCAGGATGCCCAGCCCACTGCCCGGCACGGCGTTGAGCACGTCACCGTCGAGGTGATATTCGCGGTAACCGAGGAAGGTGAAGTGGTCGTGCGCCAGCCACTTGAGCAGCTCGATCGAGTCGGTGACGTCCTTGTCGGGCACCGGCAGCTTGCGGTCGGAACCCCGCGCGGCGGCCAGCTCGTCGGCGATGACAACCGCCCGCTGGCGCATCCGCGGCCAGTCGTCGACGGCGTCACGCACGTCGGTCAGCACCCGGCACAGCTCCTGGCTGAGCTGCTCACGGGCCTCGGCCTTGCGGACCGGGTCGATCTCGACGCGGATCCAGCTCTCGACCAGGTCGCCGTCGATCGCGTCGTCGGGCTCCACGTCGGCCTCGACCTGCCCGAGCTCGCCGGTCTCCCGGCGGCGGACCACGATCAGCGGGTGCACCAGCAGATGCACGTCGAGCTGGTGGGCGGTGAGCAGGGCGGTGACCGAGTCGACCAGGAACGGCATGTCGTCGGTGACGATCGAGATCACCGTGTGGGGCTCGAGCTGGTCCGGCGCGCTGATGTCGAGCCGCAGCTGCCCCGGGAGCCGCGTCGCCGCCAGCTCACGGTGCGCAACTGCCGCAGCATGCATCTCGGCAGCCGTGTAACCGACCAGCTCCTCGTCGGGCGCGAAGCGCCAGAACCGGCCCACCAGCGACGCGGTGGTGTGATCCTCGCCGGCCAGTGCCACCGCCTGCGCCACCAGGCGCTCGGCATTGGGCAACGGCTCGTCGAGCTCGTCGTCGGAGGTCCCCAACCGGCCCGTCAGGGCCAGCCCCGGACCGGGACCGAAGTCGAGCTCCGGATCGGATTCGATCGCTGCCTCATCGGCGACAGCCATAACCCAGCGCTCCCCTCACCCACGGCATTGTGGGTTCGACGTGTCGGCCATCAGCCTAGAGCGTGCCTCCGACACGACGGGCACACCCGGGGTGCGGGATAAAGATCCGACACCGAATTTGCTACATCTCACCCACCATGGGGCAACGCGGCGGGCGGAGTGCGGTTACCGTTCCGTAGGTTTTCTCGAATCTTGCCCGGGGAGGGTGACTTCATGCGCCGCACAGCACTGGCCGGACGGGGTGTGGCCGCACTGGCTTCCTTGCTGCTCATGGCCGGCGGCGTCACCGCCTGTTCGAGCCCGGACGGCCCCGACCAGACCCTCGGGGCGTTCCTCGACGGCTGGCGCGCCGGAGATCTGACCAAGGTCGGCTTTGTCACCGCCGACGGCGCGAAGATCTCCGCCAACGAGGTCCTCACCCAGCTCCAGGCCCTCTCCGGCGACCTCAAGAAGTCGTCGGTGCTGCTCGCCGCGGAGGGCAAGCCCAAGGAAACCGGCGACATCGCCTCCGGCCCGGTGAAGGTCGACTGGACCCTCCCCGGCGGTGGCTCCTGGTCCTACCAGAGCACGGTACGCCTCACCAAGCGTGACAGTGACGGCTGGCGTGTGGTGTGGGAGCCGTCGATCGTGCACAGCGAGCTGACCACCGGCGACGCGCTCGGCCTGCGTCGCAAGGGCGCCGACCGGGCCGACATCCTCGACGCCGACAACAAGCCCATCGTCACCGAGCGCGACGTCGTCATCGTCGGCGTGACACCCCTGCGGATCACCGACGAGCCCGCCCTCCTCAAGGACCTGGGTGCCGCTCTCAAGACCATCAAGGTCGACATCGACCCCAAGGCCCTGAGCGAACGCATCAAGAACGCCACCGACGACGGCGCCTTCATCGACGTCGTGACCCTGCGCCGCCCCGACTACAACAAGATCCGCAATCGCGTACGCGCACTGCAGGGCACCGTCTTCCAGGAGGCCAAACGGGAGCTCGCGCCCACCCGCCAGTTCGCCCGCGCCCTGCTCGGCACGGTCGACGTCGCGACCCGCGAGGACCTCGACACCAACCCGGACGTGCTCAGCGACGGTGACCTCGTCGGTCACAGCGGCCTGCAGGAACGCTACGACCGCCAGCTGCGCGGCACCCCCGGCCAGGCCGTGGTGATCTCCCGCAAGACCCCCGACGACGACGTCGAGGACACCCAGCTGTTCAGCACCGAGCCCGTCGCCGGCAAGTCGATCAAGACGACGCTCGACGTCACCACGCAGAACGCCGCCGACGCGGCCGTTGCGGGCGAAAAGCAGCCGAGCGCGCTCGTGGCCATCCGCATCAGCGACTCCAGCGTGGTCGCCGTCTCCAACGGCCCCGAGGGCGCCGGTGTCGACACGGCCATGACCGGCCAGGTCCCGCCCGGCTCCACGTTCAAGATGGTCTCGACCCTGGGCCTGCTCGACAAGAAAGCCGTCACCCTCGACGGCAAGGTGGACTGCCCCAAGACCAAGAAGGTCGACGGCCGCGAGTTCAAGAACTCCCACAACATGGTCCTCGGCTCGGTCCCGTTCCGCACCGACTTCGCCAAGTCGTGCAACACCGCCTTTGTCAACGTCGCCCCGAAACTCGGCGCGGACGGCCTCCAGGACGCCTCGGCCAAACTCGGCCTCGGCGCCAAGTGGGACCTCGGCGCCGACGCGTTCAGCGGCAAGATCTCCCCGGCCGGCAGCCCCACCGAACTCGCCGCAGCCACCTTCGGCCAGGGCGCAACCGCGGTCAGCCCGCTGGCGATGGCCGGCGCGACCGCGGCGGTCGCCCGCGGCCAGTTCAAGCAGCCGAAACTCGTCGTCGACCCGGCCCCGGCATCCCCCCTCGCCGACGGCCCCGCCCTCGAAGCATCATCGGTCCAGCCCCTCCGCACGATGATGCGCGAGGTGGTCACCAAGGGCACCGGAGACGGCCTCGCCGACGTCCCCGGCAAGCCCGTGTCCGGCAAGACCGGCACGGCCGAGTTCAAGGACGGCGAAGAGGAAACTCACGCCTGGTTCGTAGGCTGGCAGGGCGACATCGCCTTCGCGGTCATGGTCCAGAAGGGCGGCGCCGGCGCCGAGGCAGCCGTCCCGATCGCCGAACGCTTCCTCCGAACCCTGAACAAGTAGGGTCACCCGAGGTCGGCAGGCTGCTCCGGCCCGATCTCGAACGCGGGCCGCTGCGCCGGCAAGCTGAACTCCTCCACCGCGCGCGGACGCAACATCCCGGGCATGGTGGCGGGCAACGGCTTCGAATCGAGCAGCGGCGCCGAACCGAGCGGCCGCGGCGCCGTCCGCACGACGGAATCGTCCTGCTCGGGGTCGTAGCCGTCGTGTTCTGCGTGGTCGGCCGTCACCAGGTTGCGCTCGGACCAGCGGTCACGCTCGCTGCGCCCGACAGCCTCCTGATCGGCCGGCTCCTGATCGGCCGGCTCCTGACCAGCAGACTCCTGATCGGCGCGCTCTTGGCCGGTCGGCGTCCCTTCGGCGAGCTCCTGGCCGACGGGCTCCTGATCGGCGCGCTCCTGATCGGCGCGCTCCTGATCGGCCGGCGTCTGATCGGCCGGCTCGATGTCGGTCGGTTCGATGTCTGCAGGCTGGGGATCGTCGGGCTCGATGGCAACAGTCGCATGGTCCGCGGACCCGTGGCCTTCGAACTCGTGGTCCTCGAACTCGTGGTCATCGAACTCGTGGCTCACCGGCTGGTGACCGGCCGGATCGTGGTCGGCCTCCACGGGATGACCCAGGTTGGTGTCGGCCTGCTCGTGATCGGCGGACTCGACATCGGCACGCTCGGCACCGTCAGTCTCATGATCCACGGAGGTGTGGTCCAGCAGCTCGTCATCGGCCGACTCGCTGTTCGCCGGCTCGTCGTCGGCAGGCTCGTGCACGACTGACCCGTGGTCCTCGAGCCCGTGGTTCACGAGCTCGCCGCCGCCCAGCACCTGATCGGCCGGGCCGGGGTGGTCGGGGTCCTGATCAGCCAGGCCGGAATGGACGGCGTCCTGATCAGCCCAGCCCGGATGGACGTGGTCGTAGTAGTGATCGGCCGGACCGGAGTGGTCGTGATCGGCTGGGCTGGGATGGACGGGGTACTGGCCGACCACGCTGGGATGGACGGGGTACTGGTGGGCCAGCCTGTCCAGGGCAACCAGGACTTGATCAGGCAGCTCACGATCGTCCGCGGTTTGGTCGGTCAGGTCATGATCGTCTGGGCCTGCATCCGCCGGCTGGTGACCGACAGGCTCGGCGCCCGGCGGCTCATGATCCGCGGCATCGTGTTCCGCGAGCTCGTTGCTGGGCTGCTCATGGAAGTCGACCGGCTCGGAGTCGATCGGTCCGGCGTCTGCAGCGAGCGCCTTCGCCTGCTCGTCGGCTTCTTCCAGGTCGTCGACTGTAGCGTCCGGATCGTCCAGGTCGGCGTCCGGCACGGCGAGGGCGGCGTCCGGCACGGCGAGGGCGGCGTCCGGCACGGCGAGGGCGGCGTCCGGCACGGCGAGGGCGGCGTCCGGCACGGCGAGGGCGGCGTCCGGCACGGCGAGGGCGGCGTCCGGCACGGCGAGGGCGGCGTCCGGCACGGTGAGGGCGGCGTCCGGGTCTTCGAGTGCCGGATGGTCGCTGTCGGCGAGCGGTTCGGGCGTGTCGGCCGCTTGCGGGTCGAGATCGGCGGCGGCGTGCTCGGACTCGGACTCCGAGTCGGCACGGTCTGAGACGCCACCAACGGGTTCGGAGTCGGCACGGCCTGAGACGCCGGCAACGGGTTCGGAGTCGGCAGGGTCTGAGGCAGTGGCGGCAGGGTCGGAGTCGGCAGGGTCTGAGGCGGTGGCGCCCGGGAAGAACTCGGCGGCTGGGAAGGGTGCGTTTTCGACCGCTTGCAGGGTTGCCGCCGGGAGAGCGACCTCCCCCGGCCCGCTCGACATGCCGGCCGCGGCCAGGCGGATGTCGTCGCGGGCGGCAGCTGCGCGCCGTTCCTCGACGGCCGCGGCTGGTGGGGTGCTGAGGCGGCCCGGGCCGAGGCGTCCGGGGCCGGCCAGGTCGCGGCGGGCGGCGACCAGGTCCGGGCGGGCGTCGACCGTGTGGGCCGCTTTCAGGCCGGCGACGATCGTGGAGGTGATTTCTTCCGCGTAGGCGCCGTCGGGGTCGTAGTCGGGGTCGAAGACGGTGATTTCGACGCCGAGGCAGTGCGGGGATTCGACCAGGCCCGAGAGGAGCAGTTCCAGCTCGGGGAACGCGATGCCGCCGGGCTCCGGAGCGTCCACCGCGGGCATGACCGCCGGGTCCAGGACGTCGACGTCTACGTGGACCCAGTAGCCCGCGCAGTCGACCAGTTGGTCGCGGGCCCACTGGGCGCTGCGGGCGGCACCCTCCGCGCGGAGGGTCGGGACCGGGCGGGTGACGATGCCGGCGGCCTGGAGGTCGAGGCGGTATTCGTCCTGGGCGCGGATGCCCATCACGACCACGTCGATGTCGCGGTAGTACGGGCGGCGGCCTTCCATGGCTGCCAGGTCGTGCTGGCCTCGGCCGGTGACCAGGGCGAGGTCCTCGCCGGCGGCCGCGCCGACGTACGAGGCGTTGCCGGGGTGGCGGAAGTCGGAGTGGCCGTCGACGAAGACCAGGCCGATGCGGCCGCCGACGGCTTCGCCGAGGCGATGCATGGCGAGGGCCGAGCCGAGGACGATCGAGCAGTCGCCGCCGAGGATGACCGGGAACTCGCCCTGGTCGAGGATCGCCCCGATGCGGTCGGCGAGCTTGCGCGAATACGCCGAGATCTCCGACGCGTGGCTGACGCCGTCCCCCGGCCGCCAGTCGCCCGGGTCGTACCGGGGCGGGGTCAGGCAGCCGGCGTCGCGGGCGTCGAGGCGGCGCAGCAGGCCGTGGTCGCGGAGGGCTCCGGGCGCCTTGGCACAGCCCGGCACCGAGGTCGGCGTCGGCGGGCGCAGGCCGAGGTTGGACGGTGCGTCGAGCACGGCTATGCGGCGCATGGAGCCCCCGAACCTTGCCTAGAAGAGCGCTCTGGCCAGCGCGCGCCGCGCGCTCGCCACGGCCGGGTCGTCGGGTCCGGCCACGTTGAAGAGTGACAGAAGATGTTTGCGGACGGCGTCCCGCTCCTCACCGCTGGACCGCTTGACGGCCGAGACGAGCCGGTCGTACGCCTCCGGGGCCTGCCCGCTGAGCACCTCGATGTCGGCGGCGAGCTGCTGGGCCTCGAGGTCGTCGGGGTCGGCAGCGGCCTTGGCCAGGGCTTTCTCGGCGTCGACACCGGTGATGCGGCGGTAGAGCTCGACCTGCGCCAGGCCCGACTCCGCCGCGTGGTCCTGCGGTGACTCGGCGAGGATCTTCTTGTAGGCCGCCTCGGCCGCGTCGAGGTCACCGGTCATCATGGCGTCGTCGGCCGCGTCGAGGCGCGGGTCCTCGGGTGCTGCCACCTCGACACCGCCGGCTTTGAGGACCGCGTCGACGTACTGCCGGACCTGGGCCTCGGGGAGCACACCGGTGAAGCCCTCGACGAGCTGGCCGCCCACGACCGCGATCACCATCGGGATGCCCTGGACGCGCAGCGCCTGGGCCAGCCGCGGGTTGGTGTCCACGTCGACCTTGCCGAGCACCCAGCTGCCGGCGCCCTCGGCCGCGAGTTTCTCGAGGACCGGGGAGAGCTGCTTGCACGGCTCGCACCACTCGGCCCAGAAGTCCAGGATCACCGGGGTGGTCATGGACAGTTCGAGCACGGTCGTCTGGAAATTCTCTTCGGTCACCTCGATGACCGCGGGCGGTGCGCCACCCGGTGACGGGGCGGGGGCGGCGCTCGTCGCCGGCCCGGCGGGGCCCGCGGGTGCGGGCTTGTTCGCGGGGCGCAGTGCACCGAGGTCGACCGCACCGCGGGTGAAGATCGACGGAGTGGTCCGTGGGTCGCTCATGGTTACCTAGTCTCGCACGCTGGCCGGGCTGTCCGTGTCGCCGCCGGGCTGGCGATATCGGACGTCACAACGGGTTCAGGGAATGAGCCGGGACGTGTCGTCCGCGAGGTACCGCACGCCGGTGAGGTCGGCCGACACGGACCACAGCCGGGAGCCGGCGGCGAGGTCGTCACCCGGCGGGACCAGCGGGGCGAAATGCACCTTGGAGTCCCATTTACGGATCGACGGCCCGAGGAAGGTCAGCGGCTCGGCGGCCGGGCTCGTCGCCGCGAAGAGAATCGGCTCGGTGCCCCGCTCGGCACTGCGGGCCAACAGCGGTGTGGCGATCGCCACGAAGGCCTTCTGGGCCAGTCCCGCGTTCGAGTCGTGCATCGGCGTGGTGGCCATCCCGGGGTGGGCGAGGAAGCTGCGCACCGGGCTGTCGGTACGCCGCAGCCGGCGCTCCAGCTCGGCTCCGAAGAGGACGTTGGCGAGCTTCGACCGCACGTACGCGGAACCGGCCGACCAGGACCGCTCACCCTGCAGGTTGCCGAAGTCGAGACCGGTCCGCAGGCGGCTGTAGAAGTTGGACGCGACGGTGACGATCCGCGGGTCGCGATCGGGCCGGAAGAGGTCGAGCAGCAGCCCGGTGAGCGCGTAGTGGCCGAGGTGGTTGGTGGCGAAGACCCGTTCGTGGCCCTGCGGGGTGAGCCGGCGGGTCTGTTCGCCGGTGCCGGCGTTGTTGAGCAGCACGTCGATCGTTCGCCCCTGTTCATGCAGTGCGGCGGAGAACGCGCGGACCGAGTCCAGGTCGGCGACGTCGAGGTGGCGCACTTCCAGGTCACCTCGCAGCCCGGCGCGTACGCGGTGACCTTTGTCCGTGTCGCGGACCGCCATGATCACCGTCGCGCCGCGGGCGGCCAGCTCGCGCGCCGCGATCAGGCCGAGGCCACTGCTGGCACCGGTGATCACCACGGTGCGGCCGGTCTGGTCGGGGATGTCGTCGAAGCGGAACTCGAGTGCCATCGGTGCCTCCGGGAACGAACGAGAGCGGATTATTTATCCGCCACGCGGAGACCGTAGCATGAGAACGGATTATCTATCCGATTGATAGGCTGGATCACATGGCTCCGACGACCAGCACGGCGGCACTGCGCGCAGACTCCGCCCGCGTGCGCGAGCGGATGGTGGCCGCCGCCCGCGAGGCGTTCGTGTCGGGTGACACCGACCTGCCGATGAATGCGATCGCCAAGGCGGCCGGCGTCGGTGTCGGCACGATGTACAGGCACTTCCCGACCCGGCAGGCGCTGCTGGAGTCGATGGCGGCGGAGAGTTTCGAGGCGCTGGTGACGCAGGCGCGCGTGGCGGCCGCCGAGCCCGACATCGCCACGGGACTGGCCGGCCTGCTGCGGGCCGCGCTGCAGTGCCAGCTGAGGGACCCGAGTCTGGCGGCCGTCCTGGCGACACCGACCTACGCCTGCGAGGAGACGCTGGAGCTGAGCCGGGAGCTGGGCGGCGCGAGCATGGAGCTCCTGGAGCGCGCACGGGTCGCCGGCGTCATCCGCCCGGACGT